>NZ_QWLA01000006.1 GCF_003574095.1 Calidithermus roseus
CTTGGAGGCTTTGCAAGAGCGTCTGGTAGAGCGCTGTGTCTATCTCCAGGAGCACCCCGAGGTCATCCGGGGGGTGGCGGGGTTCAGGTGGATCCCCAATGGATGACTATCTATCTAAGGTTGGTATAACGCCCCGCCCGCCAGACCTCTCCCATGCCGCCTCCGGCGAGGGGCTCGAGAGCCTGGGCGTTCAGACCGGCTTGACGCAGCAGTTGGGCAGGGTCAGCCATAAAGTCCTCCACCCGTCCCCCCTTACCTTAAACCCCGAACCCCTCGTCAGAACGGAATGTCCAGCTCCCCCTGCTCTGGCGGCTGGGCTTCGGGCAGCTTGCCCTCGAGCGCCCGCCTGACCTTGAGCAGGTCGGCGACCAGGTTGGAGCGGGCGGCAGGGTAGCTTTCGGGGGCGTGCTCCTGCAGGTGGGTGAGGTAGTTGGGCTGGGCTATCCCCATCACGAAGGGTCTGGGGTCGAAATGGTGGCCGGTGAGCTTGAGGTAAGGGGAGTCCTCGGGCAGCTCGAGCCACTGCCCCCCTTGCAGGGTGATCTTGAAGCCCTTGCCCAGGAAGTGCTGGGCGGTAGGCCCTCCCAGGCAGACGATGGCCCTGGGCTTGATGAGCTCGAGCTCGGGCCTGAGCCAGGCCGGAACCCAATCCTTGATCTCCTTGGCGCTGGGGATGCGGTTGACCCTGAGCCCGTTTTCCTCCTTCCAGGTCCAGCACTTGACCAGATTGGTGATGTAAAGCTCCGAGCGCTCGATCCCGGCTTCTGCCAGCAACTCCTCGAGCAATTCCCCTGCGGGGCCGCTGTAGGGCCGCCCGGTCTGGACGTCGCTGCCGGAAGGGCTGTGCCCGATGAGCACCACAGGGCTGTGGGGGTTGCCCTCTCCCGGAACCGGTGCGTAACCCCCCTCGCACCGCACGCTCTCCCGCAGGCGCTGGTTGAGTTGCTCGAGCGAATCCATAGATGCCAACGCTGAACGCCAACAACCACAGGCCACGAGCATTTTGCGTCTTGCTTCGGCTGCTGGTCTACCTCACCAGCTCCATCTCCTCCTCAGCCGCCCGGCCCAGCCGCCGGATTCCCTCGCGGATGAGTTCGGGCTCGGCGTTGGAGAAGGACAGGCGCAGGGTGTTGTGGCCGCTGCCGTCGGCGTGGAAGGGCTGGCCGGGCACGAAGGTCACTTTTTGCTCGAGCGCCTTCTTGAACAGGCTCACCGCGTCCATGCCCTGGGGCAACTGCACCCAGATGAACATACCGCCTTTGGGCTGGTTCCACACGATGCCCTTGGGCAGATGCTGGGCCAGGGCCTCGAGCATTACGTCGCGTCGGGCAGTGTAGGTCTGGCGGATCTTGGAAAGCTGCTCCTCGAGGCCGTACTTGACCATCTCGTAGACCAGCATCTGGTTGAGCGATCCGGTGTGCAGGTCGGCCCCCTGCTTGGCCTGCACGAGCTTGTGAATCACCGCGCGCGGGCCTGCGGCATAGGCCACGCGCAGGCCGGGAGCGAGGGTCTTGGAGAAGGTGCTGAGGTAGATCACGTTGCCCTCGCCACCCCCGCGCATCTGCTGGTCGAGGCTGTAGAGGGTAGGGAGCTTCTGATCGCTGTAGTACAGCTCGGCGTAAGCGTCGTCCTCCACGATGGGCACGCTGTACTTATCGGCCAGCTCGACGAGTTTCCTGCGCCGCTCGAGGCTCATCAAGCGGCCTGAAGGGTTCTGGAAGGTGGGCAGGGCGTAGACGAAGCGCGGCCCCCGCTGCAACACGGCCTCGAGCGCCTCGGGGATCATCCCCTCTTCGTCCATGGCTATGCTCAGGTACTCGGGCTCGTAGGGGTTGAAGGCCGAGAGCGCGCCCATGTAAGTCGGCGATTCCACCGCGACCGGCGAGCCGACGTCGATGAAGATCTTGCCCAGCAGGTCGAGGGCTTGTTGCGAACCCGAGACCATGAGCACCTGGTCGGGCTGGGTGCCCGGAAGCCGGGCCGCCACCCACTCGCGCAGGGCCGGGTAGCCCTCGGTGGTGCTGTACTGGAGGGCCTGGTTGGCCTTCTCCCGCAGCAGCCTGGCGCTGGCTTGGGCCATGGCCTCGGCGGGGAAAAGCTCCGGGGCTGGGAGGCCGCCCGAGAAGGTGATCATCCCCGGTTGCTGGGCCATTTTGAGGAGTTCGCGGATGGTCGAGCTGGTGATGCGTGCAGCGCGCCGCGCAAAGCGGCTTTCCCATGAAATTTGAGAACCCATGCCCCCAGTCTACTGCGTTTTTATGGGCGGGTGATGTAATTGCGTTACACGTTCCCGTAACGCTGGCCGGGTGCAGGGCTCTTTTCCCTCACTTCGACCTCGGGGTCGGGGGGCGGTGCAGCGGGCCCATGATGAACTTCTGGAAGGCGAAGTAAGCTGCCAGGTAGACCGCCAGCTGCACGAAGAAGTTGTTGAAGAAGCTCAGCCCTATGCCCGCCAGCACGAGCATGAGCAAGGTGACTGGGGTCAGCACCAGGAAGGTGCGCAGGAAGAGTCCGGGGAAAAACCGGACGGCTTCCTTGAGGGTTAGAGGGGGGCGCTGAGTGGCCTTGCGGCGTAGCTTTTCTTCGCGGCGCTTCTTGCCCATGGCGGCAGTTTACTCCACCTCAGCCGACTGCTGCGTAAACTGGTGGGGTGCGCGAACTCTGGGAGGCACTGTGCGCTCTGCCCCATCGCGGTAGCGCTACCGCGATGGAAGCCAAGGCCGCAGACGTGCTGCGAGGGTGGCTCGAGGCCCGCGGCCACACGGTTCAGAGCCAACCCTTCAAAGCGCCGCGCAGCTATGGCTGGGAACTCATGCTGGTGAGCTTGTTGCTGGCCCTGGGCGGCCTGCTCGAGCTGTGGTGGCTCGCCCTGCTGGGAGCCTATGCTTTTTGGGCGCACTTTGGGGGCGGGTGGGCTCCTTGGGCTTCCCTCTTCGACCGCCACCCCTCCCAGAACCTCATCTCTCAGGCCGGGACCGGCGACAAAACCCTGGTGCTGATGGCCCACTACGACAGCGCGAAGACCTGGTTCATCTATGACCCCAGACGGGTGCGGGGCTTTCGGGCCAACTTTCTGCTCAATGCCACGTTGGCCTTCGCTTCGCCCCTGGCCGCGCTGCTGCCTTGGTCGGGGCGGTTGATCGGGCTGTATTTCCTGGTTCAGGCGGGGCTGCTCCTGTGGCGTGAACTCACCGCTCCCTACGTGGGTGGGGCCAACGACAACGCCTCGGGGGTGGCGGTGGCGGCGGGCCTCTTCGAGCAATTGGCCCGGCAGGTGCCTCCAGGATGGCGGGTGATGCTGGCCCTCACCGGCTGTGAGGAGGTGGGTACCAAAGGGGCGCTGGCCCTGGCCCGCAGCGGCCAGGTCCCCCGCGACGCGCTGATCCTCAACATCGACAACGTGGGCCGGGGAGCGCTGTTTTACGCGGTAGGGGAGGGGATGCTGGGCTACCGGCCCTACTCGGGGAAGCTGCTCGAGGCCGCCCGTTCGCTGCCGGGAGCCCAGCCCCTGGAGTACCGCCTGGCCTACTTCGACACCCGCGCTTTCCCCGAGCACGCCTGCTTGAGCCTGATCCGGCTGGAGAACGGGGTCATCCCCAACTGGCACTGGCCCAGCGACACCGCCGCGCAGGTGCGCTGGGAGGACGTGGAGCAGACTCGAGACTACGCGCTGAACCTGATCAATGGTCTGCTCCATGAACACGATGAAATCCCCGAGACCCTCTAGAATGGTACGAAATGCGATCCCAGGCATTCCAGGGCTGGCTGAACGGGGTGTGGGCACGGGTGGTGCTCGCGGTGGGGCTGCTGTGCTTGGCGGCCATCGGGGGGGCTCGCATCAGCCTGGGGGAGCTGCTGGTAATGCTGCCGATCGCCTTCGCCCAGCAGTGGATTAACTACCTGTATTACCGGCGCAACGGGGTTTTCCTGGATGACTTCGTGTTCTTCGTGGACTTGGTGTTGCTGGCCTGGGTGCTGCGCCTGGCTGGGGGGAGTGAGAGCCCGCTGGTCTTCATCGTCTATATCTGGCTGTACAGTGCCATCCTGGCGGGCAATGACCGCGGAGTGCGCCGCTGGGAGGTGGTGCCTTACCTGGGGGCCATGGCGGTGCTGGGGGTGGTGGGCTATGGCCATCCGGGCTATTTCCCCTATCTGCTGGCCCACGCCGTTGGCCTGACGATGTTCGCCCTCAACACGCGTGGGCTGCACGCCGAGCGCTATATTGGCGAGCGCGATCCCCTGACCGGGGCGCTCAACCGCAGGTCGGGGCTGACCCGGCTGGATGAGTGGATCAGGGGCAACAAGCCCTTCGTGCTGGCTTTCGTAGACCTCAAGAACTTCAAAACCATCAACGACACCTACGGCCATACTGTGGGAGACGAGGTGCTCAAGGGTGTGGCCGATCGCCTCAAGGCCGCCGTGCGCCGCGAGGACCTGGTGCTGCGCTACGGGGGGGACGAGTTCGTGGTAGCCAGCGCCTCGCCGGATCTGCTCGAGCGGCTGATGGAAGCCTTCGATGATCCCTTCCAAACCTCGGTGGGACCGGTCGAGGTTCAGGGAGACGTGGGCTGTGTGCAGCCGCGGAGGGGGGAGAGCCTCGAGGCCTTATTGGTCAAATCCGACGCCGCAATGTACCGCATGAAATACACTGGAAACCTGGACATACGCGGTGAGAACGTCAACTGAAGCCCCAACCTTAATGCAGAGTTAAGCTCTCATGCGCTGCTGGTGAAGAAGAGCAAAGGCGAAAGGTAGCTTGGACTAGCATTAGCTTATGGCCGAGGTAGCCCCGATGAGCTCGAAATCCACTTCAATCCTCGAAATGCTCAAGGCCATGGTGCAGGCTCAGGCCTCGGACATCCACTTGCAGGCCGGAGCCCCGCCCACCATGCGGGTCTACGGCAAGCTCAAGCCTTTTAGCAACAAGGTGATGAGCCAGGGCGACATCGAGACCTTCGCCAAAGCCCTGATGACCCCCGAGCAGCAGGAAGAGCTGGAGTACCGCAAGGAACTCGACTTCGCCTTCACCCTTCCGGGGCTGGCCCGCTTCCGCTGCAATCTGCTGCACCAGCGTGGCAGCATGGGCATGGTGATCCGGGTAGTCTCCGAGGCCATTCCCGGCTTCGAGGCGCTGGGCCTGCCCAAAGAGGTGATGGAGAGCCTGGCCAACCAGGAGCGGGGCCTGGTGCTGGTGACCGGCCCCACCGGCTCGGGCAAGACCACCACCCTGGCCGCGATGGTCGACTACATCAATCTCCACTCGGCCAAGAACATCATCACCATCGAAGACCCCATCGAGTACTTACACAAGCACAAGAAGAGCCTGGTCGTGCAGCGCGAGGTTGGCGTGGATACCGACTCCTTCCTCACCGGCTTGAAGTACGCCATGCGCCAGGACCCCGACGTCATCCTCATTGGGGAGATGCGCGACCGCGAGACGGTGGAAGCCGCGATCATGGCTGCCCAGACTGGCCACCTGGTCTTTTCCTCCCTGCACACCCTCGACGCCATTCGCACCATCAACCGCATCATCGACTTCTTCCCCCCCCAGGACCACACGCAAATCCGTATCCTGTTGGCCGAGTCGCTGCTGGGCGTCCTCTCCCAGCGCCTGGTGCCCCGCGCCGATGGAGGGGGGCGGGTACTGGCGCTGGAGGTACTCCTGGCTACCCCTCTGATCCGCGAGCTGATCAAGGACGAGCACAAGACCCCGCAGATCCGCGAGTTCATGTCGCAGGACAACCTGCGCGGCATGCAGACTTTCGAGCAGCACCTCTCCAGGCTCTACCAGGAGGGTCTGATCAGCCTCGAGGACGCCGAACTCACCGCCACCAGCCCCCACGAGCTCAAGCTGCTGCTCACCAAGGCGACGGGAAGGGCCTACTGAAGAGTGCAGCGGGGAGCAAGGGGGTTAAGAGCGTCGAGGATTGAGGGCTGGGGGCCCACGGATATCCCCCTTGCCCCCTTGTCAAGGGGGCAGAGAAAGGGAAAGGGTGTCGGGCATAGACCGCAGGGCGTACGTTAGACTGTGCCCCGGAGGATACGATGCTCGTAACCGGAATGGAAATTCTGAGCAAGGCTCGCAAAGAGGGCTACGGAGTGGGGGCCTTCAACGTCAACAACATGGAGTTCGTGCAGGCGGTGCTCGAGGCCGCCGAGGAGGCCAGAAGCCCGGTGCTGCTGGCCCTCTCCGAAGGGGCCATGAAGTACGGCGGCAAGGCCCTGACGACCCTGGTGAAGGAGATGGGCCGCGATGCCAGGGTACCCGTGTGCATCCACCTCGACCACGGCTCCTCTTACGAGTCCTGCCTCAAGGCCATCCAGATGGGCTTCACCAGCGTGATGATCGACAAGTCCCACGAGGACACCGAAACCAACATCCGCGAGACCAAGCGTGTGGTGGAGGCCGCCCATGCCCTGGGCGTGAGTGTTGAGGCCGAGATTGGCCGCCTGGGTGGGGTGGAGGAGCACGTGGTGGTGAGCGCCGAGGATGCCTTCCTGACCAACCCCGAGGAGGCCAGGATGTTCATGGAGGCCACCGGAGCCGACTACCTGGCGGTGGCCATCGGGACTTCGCACGGGGCCTACAAGGGCAAGGGGCGCCCCTTCATCGACCACGAGCGCATCAGGGCCATCGCTGCTGCCGTCCCGAACCCGCTGGTGATGCACGGGGCCAGCAGTGTGCCCCAGCAACTCGTCGAACGCTTCCGCTCCGCGGGCGGCGAGATCGGCGAGGCCGCTGGGATTCACCCCGAGGACATCCAGAAGGGCATCAAGGCCGGCATCGCCAAGATCAACACCGACACCGACCTGCGCCTGGGCTTCGTAGCGGTCATGCGCGAGGTGCTGGGCGGTAGTGCTAAGGAGTTCGACCCGCGCAAGATCCTGGGCCCGGCCCGCGAGGAGATGAAAAAGATCGTCAAAGCCCGCATGGAGCTCTTCGGCTCGGCGGGGAAGGCCTGAAGGGTCGATGTCGATAGCTGGGCACCGGTCGTAGCCACCCGAAAACCGCTTCCCTAGCCCACCGCCCCCCGCCCCCGGTCGAGCAGGTAGAACACCCCGCCTGCCAGGAGCCCCAGCAAAACTGACAGGGCCAGCGCCTCGGCGAAGGGGGTGGCACCCGGTCGCCCCAGGCGCTCGTAGATGGCGAGGGAGAGGGTGGTCCACTCCGGGCGGCGCAGGATGAGCGTGGCTCCGAACTCCCCGATCACGGCGGCCAGGCTCAGGGCCGCTCCTGAGCGCAGGGCGGGTTGCAGCAGGGGCCACTCTACCCGCCACAACCTGCGCCAGGGGCCAGCGCCCAGGGTGCGGGCGGCCTCGAGCACGCTCTTCGGCATGGCCCGCAGTGCCGGGAGCAGCGCACGGCTCAACAGCGGGTAGCTCAGCAGCGCGTAGGCCGCGATCAGCAGCAGCAGCGAACCGCTCAATTGCGGGTAAGTCAGCAGGTAGCCCAGCCCCACCAGCACCGGGGAGACCAGCAGGGGAAGCATCCCGGTCAGGTCGAGCCAGCGGGGCCCTGCGCGGCGCGGGTGCAGCCCCTCGCCGCGCCAGACCGCGTAGGCGTAGAGAAAACCGATGGGGAAGGCCAGCAGCAGGGTCAGCCCGGCAAAACGCAGGGTGTTCCACAAGGCCTCGCCTGCCGGGGTGAAATCGTCGCTGCTCCAGACGGCGATGAAGGCCGAGGGGTTCTGCAGCGCCTTGACCAGCAGGGCCAGCAAGGGGGCGTAGAGCAAGGCGAACCACAGCCCCAGGATGAGCGAGAGGCCCCAGGCGCGGAGGTGGGGGAGGGCTTTGGGGCCGGTTCCCGTGCCCAGCGACAGGGCCAGCCGGGCCTGGACCCACAGGTACAGCAGCGTGACCCCGGCGCTCACCATGAGCTGGGCCAGGGCCAGCGCGGTGGCCTCGGGGAAGGCCAGGCGGTAGCTGAGCAGGCTGTAGATCTCGACCTCGAGCGTCGCATAGCGCTGCCCCCCCAGCACCAGCGGCAGTCCGAAACTGCTGAAGGTATAGAGAAAGGTCAGGCCACCCCCGGCCAGCAACCCTGGAGCCAGCAGGGGAATGCCCACCCGCAGGTAGGCCCGCCAGGGCGAAGCGCCCAGGGTGCGGGCGGCGGCCAGGGGGGTCTCGAGGCTGGGCAGCAGCACCACCAGCAGGCGCAGCACCAGACCTAGGTTGTAGAACACCGCAGCCCACAGCAAAATCCAGGGCGTTCCCTGCAAGTTGAGCCCCAGCAGGCCCCTGGGGCCCGCCAGGGCCAGGAAGCCCAGCGCCACCACGAGGGTAGGCAGCACGAAGGGCACCGTCGAGAGCGAAAGCAAAGCCTCCCGCCCCGGAAAGCGGTAGCGGAAGGCATAGGCCAGGGGCAGGGCCAGCAGGGTAGTGAGGAGGCTCGAGGCCAGCCCATACTCCAGGCTCCACCCCAGCCGCCCCCAGTAGTAGGGGTTCCGCAGGGTTTCCCCCAGCCCCTCTCCCAAGCCCAGCAGCAGCACCCGCACCAGCGGGTAGCCCAGCGCCAGCGCCAGGAAGACCAGCACGGGCAGGGCCAGCAGAGGGCTCAGGCGCATGCGGCTATTTTCGCCCCTTCTTCACCGCCTCAGGCGACTGCCCCTGCAGCACCACTTTGGTCCACTCGCTCACCCAGCGCTCGCGGTTTTGGGCGATGCTACGGGGCTCGAGGGTGGCTGGAGCCCTGGGCACCTCGGCCCACTTGAACACCTCGGGCAGCGTGGCGTCCTTGCGGGTGGGGTAGATCCACATCTCGGTGGGGATGCTCTCCTGCACGGGTTTGGAGAGCAGCCAGTCCACGAACTTGCGGGCGGCGGCGAGTTGCTTGGTGCCCTTGAGGATGCCCACGAACTCCACCTGCAAGAAGGAACTGCCGGGCAGGAGCAGGTTGCCCGTGGGGGGTTCGTCGAGCTTTTTCTCCGAGTAGAACAGCTCGGCGGCGGGACTGGTCGCGTAGCTCACCACCAGCGGGCGGTCACCGCCGGACTTGGAGAAGGCGGTGTAGTAGGCCTCGCTCCAGCCCTTCTCGACCCGCACCCCCCCGTCGCGCAGCTTGGCCCAGAAGTCGAGGTAGCCGTCCTCGCCGAAGGTCTTGACCGTAGCCAGCAGGAAAGCCAGCCCCGGCGAGGAAGTAGCCGGGTTGGTCACCACCAGCAGCTTGGCGAACTCAGGCCTGGCCAGGTCGGCGAAGCTCTGGGGCAGGGCTTTGTCCTTGAAGTAGGCCTTGTCGTAGTTCAGGGCCACGTAGCCATAGTCCACCGGCAGGGCGCGGTAGGTCCTATCGAGCACGAACTCAGGGCGCAGCACTGCCAGGGCAGGCGAGGCGTAAGGCTGGAGGATGTCGGCCTCGAGGGCCAGCGAGAGCTGGGAGTTGTCGAAGCCGTAGATCACGTCGGCTACGGGCGCGGCCTTGCTCAAGATGGCCTTGTTGAGCATCTCCCCAGCATCGCCAGCCTTGAGGAAGCGGAGCTTGATGCCGTTTTTCTGCTCGAACTCGGCCACCAGCTTCTTGTCGAGGTTGAAGCTCTCGTGGCTGAGGATGGTCAGCTGCTGTGCCTGGGCCAACCCCAGCAGGGTCAGCGTCGCCAGAAGAAGCTTTTTGAACATAGAAAATCCCCCTTGTCACCGGAGGGGGCCGAAGGCACGTTCGCCTTGCTTTGTTCCCGTCACGCTCCCTACGCCGGTCCTAACCGGGTCAGGTTCCAAGGGTATCTCTCAGCCTGGCTTTGAGCCAAGCACCCCCGATGACCCCCTGAATATACACCCCGTCTCGAGCCCCCGGCGAGGGTGCTTCTACAATTGACTCCCCACCGTCCGCGCCGCGCGCACCCAGAAGCAGGGAAAGCGGGCTTGAAGCTGGCGGGCGAGAAAAAGGGCCGCGTCGGCATCAGGGGCCAGGCCGAAGACGCTCGATCCCGAGCCCGACATCAGCACCCCGCGCAGCCCTGCGGACTTCAGGTGGAGCTTGAGCTCGGCGACGGCGGGCTCGAGGCGGAAGACGGGGGCCTCGAGGCTATTCCAGTAGGGCGGGTCGTGGCCCGAACGGAGGGCCTCGAGGATGCCCCTGACGTCGAGTTCTCCCCCCCACTCCTCGGGCCGGAGGGCCCCGTAGGCCGCCGCCGCCGAAACCGCGATGCCCGGATTGACCAACACCAGGTGGGCTTCCACGACCTCTACGGGCCTTAAGCGCTCCCCCGCACCCCGCCCTTCGGCCATGCCGCCCAGCAGGAAGAAGGGCACGTCGGCCCCCAGCTTCCGGGCAATGGCAGGGAGGTCGAGGGGGGCGGGGTAGAGGCTCGAGAGCGCCCGCAGCACCGCCGCCGCGTCGGAGGAGCCCCCGCCCAGCCCGGCGGCCAGCGGGAGCCTTTTCTCCAGTCGCACCCACACCCCACCGGGCCATCCGGCGGCCTCGAGGTAGGCCTGCGCCGCCTTGTAGACGAGGTTGTCCGGCCCCGAGGAGAGTTCCGCGCCGCTCACCTCCAGCCCGATCCCTGCCGGGCGCGCTTCGACGATGAGCCGGTCTCCCAGGTCCAGCGCGGCGAAGAGGGTGTGCAACTCGTGGTAGCCGTTTTCGAGCCTCCCCACGACGGAAAGGCCCAGGTTGACCTTGGCGGGTGCTAGCAGTTCCACGTGCGGGCCAGCCCTTCGGCGAGGTCGAGGTCTTCGGGGTAGGTCAGCTTGAACATCCTGCGGTCGCCCTCGACCAGCGCCACCGGGTAGCCCAGGGCCAGCACGGCTTGGGCATCGTCGCTGTAGTCCTGCCCCAGGCGAATGGCCTCGCGGTGGGCCTCGAGCAGCAACTCGCGCCGGAAGCCCTGGGGGGTCTGCACCAGCCGGTAGCGCTCGCGCGGGATCACCGCGCCGTACGAGCCGGACTGCTCCTCCACCAGGGTGTCGGGTACCGGGATCGCCAGGGTGGCGGCCCCTGTTTCGCTCACCGCCTTCAGCAGCCGCTCGACGGCCTCCCGTACCACGAAGGGCCGGGCCACGTCGTGCACCAGCACTACGTCGCCTGTGGCTTCGCGCAGCATGTTCCACACGCTTTGCTGGCGGGTTGGGCCCCCAGCCACGAAGCGCACGCCGGAGCGCGGGGGCTGGGGGTAGCCGGGCGGCAGGGCCACCAGGACTTCCCCGGCCCAGGCGAAGGCCGAGAGCGCGTGCTCGAGCAAGGTCTTGCCCCCAACCTCGAGGAAGGCCTTAGGGCCGCGCCCCAGGCGCTCGCCCAAACCGGCGGCGGGAAGGAGTACCGAGAGCGACATCAGCCCAAAGGCTACCAGAAAAGACTGGACATTCTCATAGAGGCTTCGTGTTAAGCTCTTGGGCGTGACGTTTTGGGAAGCCATCCTGCTGGGCGTGCTCGAGGGCCTCACCGAATTCCTGCCCATCTCTTCTACCGGTCACCTCACCCTGGCCTCGCATCTGCTGGGCATCCCCATCGAGAGCGACAACTTTGCCAAAAGTTTCCTGATCGTGATCCAACTCGGGGCCATCCTGGCGGTGCTGGCGCTCTACCTCCCGCGCTTCCTGCGGGACCTCGAGGTCTGGAAGCGCATCGCCTTGGCCTTCATCCCCACCGGGGTCATCGGTTTCGGGCTGTACCGCCTCATCAAGGACCGCATCCTGGGCAACGACCTGATCGTGGTGTGCGCCCTGATCGGGGTGGGGGTGCTTTTGCTCTTCGTCGATCGCTGGCTTCAGAACCACAAGAGATACGACGACGTCGATCAGATGCCCTTAGCCCAGGCCATGCTGATCGGGGTATTTCAGGGCCTGGCGGCCATCTTCCCCGGCACCTCGCGCAGCGGGGCCACCATCGTAGGCGGAATGCTCAGCGGGCTCTCGCGCCGGGCCGCCGCCGAGTTCTCCTTCATCCTGGCCGTGCCCACCATGCTGGCGGCTTCCGGCTACGACCTACTGCAAAGCGCCAGCACCTTCCCAAAGGAGGGCTTCGGAATCATGGCCACCGGCTTCGTGGCGGCCTTCATCACCGCCCTGCTGACCGTGCGCTGGCTGCTGGGTTTCGTCAGCCGTAACACCTTTGTGCCCTTCGCCATCTACCGCATCGCGCTGGGGCTGGTCTACGCGGCCTTCTTCCTGCGCTAAGGCACGCCCACCGCCTAACTGGCCTTCCCCGACATCCGCTTTCCGCAGAACTCTATTCCTCGACCACCTCGGGCTCCTTCCAGCGCGGGGCCCTGGGGTATTCCAGGCCCAGCAGGTCCAGCACGCGCTGGGTCATGAAGGCTAACAGGTCCTCGATGGACTGAGGCCTGGTGTAGAAACCGGGGGCCGCGGGCAGGATGGTGGCTCCGGCCTGGGCGGCCTTGAGCAGGGCCTCGAGCGTCGGTATGGGCAGCGGAGCCTCGCGCGGCACTAAGATCAGCGGGCGGCGTTCCTTGAGGTGGACGTAAGCGGCGCGGGTGAGCAGGTTATCGGCGATGCCATAGGCGATCTTGGAAACCGAAGTGGCGCTACAGGGCACGATCACCATGCCCAGGGTGCGGAAGGAGCCCGAGGCGATGGAAGCCCCGATGTCCTGCGCGCGGTGTACCGCGTCGGCCAGCAACTCCACCTCCTCGGGGTGCTTGCCCATCTCCTCGACCAGCACCCGTTTAGCCCCTTGGGTCATGACCAAGTGAATCTCGAGGCCCTCGATGCGCCGCAGGGTCTGGAGCAGGTCGATCCCATACGCCATCCCCGAGGCCCCGGAGAGCCCCACCACCACCCGTCTGGGCGTCTTGCTCACCCCTTGACTCTATCAGAAGCGCCTACAGAGGATAGGGTAGCGCCCCTGCTGGCCACCCTGCGTAGCGTAAGGTGCTCGGAGGGAATCGTACCCCTCACCCGACACCCCCTTTCTGCCTAGCGCTTCAGCCGATAAAGGCCCAACCCTTGCAACTCCAGCCGCCCGGAGACCTCCCTGCCCGCGAGCAGGTCGGTGGCCATGGGCAACTCGAGCACGGTGGGCTCGAGCGCCGCGTATACCCACACCTCCTCACCCGCGTAGATGCGCCGGAAGGAGAGCAGCGTGTTGCTGACCGCCAGCGGTTGCAGCCCGCCGCGCCGCAGGGCGGGGACCGCCTTGCGCAGGGCGATGAGCTGCCTGACCCAGCTCCGCACCTCCTGGTTCCACCTGCGCTCATCCCAGGGAAAGGTGCCCCGGCACATGGGGTCGCCCACGAAGTCGTCATAGTCGTTGGCCTGCTCGAGGCCGATCTCGTCGCCATAGTAGATGCCGGGAGCGCCGGGGAAGCTCAGCAGCAGCCCCAGGGCCAGCTTGAACTTCCCCACATCGCCCCGCAGCCGCCACAGGGGCCGAGGGATGTCGTGCGAGCCCAGCAGGGTGTACATGCACTGGCGCACTTGCAGCGGCAGCGCGGTGTAGTGGTCCCACAGGGTTGCCCAGACCTCCTGGGTGCTCACCTGAACCGGCCAGCCATAGACGTTGCGCCCACTGAGCCATTCCATGACGGGGTTGGCGAAGCCGGCGTAGTGCATGGAGCCGTCGAGGGTGTGCTGGCGCAGCTTCTCGGTAGTATCGAAGAACAGCTCGCCGAAGACGAAGGCCTCGGGGTTCTCCTCGCGGGAGTTGCGGTGGATCAGCCGCAGCAACTCGGTGTTGCCCCGGTCGGTGCCGCCTTCGCCAATCTGGTGGGCTACGTCCAGCCGCCAGCCGTCGGCGCCCTTGCGAATCCAGTGCCGCACCGGGGCGTGGTAGCCGTCCAGCCAGCGCTCGACGGTGAGGGGGTTGGCGTAGTCGAGCTTAGGCAGGGTCTTGACCCCGAAGAAAGCGGCATACGTCCCATCGGCGTGGAAGGTGAACTGGCCCGCCTCGGGGCTGTCGGGGTCTTTGAGGGCTTTCTGGAAGTCGGGGTGGGCGCTGCCGATGTGGTTGAACACCCCGTCCAGGACGATTTTCATGCCGCGCGCGTGCAGGTCGGCGACCAGGCGCTCGAAAGCCTCGTTGCCCCCCAGGCGCACGTCGGTGTTGAGGTAGTCCAGCGCATCGTAGCGGTGCGAGGAAGGGGAGGGGAGGATGGGGGTGAGGTAGAGGGCTTCGACGCCCAGGTCCTGGAGGTAGCCCAGCTCCTGGCGGATGCCCTCGAGGTCGCCCCCGTAGTGCTGGTGCGCCCCAAACTTCGGCTCCACCGGCTCGTCCCAGCCCTTCTTGACGATGGGTCGCCCCTCGTAGACCCACTGCGCCGCCTTGGCCTCGTTGGAGGGGTCGCCATTTTTGAAACGGTCGGGGAAGATCTGGTAAAACACCGCCCCCACCGCCCACTCCGGCACGCTGGGAGCCGAGAGCAGGTGAAAGAAGCGGTCGTAGCGGGGCATAGTCCCCTGGCTTCCACCGCTGCTGACGTAGCACCTTTCCCGGCTCAGAAAAAAGCAGTAGCGCAGCGGTGAGCTGTACATGGGCACGGTGATCTCGAGCCCCCCCTTCACCGCTTTCAAAGGCCTGCGCTCGACCTCACCGTAGCGCTCGAGGATCAAGTAGCCTTCTTTAGCCCGCGTGCGCAGGCGCAGGGTGACTTCCTCGCCCAGCTCTGGGGTCAGCGGATCGACGCAAAAGGGTTCCCAATCGTGATAGTGCATCTGCACCTCGCCTATGGCGAATGGCCGATAGCTCATAGCCATCGACTGTTCGACTATTCGACCTATTCCTTCACCGAACCCGCTGTATAACCTGAGACGAAGTAGCGCTGGAAACCGTAGAACGTCAGCAGGATGGGGATGCTGCCCAGCACCGCGGCAGCGGCGAAGAGGCCCCACTTGGTCTGGAACTGGCCCGTCGTGAAGTTACGCAAGCCCATGCCCACCGTCCAGCTATCCGAGCCGGTGAGCAGCAGGTTGGCCAGGATGAACTCGGAGTAGGTGCCCACGAACTGCAAGAGGAAGATGAAAACGAACATCGGCGCCGACAGGGGCACGAGCACCTGGGTGAAGGCCTGCCACCGGGTGGCCCCGTCGATGAGGGCGGCCTCCTCGAGGCTCTTGGAGATGGACTCGAGGAAACCCTTGTAGACCCAGGTGCCGAAGCTCACGATGCCCCCCGAGTAGGCCAGCACCAGCCCGGCGAAGTTGAGGATGGGGTAGCGCGGGTCCAGGAAGCCCAGGTTGGACATCAGGGTGTAGATGGCGATGAGGCCCAAGAAGCCGGGGAACATCTGCACGAAGATGAACACCAGCAGCATGGGATAGCGTCCGGGGAAGTTGAAGCGGGCGAAGGCATAGCCCGCCGTGGCCGTCAGCAGCACCGCCAGCAGCCCGGTGAGCCCCGAGACGAAGAGGGTGTTGCGGATCCACAGCAAGAACTTGGCCTCGGTGTTGGGGCTGGTGAACTGCGTGGGCGAGAGGAAGACGACGAGGATGAAGAAGGCCACGGCGAAAGTGACGAGGAGGCGATTTTGCCTCGAGGCCAGCGACCCGCTTTCCCTCGTGTCGCCGATCAGGCGGCGGTAGGCGGCGATCCCCAGCGCTCCCAGCAGGGCCGCCGCCGAGAGCAGCATCAGCACCCACTGGTAGCCGTGGACCACCACCCCGTCGAAGAGCCTGGCATAGTTGTCGAAGTTGGCCTTGGCGAAGTCGGGGATGACGCGGGCTCGGATCAGCAGGTTGTCGCTTTGCGGGGCGCTGAAGCGATACAGGCTGTTGGTGGGGTCGAAGGAAGCCGCCACGATCTGGAGGATGGGGTAATAGGCGAAGAAGAGCATCAGCCACATGAACAGGTGGACCAGCCCCTGCCCGAAGAGCGGCCAGGGGCTCTTCTTACGACCCGAACGCCGGTTGGCGAAGGCCGTGATCGCCAGGCTATAGAGCAGGATCAGGGCTGCGACGACCAGCAAACCCCCTACCGCATAGACCCAGCCGTTCTCCACGCGCACGAAGCCAAAAGGCGTGTTGGGCTGGATGCGTTCCAACAGCCCCAGCCCCCCCGGAACCCCAGGCAGGTCCATGCCTAGGATGTAGCCGAACACCACCCACGCCGCGAGGCCCGCCGTGACCAGCCAGGTCAGCACGCTGCCGATCATCAGCGCACCTCCCGCAGCGCCCCGGTGACCCGGAAGTTGACCAGGCTGATGGCCACGGTGATGAAGAAGATAATCACCGAGATGGCCCCGCCCAGCCCGTAAGCCTGCCCCCCGTCGGCCTGGAAGGCGGTTTTATAGGCCCAGGTGATGAGGATGTCCCCGGCCTGCGCCGTCGAGGGCCGGCCCTCGACGCCCGGCTGGGTCCCCATGAGGTAGATCAGGCCGAAGTTGTTGAAGTTGTAGGCGAAGGAGCCCAGCAAGAGTGGGATGAAGGGCTGGCGCAGCAGGGGCAGGGTGATGCTCGTGAGCGTCTGCCAGCCCGTGGCCCCGTCGATCCTGGCCGCCTCGTAGACGTCCTCGGAGATGGTCGACAGCGCGCCCAGCGTGGCAGTCATCCAGTAGGGAAAGCCCAGCCACAAGCTGATGAGCAGGGCCGATACCTTGAACCACTCGGGGTCGGTGAGCCAGGGGATGGGATAGGAGCCCAGCAGGCCCAGGAGGCGGTTGATGGGGCCAAACTGCACGTTGAGCATGGCCGAGAAGACCTGCACGCTGATCACCACGGGCATGGCCCAGGAGATGATGAGCGCCGTGCGGTAGAAGCCCCGTAGCTTGAGGTTCTTGTTGTTGAGCATCAGGCCGATCACCAGGCCCAGCAGCGCGCTGATGAAGACGGTGAACGAGGCGAAGGCCACGTTCCAGATGAAGACCGGCAACAAGATGGTGCCGGCCTGGCTGAAGATGCGCACGTAGTTTTCGAAGCCGACGAAGGAATAATTGTTGACCCGGTAGGCCAGCGTGGGCGTAAAGCCGACTGCTCGAGCCAGCTCGACGATGGTTCCGTCGGCCTGGACCACGCCGACCCTGGCCCGCTGGGTGTCGCTGGTGAGCTCGAGCTGCACCCCCGCACAATCGGGCTCGTCACAGCGAAGCGCATCTGCGGCGGGCTGGGCCAGCACCAGCCTCCTTCCTTCGACCCGGACGATCTGGGTTTCGCTCGAGCGGTCGGCCTTGCCGTTGTTGCGGATGCCGTTGTAGTTGGTGAAGCCGAAATAAACCGTCAGGATGATGGGATAAAAGGTGAAGGCCAGCAGGAAGCTGATGGCGGGCAGCAGGTAATACCAGTCGGTGATGAAGGCAAAACGCCGGGCGATGAGGATGAGCAGGGGGATGAGCACGACGACGGTGAAGATCAGCACCACATAGCCGGGGTAGGGGTTGTCGATGGGGCGGGGGAAAGCGGCTTGCAGGCCCCAGAAAACCAGCAGCCCTATGAGGAAGGAGCCCCCCAGCGCCCCTCCCAAAAGCCCGATGGACAGGAGAAAACCGCGCGCACCCTGCGGAGATCGGTACATGCTTCCCTCCTAAAAACGACCCTCCGCCCAGATCGTACTGCACAGCGAAGGGCCCCGCTCCTGAAAAAAAGCCCCCGCCGAGGCGGGGCGGGGGCTGGTTAAAAGCTACTTCGAGCCAATTCCCTTGCGGATTTCGGCCACCATGTCCTCTATGATCTTGGCCACGTTGGTGTCGGGCTTCTGAATGGCTTGGCTGATGGCGTTACCCCACGGGCCCCACACCTTGCCCATCTCGGGAATGTTGGGCATGGGCGTGCCGCTGGCGATGACGGGCGAGAAGCCGGCCACCACGGGATCGTTCTTCAGCTTGGCCACCGCGGCCTTGGAGACGGGGATGCGCCCGCCGGCTTGGTTGAAGGCGATCTGGCTGTTCTCGCTCACCAGCAGCTTGGCGAAGTTGGCGGCGGCGGTTTTGTTGCGGGAATAGGCGTTCATAGCCACACCCTGCACGCCCACGAAGGGCTTCCAGGCCGAGCCGCCGGGAGGAGCGGGGAAGGAGGCGATGCCGAAGTCGATCTTGGCCTTCTTGTAGTCGCCGATGGCCCAGGGGCCGTTGATGATCATAGCCAGTGAGCCATCCTTGAAGGCCCCGTCGGCCACGCCGTAGTCCACACCCTCGGGGACCAGCTTGTACTTATAGCGCAGGTCCTTGATGAAGCTCAGGGCCTTCTGCCCGGCCTCACCGCCCAAACGCAGGTCGCCCGCGTTGAGGCTGCCCCCGCTCTTGGCGAACACGCTGGCGCCATAGGCGGTGAAGAAGCCGTAGTTGAAGTAGGGGTCACCGATGTTGTAGAGGAAGCCGAAGGTGTTGCCCTTGGTGTTCTCCTGGGCGATCTTGAGGAACTCGTCCCAGGTCTTGGGGGCGCTCTTGACGTACTTCTTGTTGTAGATCAGCGCCACCGACTCGGCGAACATGGGCAGCGCGAAGAGCTGGTTGCGGTAGGTCAGGGCCTCCACCGCTACGTCATCGAGGCCCTGCACGTAGCTGGCGGTGGTGTACTTGCCCATGGGCTCGAGCACGCCCGCTGCCGCCATGGCCCCCACCCAGTCGTGCGGAATGCTCACGATCAGGTCAGCCGCCTGGCCCTGAGGGGCACCCAGGATGAACTTGTTTTGGATATCCCCGAAGGGCACCTCGACCACTTCGACCTTGGTGCCGCTGGATTTTTCAAAGCTCGCAGCCGTCTTCTTCAACCACTCGAGCTCGGGGCCGCCGTAGTGCGTCCACACCGTCAGCTTCCCCTGAGCCATTGCCAGGCCCATGACGACGCCCAGCGCGACAAGCCAGCCTTTCCTCATACTTCCTCCTAGGTCCAGACGCGGAGCATGGGAACGCTTCCATGGCGTTTCCAAAATTTCCTTAACGCGTCACCGCAAATCTTACACGCCCCACCATGAGACGTAAAGGGGTACAAAAGCCCCATCTCGGGCCGATTCGTGCGCCCTTTTGTTCGTTCTTCAAACAAAAGACATCGACGGCGATTGGCCTCTCCCACCCTATTTGCGTGGGGGCTGCGCCGGGCGCAGCTCGAGTTGCCCCGGCATCACCCGCGGATTGCTCCGAAGCACGTACAGAACGGCTTGGGCCACGTCCTCGGGCTGGATTTTCCAAGCGGCATCGGTGCTGTTACCGCCGAAGGCGGTGTTGACCGAGCCCGGCAGCACCGTGCTGACGCGGATACCCAGGTAGCGCAGATCCTGCATGATGGCCTCGGAAAAACCAATGAGGCCGAACTTGCTCGCGTTGTAGGCGCTGCCACCCGCGAAGGCGTTTTTCCCGGCCAGCGAGCCGATGTTGACGATGTGACCCCCACCGCGGCGCTGCATGGCGGGCACGGCGGCCTTGGTCGCCAGGAAGAGGCCGGTGAGGTTGGTCTCGAGCACCGCTCGCCACTCCTCGATACCCATGTCCTGCACGGGCTTGAAGACTCCGATCCCGGCGTTGTTGATCAGGTAGTCCAGCCCGCCAAAGCGCTCCTCGAGCCGCGCCACAGCCTGCTCGAGGTCGGCAAACTGGGTCACGTCCCCCGACAAAGCCACAGCCCTCTCGCCAAGTTCGGTGGCCAGGGCCTCGAGCCGGACCCGGTTGCGGGCCAGCAGCCCCACCTTCACCCCCTCACTCACGAGCAGGCGGGCGATTTCCCTGCCGATACCTTCGGAAGCTCCGGTGACGAGCGCGACCTTGTCGTTCATGCGCGAATCCTAAGCCTACGGCCCCAGCCTGAAGTAGGCGACAGCTCTCAGTGCAGGGAAACCCTCCCGGTTGGGAGGGTTTGCTGGGTTGACTTGGGTTGGCGTGCCTGAGCCAACCGTCGGCGACTTCTTACTGCGCGGGCTTGTAGAGATCCACCCCGCCCGCTTTCTCGAAGTTGGCCTTGAGGAAGGCGGGGTCTACGAGGGGTTTGCTGTCGGGGTTGCCCGGCCAGGTGCCCGCGAAGACCTCGAGGACGTCGAGGTAGCCATCTGCGTCGGAGTCCTTCATGGCCCTGAGCGCGTCGTAGAGGGCCTGATTGATGTTGCCCCTGAAGTTCGAGCGCACCAGCTCGCCGAAGGGATTCCAGGGGGGGCCGCCACCGGGGTTGACGTGGCAGAACTGGCAGGTGACGGTGCGGGTATTCCCCTGGTCGGGGGTCAGGTGGAGTTGGGCGATGGCCGCCAGGCGGTAGGGAGGACGGCCCAGAGCGATGGGGAGGGAGAGGGCCAGGCCGGTCGCGCAAAGCCAGATTACCGTTCGCTTCATAGCTCACCTCTCAAGGATTGACCACGATGGTGCCCTTCATGCTGGGATGGATCGTGCAGTGGTAGGGGAAGGTGCCCTGGGTGTCGAAGAGGATGGACGCCGAGGTCTGGCCCTGGTCGAGGCTCCCGGTGTCGAAGACTCCCGAGTCGGAAGTGGCGGTATGCGGGATGCTGTCGAGGTTCTTAAAAGTCAGGCTGGTCCCGGCTTTTACCGAACAGGTGCTGGGCTTGAAGGCGAAGTTCTGGATCTCGATGGTGGAAGGGCAGGCCGTGGGTCCTCCGTCCCCACCGCCTCCGCCACCCCCTCCACCTATGGGGCATCCTGTGAGGGCTAAACTCAAGGCCAAGAACAAAGCCAACCGCATGGGCATCCCCCTTTAGCCTGCGCAGGCTGGTCGAAAGCCTGGATCGGCCTGGGTTATTTGTATTCCCCTGCCTTCTCCACCTGGCCACAGGCGATGCTGGCCCCCACTGGGTTTGGGGTGTTGGCGTGGACGTTGACGTAAGTCTCTCCCTCGGGGTACTTCACGCTGGCAGGCAGGCGGGTGTAGGCCAGAGCCACCCCCTTGTCGTCGGGTTGCAAGTTGGCCAGCCCGATGATCTTATCGCCGTTTTGGGCCTGGCAACTGGCGTTGCCGGCGGCGTTGTAGTGGATGTGGTTGGCGTAGACCCCCGAGCCGGGTCTGAGCCCCTCGAGGCGCAGGAAGACCTCGTGTTCCCCGCCGGGCGAGGTGAGGATCACCGCCGTGCCCTTTAGGCCTGCCGTTCCCGAAAGCTCGGCGTAGCGGATCTCGGGCCCTTTGCTCTGCATCTGGGCCAGGGCAGCTACCGCAGCTACCCCCAACAAGGCTACCCACGTCCAGGGTTTAACCTTCATAAACACCTCCATGACCAAATACGCAGCTGTGAACACACTGGATTCAGCCAGGAAAAAAACCAGCGGCTTTCACGCCGCTGGTGCCTGGAGCGAAGGGTTACTCCGAGGAACTGGCCTCGGGGATTCTGAATCCGTCTTTGTAGGCCTCAATCAGCTCGGCCAGGGCCTTGCCCCGGTGCGAGTGCCGCGCCTTCTCCTCCATGCTCATCTCGGCGAAGGTCTTGCCCGCTTCGGGCACGAAGAACAGCGGGTCGTAGCCGAAGCCGTTTTCTCCCCGCGGCGCCTCGAGGATCAGGCCCTCGGTGACGCCCCGGAAGAGCTGCATGAAGCCCTGGGGGTGGGCCACCGCCAGCACCGCCACGAAGCGGGCGGTGCGCTTGTCGGCGGGAACGCCCTTGAGGCGCTCGAGCAGGTAGATGTTGCGCTCGAGGTCACTCTTGCGCCCGCCGAAGCGGGCCGAGTACACGCCGGGTTCGCCCTCGAGGGCATCGACCTCGAGGCCCGAGTCGTCGGCCAGGGTCAGCAGGCCGGTCTGGCGGCAGGCAAAGGCCGCCTTGAGCATGGCGTTGTCCTCGAAGGTGGCCCCTTCTTCAGGGGGCATCTTGAAAGTGTAGTCGAGCAGGGAGGCCAGCTCCCAGCCCAGCGGAGCGAGCCCTTCGCGTAGCTCGCGGTACTTGCCAGGGTTATTGGTCGCAACCAGTAGGCGCATAGGGGAAGGGCGCGAGGAGGGCCTGGCCGCTCCTGGGGCCAGCTCGAGTGTAGCCGATGATCCTTGCGGTGGCAGTTCGACCGTGGGGTGCAGGTGGTCGATGATGTGATGCCCCAGTAAGCGGCGCACCGCCCGCTCCCAGGGGGAGAAGCGCTCGCGCTCGGCAGGCGACATCTCGGCCAGGGTCTTGCCCGCCTCGAGCACGAAGAACAGCGTGTCGTAGCCGACCCCACCCTCACCCTTGGGTTTGTGCAGCAGCACCCCCTGGGTTTCGCCCACGTAAGTTTCGGTCTTCCCCTGGGGATAGGCCAGGGTGAGCACGGTCATGAAGCGGGTCATGCGCTCCTGCGGCGGGAGCCCACGCAGCTTCTGCAGGAGCTTGGCGCGGCGCTCTTCCTCGCTGTCGCCGGGGCCAAACTGCAAGGAGAAAAATACCCGCTGCCCCGCGCGGGTGTACTCGAAACAGCTCTCGTCGAGCAAGGTGGGCAGGCCGCTGAGTTTGGCGAGGTGCGTGGCCACGACGGGCACACGCTCGGTAAGGTCTTCGCCGGGGGCGTCAGGATTGGGCAGCAGCCCGGCGTAGTTGCCGATGGGCTCGAGCTGCCAGCCCAATGGGGCGAGCAACTCGCGCAGCTTGGCGAGTTTAGGCTCTTTGTGTGTGGCAACCAGTACACGCATGGCCGTTTACTCAGGATAGGGGTTTTCGCAGTTGCGCGTGTACGTTTTTGATCAATTCTGGCACCTGGCTCAGGCCGGTCTCGAGCATCCTCCGGTAAATCGCCTGGGGAACCGGGCGGCCCTCCCCGCCGCCGTGCACCTCGATGACGTCGCCTTCCTTCGTCGCCACTACCGTGAGGTCGGCCCAGGCGCTCTCGTCTTCTTGGTGGGTGAGGTCGAGCAGGATGCGCTCCTCCCCGAACCAGCCCAGGCTGATCGCGGCAAACTCGCTCAGCGGCCACTCGTCGATCTTGCCCATCATCACCAGCCGGTCCAGAGCCGCGTACAGCGCGGCATACCCGCCCAACAGCGAGGCTACGCGGGTTCCCCCATCGGCCTGGAGCACGTCGGCATCGATGATCACGGTCTTGTTGGGCAGCAGCGAGAGGTCCAGGGCAGCCCGGAAAGCCCGCCCCATGAAGCGCTGGATCTCCGCGGTGCGCCCGGAGAGCTTCTGGCGCTCGCGCTCCTTGCGTTCCTTGGTCGAGCGGGGCAGCAGGTTGTACTCGGCCATCAGCCAACCTTCCTTGGCCGAGACGTGGCGCGGAACGCCATCGGTGAGCGAGACCGTCACCAGCACGCGGGTCAGGCCCAGCTCGACCAGGGCTGAGCCTTCGGCATAGGCGCTGTAGCCCAGCTCGAGCTTGAGCGGGCGCATCTGCAAGGCGTCGCGACCGTCTTTGCGGCTGCTCTTGGTATCAGGAGGAGGATTCACGGCAGCCCACAGCATCCCCCTTCAGGGCAGCGCGCGTCAAGCCACCACACTTGCCCCACGGAGCAAAACCGACTAACATAGCTGTCTGCGGGCCGGTGTAGCTCAGCGGTAGAGCACTCGATTCGTAATCGAGCGGTCGTCGGTTCAAATCCGACCACCGGCTCCAGTCTAGGACGCGGTTTTCTGACCGCGTCTTTTTCTATTTGCCCCAACCCCAGGTTTCAATCCTCTACGAGGCTTATCGGCTTTGCAACGACCACACCAAATTTTACTGGCGCTCCGCGCTGTACGTTTCAATCCTCTACGAGGCTTATCGGCTTTGCAACGGATCGGGTGCTATCGCGGTGTTGACCCCCGATAGGTTTCAATCCTCTACGAGGCTTATCGGCTTTGCAACGAGATCATGACTGTGATCCTCTGGTTTCGTAACAGGTTTCAATCCTCTACGAGGCTTATCGGCTTTGCAACTTGATGCAGATAGTGCAGGCCAGGTGGTTAAACGTAGTTTCAATCCTCTACGAGGCTTATCGGCTTTGCAACCCTGTGGGCGCTGCGAGGGGAGGGGGGAGGTATGACGTTTCAATCCTCTACGAGGCTTATCGGCTTTGCAACTCACGTAGGGGTTGGGGTTCCAGGGGGGATACTGAGTTTCAATCCTCTACGAGGCTTATCGGCTTTGCAACGCCGCCGTGGTGCTGGCCGCCGCCCAGAAACTAGCCAGTTTCAATCCTCTACGAGGCTTATCGGCTTTGCAACGCGTTGAGAACGGCGCTGACGATAGCGGGTCTTTCCGCGTTTCAATCCTCTACGAGGCTTATCGGCTTTGCAACTGCCTGCTGACTATCGGGGTTGGTGGGATCAGTAAGGTTTCAATCCTCTACGAGGCTTATCGGCTTTGCAACTGATCAGCCAGTTCCGCCTTTGCTACCTGGATGGCGTTTCAATCCTCTACGAGGCTTATCGGCTTTGCAACCATTGCGCTACGACCAGTTCATTGCCCCTCTGATCCGTTTCAATCCTCTACGAGGCTTATCGGCTTTGCAACGGCCCTGAACGAGGCGGTGCGCCTCGAGTTGCTGGTTTCAATCCTCTACGAGGCTTATCGGCTTTGCAACGACACTGGCTAGCTCGGCTTCGGCTTCGGCGTTTTTGTTTCAATCCTCTACGAGGCTTATCGGCTTTGCAACGAGGCCGCCTACCAGGCGTGGAAGGTCATTCGAGACGTTTCAATCCTCTACGAGGCTTATCGGCTTTGCAACTAAAAAGCCCGCATCTATGCGGGCCCATTTGGGATGTTTCAATCCTCTACGAGGCTTATCGGCTTTGCAACGGGTAGCAAAGAAATAACTACCGGTGGTATTGACACGTTTCAATCCTCTACGAGGCTTATCGGCTTTGCAACGCCACCCTCAACATAGCACGGCGAGGCCGGGCCTGTTAAGGTCATTTACGCACGCGGGGGCTCTATTCAGCCACAGATAGGAAAGGCGTGGGATAGAAGGAGGGAATTCTGCCTTTCTGGAGCCGTACGCATGCGATGAGACTTGGGGAGACATATACAGGAGGTTCTTTTGCCCTGCCTGTGTGGGAAAAACCCCGGTAGGGCACCGGGGGCCTGTATAAGGTGGCCTTCGTGCTCGCTGGCTAGACAAAGTCGGGGTCCTCGAGGCGCTTCAGGGCCTCGTGACCGATGCGGTAGGTGCGGCCTACTGTCTCGGGAGGCAGGAAGTAGACCGCCAGAACGTCCTCCTTTTGGTCTACGAACTGCTCCAGCCGCCCCTTGAGATGGGCCCACTGTTCGCGGGTGAGGCGAGCCTCGAAGACCGAGTACTGCCGCCGCTCACCAAAGCCCTTGAGGAGCTTGGCGAGCTTGGCCCGCCTCGAGTCCGAGGGGGTGTCGTAGGCGATGACCAGATAGAGTTCCTTCATCGTACGGTGAAGGCCTCGTACTGGGGTAGCTCACCCACGAGGTGCTTGACGAGGATGCGGGCCTGGGCTAGCAGGATCTGGCGGTAGGAGAGACTCTTGCCCAGGAGGGGATGACGTACCCGCTCGCTGAGGCGTTCTTCCCAGGCGCGCAGGAACTTGGGCCAGGCTTCCTTGTGTAGCTGGGGATAGCCCTCGGTGTCATCGAAGTCCTCGAGGCTAAGGCGGCGGTTGTTGCAGAGGGAGAGCGCTACCGAGTCGGCCAGGATGCTGCGAAACTCCTCCATCAGATCCAGTGCCAGCGAGGCCCGGCCATAGCGGATTTCGTGCAGATAACCCACATAGGGGTCCAGCCCGGCAATCTGTAGGGCGCTCTCGCACTCCTTGGCCAGCAGGGTATAGGCAAGCGAGAGCAGGCTGTTGGCTGGGTCGCGAGGTGGGCGGCGGCTGCGCTCGGCGAATTGGAAGCCTTCGGGAAGCAGGCTGGAGAAGGCCCGGAAGTAGGCATCGGCAGCCATCCCCTCCACCCCACGCAAGGTATCCTCGTCCGGGGCTTGCTCGGCGTCGGCGAGGGCTCCCCGGAGAGCCTCCCAGCCCTCGGCTCCGTTGCGCCGGAGGAGTACCAGACCGTTTTTGACCTTGCCCAGCACGAAGCGCCTGGCCAGGGAGAGCTTATGGGCCGGATCCAGGTGAGCCTTGAACTGGGCTACCCGCGCCGGGGCGTTCTTGGCCGGGGTGCGGGTGAGGCCCGCATAGTAGGTGCCTGCAGGGGACATGTAGTGCAGGCCGATGCCCTCGAGGGCGCAATGCTTGAGGAGGGCCGGGGTCACCACGGCATTCCCCAGCACCACGATCTCCTCCACGCTGATGAGCGGCTTTTGTAGCAGGACTTCTCGCCCGGCACGGCGGGCCACCTTGAGGCTCCCCCCATCTTTGGAGAGGTAGGCGTCGGGCTCGAGTACGTAGACTACGCCCACCGAGCCACCCCCTTGCGCCACAGCTCGGGCTGGCAGGCCCCCCGTACGCTGCACCCTTCACACTTGCTCCTGGGCACCTCCACCCCTGGGGGCCTGGGGCTTCCCAGGAGGGTACGCATCCGGGCCACGGCCTCCTCCACAGCGGCGAAGAGCTCCGGGGTGAAGGCCACCTCGCGACGGGCGTGGCTCTTGTGGTAGTAGACGAAGCCTCGCCTGGCCTCTATCCCCCGCGACTCCAGCAGGCACAGGGCCTGGGCCACGAGCTGAATAGCATCCGAGGGGTGGGCCTCCTCGCTGGCCCGGCCTACCTTGTACTCCACAACGCAGGCCTCGCCCTTTCTCCACTCCAAACGATCTACCACCCCCACCAGCCCCAACCGGTCTGACCAGACCCACAGCCCGGAGAGTTCGTCGCCCTCGGTATAGGCCTTTTCGTGCAAGTAGTGACCCTCGATGACGTGGTGATTGGCGTGGAGTTCACCCAGGATGTACTCGAGGTAGAAACGCCTCCCGCAGTAGGCGACGGTGTTGACCTTGGAGAGGGGCAGGTAATCCATAGTCCCCGGTCTACCGGGGGAGTGTCACCCCATTTGGTGACGCAGTGCAGGTGAGCGCTGCCGGGGTTTGTCGCCTGCTGTGGCGACAGGGCTCCTCCAAGCTCGAGGTGGGAGGTTGACCATGCACCGATCCTGGATCTGGATTCTGATCATCATCCTCGCTGCTTGCGGTGGGGGAGGCTATAACGCCAGTGGTACCTGGCAGGGCATCGCCACCAATCAGAGCTACCCCTACGACAGTCTGGCCGTGCGGTTTTATCTGAGCGACCAGAACGGTAGCCTGAGCGGGTCCCATTACGCTTACCTCGACGGCTCGTGGAGGTACATCGGAGCGATTCGGGGCTCTCGCTCGGGGCAGTTGGCTGCTTGGCGATTGGACGCTTCCGGGGGCTATATCGAGGTCAGCGGCACCTTCAGCGGCGATCATTTCAATGGCACCTACCGCATCACCGTCTACGGTTCGGGCAGCCTCACCGCCAGCCTGAGTCTGACCCGCGGCGGCGCCCAGAGCCTGACCCAGCCGCTTGAGGCCGGAGCCCTGGCTCGCCTCTTGGAGGGGTTGCAGTGATCCTTTACCCCACCCTCGAGGCCGACCTCACCTGCCCCAGCCGCTACGTGCGCGCCAGGTTGCGCAAAGAACCCACCCTCGCGCCCTTCGCCAGCACGGTGCTGGGCAAGGAGGTCCACGAGCGCATTGCCTCGAGCCTGCGCCAGGGGGTTGTGGTGAGCCAGGCGGACGATCCCCTTCGAGATGTCACCGGGGGCGGCGGAAGGCCCGTACACCGAAAAACCTTCCAGTTACCCCGGAGGGTGATGCTCAGCGAAGGCGAGAAGCTAGATAGCCTCCTGGACCGGGCTCAGAAGGGCCTCGCCCGCTTCGAGGCCGATTACCGGCCCGGCCTCCAGGGTGAGGCGCACCGGGTGGAGGAGTTCCTGGCCTGGAACCTGGAGCTCGAGGGGGAGCTGGTGCGCTTCATGGGCAAGCTGGACCTGCTCCTGAGCCAAGGGGAAGACCAGGAGGTCTGGGACTGGAAGACGGGAAACCCCAAAAACAGCCGGGAGCAGCTGCGCCTCTACCTGTTTCTGGTCTACGGAGCCACCGGGAACCCTCCCCGGCTGGCCCGTGCCGTGGGCCTGGAGAGCGGGGAGGAGGTGGTGGAGGTCTGGTCAGAAGAGGTCATCCCCTGGGGCTACGCCTGGCTGCAGCGGATGCGGAAGAGCCTGAGCGCCGCCCTGACCAACCCCAGGGCGCTCAACCCAGGCCCGGTCTGCCGCTACTGCCCCTATGCCCATGCCTGCCCTGCCTCAGCAGCTCCCAGGCGTTACCTGCTGGACACTCGCACTGGCGAGGTGACAGAGGTGGCAGTAGAGAGCCTCGCTAGTGAGTAAGCTGATTCTGAATCATGGAAAGCCGGGTAGCCGATTTCATCCAACTTTTGCTGGGGCACCCCAGGGGGCTTTCAGTTCAACAGATTGCCACCCGGCTCGGGGTAGCCCGGCAAAGCGTCTACCGTCTGCGGGAAAAGGCCCAGGCCTTGGGTGTCTGGGCTCGCACCCATGAGGATGACCCGGAGGTCCCGACAGGTTGGATGCGCCTCGAGGACCCCAAGAGGGTGGAGATGACCTTCCGCCTCACCCAGGAGGAGGCGGAAGCCCTAAAGGCCGCAGTGGCGCGGGTGGAGAGCCTCACCCCCCTGGCCCGGCAGGCCCTACAGCGCTTGGGTCGGGGAGAGTTCTCCCGTGTCCAGAAGGAGGAGCCCGTGTTTTACACCCCGCTGGCCGACGAGTACCCCGAGGGGCTTTTCGAGCGGGTGACGCGGGCCATAAGGGAACGGCGGGTGTGCGAGGTGACCTACAAGAACGCCAGAGGCCAGGTCAGGACCTACCGCTTTGATCCCTACGCCCTCATCGCCCGCGACCCCCACCTCTACCTGGTGGGCGCTAACCACAACAGCCGCAAGGCTGGCCACGACCCCATCAAGGACCTTAGATTGGACCAGGTGCAGGACCTCAAGCTTACCCGCGAGCGCTTCCCCAAGCCTGCCTTCGACGTGCGGGCTTACGTTCAGGGCCGCTTCCGAGCTTTCGGTGGCGAGGGTAAGCCGGTGTGTGTCCGGGTGCGCTTCTCTCCCGAGAAGGCCGGCTTTATCCGCCGCACCCGCCGCCACCCCACCCAGGTGGTGGAAGGTCTCGAGGACGGCAGCGTGATCTGGCAGGTAGAGGTGCCGCTCTCAGAGGACCTGGTGCATTTCATCGTGGGCTACGGGCCCCATGCCGCTGTGCTGGAGCCGGAGGAGTTGAAGTTGAAGGTGGTGGAGTGGGCGCGGGGAGCGGTGGAGGCCAATTTGTCGCTGAAGGGGGTGACAAGCTAGGGATAGCTTTGGACTTGTGATGGATATGGTTCACAAAATTTCCCTCGCTCTCCTGATCCTGGCTTTCTTTCTATTCCCTTGGGCTGAGGCTAGGATAAGTCGGGGGATAGTGGTCTACCCAACCCGGCTGGGCTGTGATTACTTCATCGTCAGCACTCCCTCTGGGTACGCCCTCCTCCAACTTTGGTCCCTTACCGTCTACAAGCCGAAAACCGGGGATGAAGTCGTGGGGGAGTTTGAGACTTACGGGTTCAGGGAGGTGATTAACCTGACGCAGGAGGTGACCTACCGGGTTTGGGTGGAGGACTATTGGCTGACCGCGAGCAGGGCGGTAGAGAGGTACTTGAGGAAGTGTCCATTCTAAGGAGGACAGGGTGGAGCAGGCAATGGATCATACCCTGACCTTGGCTCAAGCCAAGCGGATCGCGGCCGACGTGCGCTTTAAGGATGCCCCTAGAGCGGCCTTACTTCCTCTTAGGGGCCTTCTTTACGACTCGGACTTCCTAGGCTTTCTGGGGCGTTTTGCTCCAAAGCTCCTTCGGTACCTGCGCATGAGCCAAGATCCTCCCCAAGACCACAGCCCTAAAGGGCAGGATTGCGTCCTTTACCCCCACCCATTCCCCGGAGAGGCTCAAATGCGGGCGGCCTACGAGGTAGCCACAGAGGGCTTTCTGGAATACCTCGAGGCCCAAGGCTATTCGGTGGTGGAGCGGGGAGCAGGCTGGGTGCGGGTTTATCGAAGCTCCAAGGCCCTTCTGAATCTGGAGACAACCTGGCATAGGTATATGGAGGAAGCTTTTGGCTTCGAGGGGCTCTCACACCGCCTCCTGCCCCTGCTGAACTCCGTGCGGCTAGCTGGGCGGGGAATCAGTGCACCGAAAGTTCCCGTAGCCACCCTTGAGGCCCGGGACTTCCTCGCCGCTTGGTACCTGGCCAACCTCCTTTCGGTCAGGGATCGCTTGGAGTGGCGGGCCCGGGAGATTGCCCGTCTGGAAGCGGAGGTGGAGGGTACCGCTGAAAGCCGGGAGAAGGCCAAAAAGGCCAGGGATTTGGAGAAGCGGAAGCAGGACCAGGAGAAGGAACGCGGCAAATACGCGGGGGAACTGAAGAAGAAGTGGGACGAGCTGGAACAGGAGCGGAAGAAGGTCGCTAAGCAGCGGGCCCCATCGGCAGGCCCGAAAGAGGCCCCGCTCGCCGGTTGGGCCCTGGAGGGCCTGAAGCTCGGGGCAGATAGCTTGCAGGAGTTCTGGAGGTGGCTGGATCCGGCAAGCCCAAAAGCTCCCCCCGCTATCCGCCAGCTTGCAACCCACCTTCCGCGCTTTGGCCTCAACGCTAGGCAGCAGCTCAACACCGCGGTCGGCAACAAATTCACCAAGATCCTCGAGGAACTCCTGCGCCTCCTGAGCCTTAAGACCCCCGAGGTGAAGGTGCCGCCTTTGATGGCGGAAAGTCCCTTCGCCTTTGGGCAAAGAGGAGCCGGTGACAAGGCTGAGGCTTGCTACAGTTGCGGAAAGCCCTTAAGCGGAGGAAAACTCAAGGCGAGCAAGCTGGTCTTTTCCTCCCCCAGCCAGCGCCTGCAAAGTGGTACCGGCCAGGAGGAACCTTGGGTTTGCCCCACTTGCGCCGCGCTTGCCCTCCTCTCGCCCATCAAGCCCGGAGAGGGGAGCGTGTTGGTGCGCGTGGGCACCTATGGGGCCCCGGAGTCGGCCAAGCACTTCGCCCGACTGCTCACCACGGGAACGCTCCACGTGGCTGCAGGGCGGTACCTCCAGCTCAATAGCCCCTCCGTAGGGGGTAAACCTCTTACACAAGCCTTTGGTCGCGTAGTCTACGCCCTCCAGGCCTTAGGCCAGGAGGTGAACCCACGGGTCCTCGAGCGCTTTTCCTTCTACCTCCTGGAGGGCATGCAGGAGATTTCCCTTCCCAAGAGGGCGCTTTGGCTCTCCCACGTGCTACAAAAAGCTTTTGGCTCACGACCCGATGAGAGGGGTGAGGTAAACCGCGAGCTGGGAGAGGCCCTACGTTACGCCCTCGCCGATCTTCCCTGGCACGCCATTTACACCCTGGCCCGGCGCTATGGCCGGGTGGCCGACCGGTTTGCCCTAGAAGAGGGATTAAGGCGATACACAACCCTTTTGGAGCAAAACACGAAAGAGGTGAGGATGAACGAGAACGCGGATTTGCCTCAGCGCTTCAGGGACGTGGCCGGCCTTACTGGGCTCCTCTACGCCTGGGTGAGTTACGTAGAGACCCAAGTGGGCCGGGGTACGCAGGAGGCCAAGCGGGCGGTGGTCAAGCTCTTGGACAACCTGGAAAGCCCTGGGGGCTTCCTCTACGTGGCCGCCTACGACCTGGACAGCACCCAGGCTCGGCTCTACGAGGGCGGCGGGTCCTTCTTTTACCAAGAGGCCAAGCGGCTCCTTCAGGAGGCCAGAGCGGAGGTGAAGGAGACGGAGGACAACTCCGGGCGCTACCTCCCGGTTGCTCAAGACGACCTCCACCGGGTCTACACCCACCTGGCAGAGCGCTACCAGGACAAGCGGTGGGAGGGCTTCGTCTACGAGGTGCGCCTGAGCTTGGCCTCGAGGTTCCCACAGTACATCCGTATGCAAAAGGAGGGTTAGCATGGCGAGCGGACTCAAACCGCAGAACGGGACCCTTTACCACTGGGACATCTACGCCCTTTTCTATGCACCTCAGGAGGTCTACTTCGGGCACGAGACCCAGGTGAACCTGAACCTCATCGAGACCGTGAACCTGCCCGACGGGACCGAGCGGGTCTACCTCTCCCCCACCAAGCGCCGGGGGGTGGAGCGGCGGGCGCTCCTCTACGCCTCCGCGCAGAAGAACGGGCAAAGCCTTTTCCTCACCGACCTCCTGGACTGCGGGATTCCCAATACCTGCGGCCGCGAGGTCTGCCCTATCTGCCGGGTCTACGGGGCCTTGGTCACTGAGAAGCGTGGGGATATTGAGCGTACCACCTTCATCGGCCGCCTAACCCATGGGGGTGGGGTGGCGGTACCGCCCCTGGAGCCTCTGGAGAAGCAACGGGCCATGCATCCTTCGGACCTAAGGCGGGAGGCGGGTGAGGAGCCCCAGCCCTTCAAGCGCCAGTATGGGGCCCCAGGCTTGCTTTTCCCCGTGTATAACCACGTGCTTTCGGCCACGGAGGCAGAGTTCCGGGCGGCGGCCTACGCCTTCTTGGAAAGCCTCCACAGGCTTGGGGCGGGGAACCCCAAGGGGCTGGATCTCTTCGAGGACGAGGACTTCGGCCCCTACCTGGTCCTAGACCGGTACCGGGCCCCTCTGGGCCGACGGGTGATCCTGCCGCCTACGTTAAAGGAGCCCCAGCAGGCTCTCGAGGAGTTTAGGCGACGGGCTGGGGACACGCCAAATGAATCCGGAGAGGGCCCTTTGTTTGAGCGCCGTAAGGGGAAGGCCGCTCTCGAGGAGCTCCGGCGCCTGGCACGGGCGTTTGTGGAGGAAGACCTTCCGGCCTTAGCCCAGGGGTGACGATGTACGCCTCGGCCCTCTGGATCCGGCCTACCTCGGCCCTCACCTTCCGGGTGCTCCCTGGGTCCATCCTAGACATCGCCACCTACCCTTTTATCCCTCCTACGGCCCTTTCGGGCTGGCTCCGGCGACTCTTTTGGGCCCGGGTGGGCCATCTTCCCCCTGACCTCAAGGAGGGAAACACCCCCCGCTTTTACGTCCTCCCCCGCCGCTACGTTCCGCTAGGGGCCTATCCTGTGGGGGAGTGGCGGGTTCATCGCACCTACCGGCACGGCCCCCGGACCTTCGGCCACGGCGAGTTCTCCCGCCTGCGCCGCGAGGGGAAGGCCCCTAAGGGGGGTGACCTGCAGCTCCACACCTGGGAGTACCTCTTTGCCGAGGTGTTCCTGGGGGTGCTCCTGGCCAAGCGCAGGGAGGACCTCGAGGTCCTGAAGCCCCTCGCAAACCATGGGGGAAAGTTGGGCAAGGAGGGCTTCGCCTATCTCGAGGCCATTGGGGAGCCGATGGAGGTACACCCGCAGGAGGCCGAGTCCACGCCCTTCACCCCGATGCGGGCCGAGAGTTGGACCGGGCCTGTTCAAGGGGCTTACCCCCTCTACCGCTTCCGCTTTAAGGAAGAGGCCGACCCCGAGCCAGAAAGCCCACACCCAAGTCCCGTGGCGGGGTACGAGGGGACCTACTTCGTCCTCCCTAAAGGATCGGGCCGAACTTGGGGGTTCTTCCTGGAGGAACGGTTTTTTGCCTGGAATTTGGTGGAGTACTTCTATGAATGAGGGAATTGGCAGGGTGTTCTTCCGAGAAGGAGAGGTAGGCTTCCAGCTCCTTTCCAACCATCAAGCTCTGGTGGTACACCTCCTGGAGAAGTGGCGCGAGAGTGAGGGGGAAGGTCCCCTAGAGCTCTCCACCAGAACACGGGAAAGGGTGCTTGAAGCGGCCCGCTACCACGACGACGGCAAGCGGTTCACCCTCCGGATCAAAAGGGATGAGGAGAGCGGGGACCTCACTTACAGCTTCCGGGGCCACCGGTTCCGGGTGGCCCCGGAAGTAACGGACCCCTATGCTCAGGCCCTCATCCGCGGGCATCATGACTACTCCACCCGGGAGGTGGTGAGTCTGGCCTCCGACTTTGCTGAGGAGGGACTCCACCGTCGGTTCCCGGAGGACCTCTTCCTCCTCATGATGGCCGATCAACTGGAAGCGGAGCTCGCGGTGCGGCTTTTCGAGGGTAAATCAGGTGAGGTCCGGCCCTTCGTGGAGTTTGACCTTCTTCCTGGCGGTGAGGGTGAGGAGAGCTTCCTCTTGGACCCCTGGCCTTTCCAGGAGGACCGGGTGGAGCTCGTCTTCCAGGTCTACTTCCATCCCTACCGGGAGGAAGAGCCCAAGGTCGTGGAGTGTTGGGGACACGAGCTGGTGGGGGCGTTAGGGAGGGGGGTGAAGCCCTGGGGTTTCCGCAGGGAGGAACGGCGGGTGCGTCTCCAACCGTGGCAAGACGGCAGGCTCATGGCGAGAAGTGCGGATCAGTTTTATGCTCAGTTCAAGCGCCAGGGTACGCCCATGAATCCTACGCCCCTCCAGGAGAAGGTTTTCAGAACTGCAGGGGACGACCTTGCGCACCTCCTCCTCGCGTCCACGGGGGCCGGCAAGACTGAGGCCGCGGCCTTCCCAGCTCTGGCGCGGGGGGAGCGGCTCGTGTTTGTTCTGCCCACGCGGAGCCTCATTGACGACCTGGAGAACCGTTTTTCGACATACTTGCAGACCTTAGCCAGTAGGGAGGGGCGGCCTAAGGGTCTCGTGGTGGACACTGGCCACCGCCAGGTGCGCCGCCTTCTGTACCCGGATGGGAGGGGGGTGCAGGAAAGAGAGCGACACCTGTACCACGCGGACGTCATCCTCACCACCTTAGACAAGCTCCTCTACCGCTACTTTGGCTATGCCGAAGGAGCCAAGTCGTACACCTTCCCCCGGCGGATCCATGACCGGAAAACCCTCTTCGTTTTCGACGAAGTCCATCTCTACGAAGCCACTGCCTGGGTGAACTTCCGCCGCCTGATCGCTTCCTTATCGGAAGCAGGTGTGCGCTTCTTGGTCATGAGCGCCACCATGCCAGAGGCTTATCAGAAGGAGCTTGCCCCTTACCTCCTGGGTCACCTTGAGGCCCAGCAGGCGGAGCCTCCGAGCCGCCTCCTGTACTACCTACCCCAAGGTGAGTTGGGGGAACTGGCGCAAAAAAGCTTTCGGGAGGAAAGGCGAGTCTTGCTGGTGGTGGAAGAGGTACGGCAGGCCGCCGAGCTTTACCGGGCGCTCAGGGGGGAGGGGGTTTTTCTCTACCACGGTCGCCTCGCTGACCGAGTGCGGAAGGGGGGTTTCCGAGAAGTCAAGGATCGGGACGAGGCGAGGAAGCCCTACCTCCTCATCACCACTCCGGCCATCGAGGTGGGGGTGGATCTGGACGCAGAGATTCTGCTCACCTCCCTCTGCCCTCCGGAGAACCTCCTCCAGCGCCTTGGGCGGGTGAACCGCCGGGGAAAGGGGCAGGGGGCGGCCTATGTGGTGGGCGAGGTTTACCCAGAGTATTTGGGTCGGCTTCCAGAGGGCTACCTGGAACTCCTGAGAGAACTCTCTGGGAAAGACTTGGCAGGAGGAGGGGAGTTGCGCCTGAAGGAGTCTATCCGCTACCCCCGCTATCTCGATTCCCGTGCAGAGACGCTCTTCGAGATGCTCCAGGAGTACGTCTACCGCCTGGACCTTACCCAGGAACCCCTTTACCGTAAAGGCTTCGTGGCCACCCGGGGTTGGACACCAAGCGTTCGCCTCCAGGCACAGGCAGGGGAGGACGAGGTGGAGGTCCCCGTGGACCGGCTTATCGGCCGGAAGGAGGAGCTCACCCCGGTCCGGGTAGTGGAGCGGGTCTGGGCCAACCGGGAAGAAGGAGGCCGGAGGTGGATGAAAGTCTATCCCCCTCGTTCCGGAGAGCTTTATGGACGGGAACTCGTGGTGAGCTATCCCTACGACTACGACCCCGCGCTCGGCTTCGTGGAACTGCCCAAGGTCTTTCAGCGAATCCGCCACCCCGACCCAGGACGAGTCCAGCTCCTCTACACGCCGGAGCGTGCCCCCGCCGAATCACAAGAAGGGGTCTTGGACTCCGACCAATTTTCAGGAGGGAAAGGGAGGGTTATCTGGTATTTGGGGGAGTCAGCCTGGGCAGGTCTGCCTGAGGAACTCCCCCAAGTGGAAGAGCCCGCAGAGGCCGAGGAAGAGGAGGCCTGATGCCCCACGCCGTCGTCCTCGAGCTCATCGGTGACAAGCCCCCCCTCTACCCCGCCAAGTACGCCCACGGCCTCTTCTTCGTCCTGCTTTCCCGGGTGGACCCACAGCTTTCGACCAAGCTCCACGAGGCTCCGCGCAAGCCCTTCACCCTTGCTCCCCTGACCGGGAGGAACGGGGCCCTGCTCCTCCGGTTCACCACTTTGGACGACGGGCTTTTTGGCCCCTTTCTGCGGGTTTTGCTCGAGGTGGCCCCGGAAGGCCTTCCCCTGGGGGACACCCCCTACCGGCTTGCGCGAATCCTGGCCACCCCCGAAGGGCACTCTATGGCCGGGGCTTGCTCCTGGGAGGAACTGAAGAGCGCTCCCAGACAGCGAGAAGCCAGCTTCTTCTTCCAGAGTCCTACAATCTTCACCACTTCCAAGCCAGGTGGGCGTACCCGCTATACTTCCCTTCCTGATCCCCGGCTCATCATGAGTTCCCTCCTGGACAAGTGGCAGGCCCACAGCCCCTACCCCTATAACCCCAGGGAAGAAGCTGCCTTGAGGGAGCTCTTCGAGCTGGATCTGGAACTCGCGGCTTTCAAGAACCTGCGCTTCCATCGCATCCAGGCCGGGAAAGGCTTCTTCCCAGGGTTCACCGGGGAGGTGACCCTAAAGCTCCACAGCGATAGCCTCGAGGTCCAGGAGGCCTTTGGTCAGCTCACCACTCTGGCTTTCTACAGCGGCGTAGGAGCTAAGACCCCGTATGGCATGGGTGTTGCCAGGGTGCAACCCTTCCCCCAGGGCTAGGCCGAACTCAGTTGCCCCAAGTCGGTCTTGCGCACGCGAAGGCCACTTATGCACCCCCTTGATTCGATTTGTGACCCTACCCGTTCTGAAGGGGCTTACACCAGTGCATAGCTGCACACAACAGCCTATCGCATGCGAACTCGTGTAGATCGAAACAAACTGCGCTCCTGGTTTGACCTGAAACCTCGGTCACCATGAATAATGAGCCGCGTGCGAAAATAGGGTTGACATACGGCTTGTAGGGCTCAATGATGATCAGGGCTGTTGCAGGAACTGAAAGCCTCGTAGAGGATTGAAACCCTCATGGGCGCACCCCCCCCGCCAACTGGGCGATGTTGCAGGAACTGAAAGCCTCGTAGAGGATTGAAACAAACTGTCCAACTCCAACAAGGCATTTTTACGGGAGTTGCAGGAACTGAAAGCCTCGTAGAGGATTGAAACCTCTCGATAACCTCACCGCCCTGCTAATGGACAGCGTTGCAGGAACTGAAAGCCTCGTAGAGGATTGAAACGGGGTGGGCTGGGCCTGGGGCTTGGAGTCGGGACGGGTTGCAGGAACTGAAAGCCTCGTAGAGGATTGAAACAGCACCCCCCGGCCCTGCCCCTCCTGCTCCGGCTCGGGTTGCAGGAACTGAAAGCCTCGTAGAGGATTGAAACGCAACGTGACCCCCGCCACGCGCACCGAGTGCCTGGTTGCAGGAACTGAAAGCCTCGTAGAGGATTGAAACATGACCTTGCGCGCCTCATAGAGCTTACTCCCTATGGTTGCAGGAACTGAAAGCCTCGTAGAGGATTGAAACTGCCCCCTCGACCCGGGCCCCCTCTAGGAGCGCCAGGTTGCAGGAACTGAAAGCCTCGTAGAGGATTGAAACATATGATCCGACAGAAACTCCCCGAGGTTCAGGAATTCCTGCGCGAGGCCGGGATTGACGGCTGGCTGGTGTACGACTTCCGGGGCACCAACCCCTTCGCCGCCAGGGTGTTTGACCACGGGGGCAACCTCCTCACCCGGCGCTGGTTCTTGTGGATACCGGCTCGAGGCGAGCCCCAGGTGCTGGTACACGACATCGAGTTCGGCTCCTTCCCGCGGGTGGGTTACGCGCTGCACAAATACAACAGCCGGCAGACCCTGCCCCAGGAACTGCGCAAGCTGCTCGCGGGAGCCCGGAGGGTGGCCATGGAGTACTCCCCCAACGGCAATATCCCCTATGTCTCCAGGGTGGACGGCGGGACCCTCGAGCTCATCCGCTCGCTGGGGGTGGAGGTGGTGAGCTCAGGCGACGTGCTGCAGCTTTTCCTGACCTGGACCCCTGAGCAACTGGCCAACCACCGCAAGGCCGCCGAGGTGCTCACCCGGTGCAAGGACGCGGCCCTGGCCTTGATAAGCCAGCACATTGCCCGCCGGGAGCCCCTCGACGAATACCGGCTACAGCAGTACATGCAGCGCTTCATCGAAGAACAGGGCATGGACCCCGATCACCCGCCCATCGTGGGCTTCGGGCCGGGCGCAGGAGACCCCCACTACGTGCCCTCGGCCACCCGCTCCAAGCTCCTCGAGCCCGGCGACGCCATCCTGATGGACCTGTGGTGCAAGGTGCCGGGGGATAACCCCTTTGCCGACATCACCTGGATGGCCTTCTACGGTTCGCCAAGCCCAGACTTCCTGCGGGCTTTCAAGGCGGTGTTGGCCGCGCGCGATGCCGGGGTGGAGTTGCTGCAGAGCCGCCTGGGGGCCGGACAGATGGTGCGGGGCAACGAGGTGGACCAGGTGGTGCGCCAGGTGCTCATCGACGCGGGCTTCGAGGCCAACCTCAAGCACCGCACTGGGCACAGCCTGGGCATCCAGGCCGTCCACGGAGAGGCCGCCCACTTCGACGACTTCGAGACCCTCGATGAGCGGGTGGTGCTGCCCGGATTGGGCTTCACCATCGAACCGGGGGTCTACTTCGCCGATTACGGCGTGCGCAGCGAGATCAACGTCTACAGCACCACCGGGGGCATCGAGATTACCACCGCCAGGCAGACTCAACTGGACGTGCTGGGTTGAGGCCCCAAAGCCCACGTGTGGATGCCTGCTTATTGGAGGGTAGCGAGATTACTGTTTGCCACCCGACAAATGCCGAGCTAAGTATCTCAGGGGAGGATAAATTGAGGTTACTTGACCAGGCTTGCGGCCTGCTCAGGCTAGGCTTCCGCCATGGCCCTGCCCAGGCGCACGGTGAGCACCGGAACGGGGGCTTGCTCCAACAGCCCCTGGGCGAGCGAGCCCAGGCTGGGGTGATCCAGGCTGCCGCGAGCGCGGCGGCCCACCACGATCAGATCGCCGGGGCGTACCTCGGCCAGGATGGCTTGCAGGGCTTTGCCCTCCAACAGGATGCCATTGGCTTCTACCCCCATCTGACGGGCTAGGGCAAGGTCGTTCTCGAGGGTGCGCTGGCCGATAGTGTCCATAGCTCGGGTGACTTCTTCCTCCAGGTGGGCTGGGCGGGCGGAAGGATAGGACGTGAGACTGAGGTAATGCTGCAGGGTGCTGTCCTTGACGAACAAGAAGCAGGTTCTGACCCGGAGGTGCCGTGCGATTTCCAGGCCCCTCCTCGCGACTTCCTGGCTGTTTTTTCCGATGTAGACGGGGATGAGGATGCGTTTGTAGTCCATTGGCAGGCCACCTCCTTCCCGCAGGCAGTCTAGACGGCTTTCCTGAATGGGCTCTGTCCTGAGGCTAAAAGGCGGCTGAGTCCAGGCTGAGGATGGGCTGAGTGAGGCTGCGTGTATCATCGAAAGTGGGGAGGTGATCGTCCTGAAACGCATTCTCATCATCGACGACGATGAGGGCATCACCCATTTCCTCAAGGTCGGGCTCTCCTACGAGGGCTACGCTGTGGACACTGCGACTACTGGGGAGGAGGGCCTGAGGATGGCGCGAGAGCGGATGCCCGATCTGGTAGTGCTGGACTGGATGCTGCCCGAACTCTCGGGCCTCGAGGTCCTGCGGCGGCTGAAGTCGGCCAACGAAAAGCTCCCGGTGATCATGCTCACCGGAAAGGATGCCCCCGACGACCAGGTCACGAGCCTCGAGGCCGGAGCCGACGATTACGTGCTCAAGCCGGTGCGCTTCGAGATCCTGCTGGCGCGCATCCGCGCGCGGATGCGCGGCTACGAGGGGCAGCCCGAAGTGATCTCCTATGCCGATTTGAGAATGGAACCCCTGGCCCACACCGCTTTCCGCGGATCCAGGGAGATCCAGCTCACAGGGCTGGAGTACCGCTTGCTGCAACTCTTGGCGGAGAACCCCGAGCGGGTGTTCTCCAAAAGCAGCATCCTCGACCGCATCTGGGGGGAGGACTTCTTTGGCGATCCCAACGTGGTCGAGGTGTACATCAAGCAACTCCGGCAGAAGCTCGAGGCTGGTGGTGAGCCGCGCCTGATACAGACCATTCGGGGAGTCGGGTATGTCTTGCGCGCTCCGCCTGCCGAGGGGTAGGGCGGTGCGGGGAGGTTGAGCCGTGTCCATCCGCCTGCGCCTGGCCCTGTGGTATGGCGGCACCACTGCCCTCATCGTGGCGCTGGTGGCGCTGTTGGGCTGGGTAGCCTACGTGCGCGGGCAGTACCGCCTGCTCGACCAGGTCCTGCTGCTTTCGGCCAACCACGTGGCTGCGGGCTGGCGCGTGGCGGGCAACTCCTACGTGCTCGAGGCTGACCTCTCCGAACTCGAGGTCGCCTTCCGGCTCTACGGCCCCGACGGCCAGCTCAAGCGAACCTCACGCCAGGTGCCCCCCCTGCCGCTCACCGATCCCATCCGCGCGCTGGCCCAACCCCCAGCTCCACGGCACCTGTGGGACGTGCTGCCTTGGTGGGAAGAACCCAGCGTGACACCCGCGGGTGCGGCCTTCGGTCTGATCGAGGGGGAGGATATGCGCTGGCGCACGCTGGTGCAGAGCCTGGAGCGTGAGGGGGAGGTGCTGGGCTACCTCGAGGCGCTGACCCCCCTGGGCAGCCTGGACCGCTCGGTGCGCTGGCTGGGCCTGCTGCTGGTGGCCCTGATCGTGTTATCGGTGTTGGGGGTACTGGGGCTGAGCCTGGCTCTGGCTGCCATCGGGCTGCGGCCCATCGACCAACTTAACCGCGCCGCCCAGCAGATTGCCCGCTCGCGCGACCTCTCGCGCCGGGTCGAAAGCCGCGCTGGAGGCGACGAGCTGTCCCGCCTGGCCGAGACCTTCAACCAGATGCTCTGTAGCCTCCAGGAGGCCGACAGTGCCCAAAAGCGCTTCGTGGCCGATGCCTCGCACGAGCTGCGGGCCCCGCTGGCGGCCATTCAGGGCAACCTCGAGCTCCTGCGGCGCTACCCCCACATGCCCGCTGCTGAGCGGGAGAAAACCCTGCAGATGGCTGAGCACGAGGCGGTGCGGCTGTCGCGGCTGGTCAACGACCTGCTGACCCTGGCCCGCAGTGACGCGGGTCTGCCCTTGCGGGAGGCGCTCGTGGACTTCAAGGCCGTGGCGCAGGAGGCCCTGACCGAAGCCTGCTACCTGCTCAAAGGCCAGCGGCTCGAGGCCCAGGCCCTGGAGGAGGCGTGGGTGCTGGGCGAGAGGGACCACCTCAAGCAACTGGTGCTGATCCTGCTGGACAACGCCATTCAGTACACCCCCGAAGGGGGAGTGGTGCGGCTGGCCCTGCAAGCGCAGCAGGACCGGGCCCGCCTCACGGTGAGCGATACCGGCATCGGCATTCCCGCCAAAGACCTGCCTTACATCTTCGAGCGCTTTTACCGTGCCGACCCGGCCCGCAGCCGCAACAAAGGGGGAAGCGGCCTAGGGCTATCGATTGCCCGCTGGATCGTCGAGCGGCACAGGGGCGAGGTCGAGGTGGACAGCCTGGTGGGCAAAGGAACTACCGTCGTGGTGCGTCTGCCGCTTCAACCCCGACCCCAGCCCGCTCGGCCACCCACTTGAGCCGGGGGCTGGTATACTCCAGGCAAATTTCGCTGCTCGTCAGCAGGAGTGCGGCCTCCGGCAGCCGTAAGGGTGGAGACTGTCAAATGGTCTCCGTTTTTGGTATGGGAGGGACTATGCGCGCGATTGTCAGACCCTTTATCGAGTTCTGGAACAGCGAGGCCCGCGGCGGCTTCATTCTGTTCGCGGCTGCGCTGGCCGCGTTCGCCCTCGCCAACTCGGCGGCCTCGAGTTGGTACTTCGGCCTCAAAGAGCTGCCCATCAGCCTCAACTTTGGCGAGGGGGGGCTGGAAAAACCTCTTTCGAGCTGGGTCAAGGACCTGCTGATGGCCTTCTTCTTCCTGCTGGTGGGCCTTGAGATCAAGCGCGAGATCGTGCAGGGTGAGCTCTCCGACCCCCGTCGCTCGTTACTGACCATCCTGGCAGCCATTGGCGGGATGCTGGTGCCGGCGGCGATTTATGTCTTCGTCAATGCGGAGGGCGATGGCCTGAGGGGCTGGGGGGTGCCCATGGCTACCGACATTGCCTTCGCCATCGGTGTACTGTCGCTCTTGGGCAAGCGGGTGCCGCTGGGGCTCAAGGTTTTCCTCACCGCCTTCGCCATCGTCGACGACCTGGGGGCAGTGCTGGTGATTGCCTTCTTCTACACAAAAGGCCTCGACTTTGCTGCGCTACTGGTTTCGCTGGGCTTTTTCGGCGTGGCTTTGTTGATGGGACGGGCCAGGGTGAGCAACCTCTTTGCCTATTTGTTGGTGGGGGCGTTCATGTGGTACTTCATGCTCGAGTCGGGGGTGAGCCCCACGGTGGCGGCGGTACTGCTGGCGATGGCGGTTCCCCTGCGCCGGGCGGTGGGGTTGCCCGACCTCCAGAGCACCCTCGACGAGGCTGCCCGCAAGGACCCAGAGAACCTCGAGGCCGAGATGGACTACCTCGAGGACACCCTGCGCAACGCCCAGAGCCCGCTGCACCGGCTCGAGCGCACGCTGCACCCCTGGTCGGCCTACTTCATCATGCCGGTGTTCGCCTTCTTCAACGCAGGAGTGAGCCTCACCGGAGCCGGCTTCGGCGAGGTGGCCTTGGGGGCTTCGCTGGGGCTGTTGCTGGGCAAGCCGCTGGGGGTTTTCGGGGTCTCCTGGTTAGCAGTGCGCCTGGGAATCGCCGCCCTGCCCGAGGGTGTGACCTGGTCCATGATCCTGGGTGCGGGCTTCCTGGGCGCCATCGGCTTCACCATGTCGCTCTTCGTGGCGACGCTGGCCTTCGAGGGCTCGGCGTCGCTGCTGAACCAGGCTAAGATCGGGGTGCTCTCAGCCTCGGTAGTGGCCGCGCTAATCGGTATGGGTGCCCTGACCTGGGCCACTGGCAAGCAACCTTCGGTGGCGGGGGACTCGAGCGATCAGCTTCACACTGAACACTGAGAGATATCGATAGTCGATGGTCAATAGCTCATAGCCAAATACAAAACGCCAGGGGTGCAGCGTGCTGTGCCCGGCCCTCGAGCCAACTACAGCCCCGCATCCCAGGGAAGAAAATTCCACGGTTGGCTGGCTATTACGTCTGGAGTGCACCTACTATGACGGGCTATCCAGGCGGAACCAGAAGAAGGAGTGTGGCCCGAGGGTGATGAAGTTAGGGGAGTTCACTGATGGGGGGAAAGGGGGTGTTGCCGATCATCTCCACCGGGATCTTGCCCGCCCAGCGCGCCAGATTGAGTTCCACCGGCTGGGCGAAGCGTGAGAGGTTGTTGACCACCAGCACCTCCTGTCCTCGGTAGCTCAGCACGTAGGCCAGCACCTTCTGGTTTTGCGGCTTGAGAAAGATCACCTCCCCCTTATTGCCACGACTTCCCGCCAGCAGCCAAATCCTCAGCCCTTCCCTCAGCCTGCGCTCAGGGATCCTTCAGGCTGGTTTCAGGGCAATGACCCTTGGATCTGGCATCATTGCGGCGGAGCGAGGGAGCTATGGAAAGCCGACGCAAGATTGCCATTTTGTGTCACACCAGTGCCGGAGGCTCGGGTGTAGTGGCTACCGAGCTGGCGATCGCGCTGGCAGGCCTGGGGCACCAGGTCCACATCGTCGCCACCGAACGTCCCTTCCGCCTCACCGACGATCGCTTGGCCATCGCAGGAGACCACGCGCCTGCCCAGGTACGCGACCTGGGTGAGAACCCCAAGGGCTGGGGCCAGTGGCTTAAGAAGAGCCGCGAGAGCGTGCTAGGCTGGCTGGCTCGCTCAGGCCGCAAGTCGGGCCAGGGCACCCTGCACTTCCACCAGATCACCGGGGCCGACTACCCGCTGTTCAAGGAGTCCATGACCATCCTCACCGCCTCCAACGCCCTAGCCCAGGTGGTCGAGCGCCACGGCATCGAGATTGTCCACGCCCACTACGCCATCCCCCACGCCACCAGCGCCCTGATGGCCCGCGAGATGGGCCTGCCCATCAAGGTGGTGACCACCCTGCACGGCACAGACGTGACGCTGCTGGGCCTCGAGCCCGCCTTCGCCTACACCACCAAACACGCAGTGCAGGAGTCGGACGCGGTGACAGCAGTCTCGCGATCGCTGGAGCAGGACACCCGCCGCAACCTGGGCATCGAGAGGCCCATCCACGTGATCTACAACTGGGTGGACACCGAGCGCTTCAAGCCCGATCCCGACCCGGCGAGCCGCCTCAAGTACGCTCAGCCCGAAGAGGCCATCCTACTGCACGTCTCCAACTTCCGCCCGGTCAAGCGCCCCCAGGACGTTATTCGCATCTTCGCCACCGTCGCCAGCCGGCGCCCCGCCCGATTGCTGATGATCGGCAACGGCCCCCTGCGGCAGGAATGCCAGGAACTGGCGCTGGAGCTCGAGCTGGCGGGCCGGGTGCAGTTCATCGAATTCACCCCATCCATCGAGAAATTCATGGCCGTGGCCGACGTGTTCTTGCTGCCCTCGGAGGAGGAGTCCTTCGGGTTGGTGGCGCTGGAGGCCATGAGCTGCGGGGTGCCGGTAGTGGCCAGCCAGGCTGGTGGGCTGCCCGAGGTGGTGGTGGAAGGTGAGAGCGGCCACCTCCTCCCGGTGGGCCACACCGAGGCCATGGCCGAGGCGGTGCTGGGCCTCCTCGCCGACCCCCAGCACAAGGCCGATATGGGCCGGGCGGCGCGCGAGCGGGCGGTGCAGCACTTCAGGCCCGAGCGCATCCTGCCGCGCTACCTCGAGGTCTACCAGAGCGTGCTGGAAGGTGAGAAGCTCGCGTGGGCCTGATCGTGGTCTCCAACCGCGAACCCTACAGCCCGGTGCGCGAGGGGGACGGGGAGCTGCACTGGAAGGCGGCGGTGGGTGGGCTCACGGCGGCGCTCGACCCGGTGCTGCGTGAGCGGGGGGGTACCTGGATCGCCTGGGGCGACGGGGAGCGCGAGATCCGCAGCGTGGAATTGCCGCCGGGGGAGGAGCGCTACCGCCTCGAGCGCCTCCATCTGCGGGAGAGCGAACTCCAGGACTACTACTACGGCTTCTCCAACCGGGCGCTGTGGCCTTTGAGCCACTACTTCCTCAACCGCGTGCGCTACCTGGGGCGCTACTGGAGGGCCTACCAGCGGGTCAACAGGCGCTTCGCTGAGGCGGTGGTGCGGGCTTACCGGCCTGGCGACCTGATCTGGGTTCACGACTACCAGCTCTGCCTGGTGCCCTCCCTGGTGCGCGAGGCGCTGCCCGAGGCCAGGATCGGCTTCTTCTGGCACATCCCCTGGCCTTCCAGTGAAGTCTTTCGCACCCTGCCTTGGGACCGGGAGATCCTCGAGGGCATCCTGGGCGCGAACGTAGTGGGGGTGCACGTCCTCGAGTACGCCCGCCACTTCCGCTCCTGCTGCCGCATCGTACTGGGCTACGACAACGATGGCCGCGTGGTACGGATATCCCAGCGCGAAGTCCAGGTTGAGGCTCTCCCCATCGGGATCGAGGCTCAGACCTTCGTCGAGCTCTCCCAAACGCCCGAGGTGCGCCGGGCTGCCGGGGAATTGCGCCAGCAGGTGGGCACCCCCTTTTTGCTGGGCGTGGACCGACTGGACTACACCAAGGGCATCCTCGAGCGCCTGGAGGCCTTCGGGGAGTATTTGGGCCGCTACCCCGAGGCCCAGGGTCGGGTCACCCTGGTGCAGATCGCCGTGCCCAGCCGTGAGCAGGTGGACGCTTACCGGCAGTTGCGCGAGCAGATCGAGCGCTTGGTGGGCCGCATCAACGGCACCTACGGCCAGGCGGGCTGGACCCCGGTGCACTACATCACCCGTGGCCTCGATCGCCTCGAGCTCGTGGCCTACTACCTGGCCGCCGACGTGATGCTGGTGACGCCCCTGCGCGACGGCCTGAACCTGGTGGCCAAGGAGTTCGCCGCCGTCTCGGAGCAGGGTGTGCTTATCCTCTCCGAGTTCGCCGGGGCCGCCGCCGAGATGCACGAAGCCTTGCTGGTCAACCCCTACGACCACGACGGGCTGGTGCGGGCCATCGGCCAGGCCCTGTCTATGCCCCTGGCCGAGCGGCGGCAGCGCCTGGAGTGCCTCAAGGCCCGGCTGCGCCGCTTCGACCTGACGACGTGGGCCAAAGCTTTCCTGCACGCCCTGGAGGAGAATCGATGATCCCGGAGGAACTGGCTCTGCTGGCCCACAGGCCCCTGCTCGTCATCTGTGACTACGATGGCACCCTGGCCCCAATGGCCATCCACCCCAGCCAGGCCTTTCCCCAGCGCGGCGCACGGGAGGCCCTCCGGGCGCTGCAGGAGCATCCGGAACGCCAGATTGTCGTCCTCACCGGACGCCGGGCGCGGGAAGTCGTGGACTTCCTCGAGCTCCCCAGACTGCGGGTGATCGGCCTGCACGGGCTGGAGTGGCCAGGGCGACCTGAGCCGCCCCGCGACCGCGAGGCCATTCGGCTCATCGTCTCGAGGCTGCCCCAGGTCGAGGGGCTGTGGCTGGAGGACAAGGGCTGGACCCTGGCGGTGCACTACCGCGACACCCCGGAATCCCAGCAGCTCAAAGCCGCCCAGCTGCTGGCCGCGGTGCCGCTGCCCGCGGGCTGGGAGGCCATGCCGGGCAAGAAGGTGTGCGAATACCGGCCCATCGGCTACGGCAAGGGCTGGGCAGTGGAGCAACTGGCCCTCGAGCACCCCTCCCACCACCCGGTGTTCATCGGCGACGACCGCACCGACGAGGAAGCTTTCGCCGCCGTGCTGAGACTGGGCGGCACGGCGGTCAAGGTGGGCGGCGGGGAGAGTCTAGCTCCCTACCGGCTGGGCAATTCGCTCGAGGTCGTCGAGTTGCTCAGCCTCTGGGCCCAGGCTTACGACTAGAGCGCCTCCCACGAATACCCGCTACGACGGGGTGTGCTGAGGCCTGCCGAGCCAGGCCTGATCGAGGCTTGTCTGTATTCTGGATACAGAACATTATGTGCTATATGTTCGCGAGATTGGCCTCCGGCATAGGTGAGCAGGTGCGATATTGCCAAGCAAAGTTAATATTTCGTGAAAAATCTGCCCTAAAGACCGTATACTTGCTCCAATGCAGGGCAGGGTGCTCACGGTCTGGGTCATCGCGCTGGCGTCGGCGCTGGCCTGGCTCCTGACACACTGGCTGCGCCCGAGTGAGCGCTACGAGGTACCTTGGCTGATCGCAGGCGTGGGGGCGCTGGCTTCGCTGTACGGCCTGCCGGGAGGTCTGCTCGCCGGTGGGCTTGTCCTGGGGCTCGCGGCCATCGTGGTCGGGGCATCCTACCTGCCCTGGCTGGCCATGGTCTTGTTGGTCAGCGTCTTTCTGAGCGATCGTGCAAGGCTGCGGCTGGACAGCGTGCTGCGGCGACAACTCCAGACCAACCGCCAGCTCGCCCTGCTGGTGGGGGCGCTGGAGGACCTGGGCCGACTCACCACCCGCGAAGCGGTGCTTGCCGCCCTGCCCGAGCTGTTACATCGCCAGGGGGAGGGTCATGCCTCGATCTGGGTTCCCAGTGGAGAGGGCTTTCGCAAGGTGGCTTCCTCGGGTGCTTCCCACCTGCCCGACGCCATCGCGGCCACCGGGGTGGTTGGGCGAGCCTATGCTACCGGCCAAACCCAGTACGTCAGGGATGTGAGCAAGGATCCGGACTACATTCCACCCACCCCCACCTCCAGGGGCAGCGAGCTGGCTCTGCCCCTGCGGGAGGGGGATCAGGTGGTGGCGGTGCTCAACCTCGAGCGCACCCAGCCCTTCCTCGAGGAGGAGCGCCAGGGCTTCGAGCGCTTCGCCCGCGCGGTCAGCACCCAGCTCTCGCGGCTGGCTGAACGCCTGGAAACCGAGCTGCTCAACCACCTGGCCATCTCGCTGGCGACCATCAGCTCCCCTCAGGTCATCCTCGAGCGCGCGCTGGAGATCCTGGCCCCCACCCTCAACCTGCACCACGGCGGCATCCTGATGCAGCAAGGCGCACAAATGCTGCTGATGGCCCGCCAGGGCTCAGATGGCAGCGACAGCCAGAGCAGCATTCCTTTTGGCTGGGGCCTCGTCTGGCAGGTCTATCGCGATGGCCAGCCGGTGTTCATCGAGAGCACTTCGACCTACCAGGGAGCACCTCTGGAAGCGCTGCTGGAGGGCCTGGAGGGTCTGGTGGTCCACCCCATTCCGCTGCCGGGCGGTGAAAGGCAGAGGGCGATGCTCTACCTGGGCGATCCACAGCCTCGAGCCTGGCGCAAGGCCGAGCGTGAGCTGCTCCAGGCAGCCTGCCGCACCATCGGCCTGGCTCTGGAGGCCGCGCTGACCCGCGAGCGCCTGGAGGGTCTGCTGTGCCTGGCACGCGATACCGTCGAAGCCCCGCCCGCTCAGGTCTACCAGCAGGTGCTGGAGGCGGCGGTACGGTTGGTGCCGGGTGCTGAAAAAGGCAGCCTTCTGGTGCGCAAGGGGGAGAATTTCTACTTTCAGGCCGTGGTGGGCTTCGACCTGGCGGCCCTGGCCAGGCTGCACTTCACCGAGGCGGATCACCTGGTCTGGTATGGCGGGGACCGCTCGGGCTGGCAACGGGGGGAGCCGCGCATCCTCAGCACCGCTCAGCTCTCCATCGCTGAGGTCAGCCGCAGGACCGCTCCCGACGACACCCTCGAGCGGGTCGCGGCCATAGACCGTCTGCAGGCTAACCTGGCTATGCCCATCCTCTACCAGGGGGAGGTGCTGGCTCTGCTCAACCTCGACAACTTTCACGACCCGGCGGCCTTCGATACCTATTCGAAGGAGGTGGCCCGCTTCTTCAGCACCCCCGTGGCCGCCATTCTGCACGAGGTCAAAAACCGCAACCTGCTCGAGGAGGCCGCGCTCACCGATGCCCTCACCGGGCTGCCCAACCGCCGGGCCTTCGATCGCCGCCTGGGCGAGGAGCTCGAGCGAGCCCGGCGCCATAGCTACCCGCTGTCGCTGTTGGTGATGGACTTGCGCGGCTTCAAACAGGTCAACGACCGCCTGGGCCATGCCCGGGGCGACGAGGCACTCGTGCGCGTGGCCCAGGCCCTGCTGCTCGAGCAGCGCAAGGGCGACAGCCTGTTTCGTTGGGGCGGCGATGAGTTCGCCGCGATCCTACCCCACGCCGATTTGCTGGGAGGCGTCACGGCAGCCCAGCGCTACGCCAGCCTGGTGGAAACCATCTGCTTGGAGGGGCTGCGCATGGGCCTCAACATCGGCGTGGCGACCTTCCCTGAGGAGGCCACCGACCACGATACCTTGCTCCAACTGGCCGACAGCCGCATGTACAAGGCCAAGGAACAGGGGGTCGCCGTGCTGCGGCAGACTTAAAAGTGGCTTGCCAAACGTTGAACGCTCAACGCGAGTTCGAGGAGCTATCGGGCGATTGCTGTGCTATCCTGGGCATCACAATACCGTTCAGAGCAGGCTCGAGGGGAGGATTCACGGATGAAGAAGGGCATTCTCGTGCTATTGCTGTTGCTCAACGGGATCGGATGGGCTCAGAAAAGCTACTTTGGAATTCACCCCAATATCGGCGTTGGCGTTCTGGGACTGGGCTTGGAGTATGCCATCCAGCCCTGGCGTTTCAGCCTGGACTATGCCTCTCTTACCCTGAGCGACGGGGTGACCACGGTAAACGTCAATGGCCTGGGGCTGGGGGCCGACTACATCAGCCGCATCCCCCTCAGTGAGGACAAATCCTCCTTCTTCTACTACGGCGGGGGGATGTTTTTAGCCTACTATTTCACCGACGTGGCCTCGCTGTTGGGCCTAGTCCCCAGGGTGCTGGGAGGGGTGGAGTTTTTGCTGCCCCAACCTCAGATCGCCCTCTACCTCGAGCCCCAGCTAGGCTATGCCTATTTCCCCAGTACGGGGGGCGGAGGGCTCATCCTGGGGCTGCAACTGGGTATCTACTTCCGTTAAAAGGCCCTATTCTCCCAGCTTGCCCCTAAGGTAGCGCAGCGCCAGCGGGTCGAAGTAGGGCCCGCCGCCATAGCGCTCCTCGAGGTTCTCGATGCCCACCAGCGCCCGGAAGGCTTTTTCCGTGGCTTCGTCCCAGTTCCCCGTCGCCTCGCCCGCGTAGTGGCCCAGCCGGGTGAGGGTTCGCTGAATCCAGGCGATGTCCTGGGAGCTGAGGGGCTCGGCCTTCCCGCTCTTATCGAAGAGCAGCCGGTGGATCTGCAGCAAGCGGGAGAGCTCGAGGCAGGGGTCGGGGTGGTCGTCTACGCGCAGGTCGATCCAGCGATCCATCCCGCCGTAGCCCTTGCCGACTCCCACCACCATCAGCGAGGCCGACTGCCGCCCGCGCCGGTCGCCCCCGGCTCGGTCGGCGGCCAGCAGCGCGGCGCACAGGCGCTCGGGAAAGGGCAGGCTGGAGCTCAAGAAAGTATCCACCAGCGCGTCGATCACCTCGGGACCGCTGAGGATATTGCCCTGGGCCGCGAAGTTCTCGCCCGACTTGCCCCCGGCCCAGCCGTGGCACTCGTTGCCCGTGAAGGAGAGGCTCTCGCCCTGAGCGCTGACTATCCCGAACTGCCTCGTATGCAAGCCGGGGTCGCTCCTGCGGAAGGTCGCCAGGATTTCCTCCATCCCGGCTCCGGCTTTCATCAGTGCCAGCCCCTGGGGACCGAACTTGGGATTGGCGTAGGACTGGGTAGCCACCGCGCCCACGCCCGCCTCGAGCCAGGGCACCACCGCTCCGACCGCCAGGAACTTGCTGGCCACGGCCACCGCGAGGTCGCCGGTCTGAGGGTCGCGGGCTACGAGGGAAAAAGTCGAGATGGGGGTCATGGAATTATCCTACGCTTTTTGCTCACGGCCCTTAACCCGACTTCAATCTTCGGGGTTTCGGGTTATTCCCCACAGCCTCGGGGCCATCTGCGGGTCACGATGGTCAACGCACGCCAGGTGGCGAGGGTATGACCGAGGAGCCTTAAGCTCGAGCTTCGAGGAGGTAGGTATGGGTGGGTTTGGACGGCAGTTGCGGGAGGCCCGCAGCGCGAAGGGCCTGGAGATCGGGGACGTGGCACGTCGACTGAAGTTGCGCCCTGCCATGGTAGAGGCGCTCGAGGCCGAAGCCTGGGAGCGGCTTCCTGAGCCGGCGCTGACGCGAGGATACCTGCGCAACTACGCCCTCGCGCTGGGCCTGGACCCCAAGCCCCTACTGGCGCTGTGTCCGGGGGGTGTCGCCCTGGCGGCAAAACCGCAGGAGCCCGCTGAGGAGAGCACCATCCGGGTGCGGGTGCTCGAGCCCGCGCTGTAGGCCGGGATTGAGCGAAAGCTTACGCCGCCGCCGGCTTCGCATCCCTAGACTCGAGGGGATGAAAAGCGTCGTCACGGCACCCCCCTGGGCTGAGCTGGAGGCGTTGCGTCAGGGGGCGGGCCTAATCCGGCACGACGGGGGCCTGCTCGAGCTGCGCGGGGCCGACCGCACGGACTTCCTCCACAACCAGTGCACCTCGCACATCAAGGGCCTGGCCCAAGGCGGATGGCTTCAGACCCTCTTCCTCAACAGTCGCGGCCAGATCGAGTTCTCAGGCAGCGTCTTTCACCGTCCCGAGAGCCTGTGGCTGGCGACCGACCGGCCTGCTGAGCTGCGCCAGCGTTTCTTGCGCTACATCATCTTCGATCAGGTCGAGGTCGCCGAGCTATCGGGTTACGCGTGGCTCGAGCTGATCGGTCCGCGGGCTGCTGAAATCCTGGGAGCGCCCCAGATGGGGGGCTTTGTCGAGCGGGAGGGGGCACTGCTGGCCCGCCACGCCCACGGCCTCGAGCTCATCGTGCCGCTGGAGGGCCTCCAGGCGCTGCGCGAGAGGGTGTTGAGCGCCGGTGGGGTCGAGGTGGGTTCTGGGGCCTACGACCTCTGGCGCATCGAGCGGGGGGTAGCGGGCTACCTCGAGGCCCTGGGCGAGTTGCCGCAGGAGGTGGGCCTGGAGGAGCGGGTTTCCTACAAGAAGGGCTGCTACTTGGGCCAGGAGATCATGGCCCGCCTCGAGGCGCGGGGCAATACCCGTTACCGCCTGATGGCCCTGCGAGGGGAGGGGCTCGAGGCGGGAGCCGAGGTGCGGCGTGGCGAGAAGGTGGTGGGCAAGGTGGGCACGGTGGCCGTTTCCCCCCAGGATGGGCCGCTGGCCCTGGCGCTGTTGCGCAAGGAAGTTCAGGCCGGGGAGGAGCTGTGGGTGGGCGAGGCTTCGGTGCGGGCGCTCGAGCTGCCCCTGAGATGAGCGAAGCGGAGGATTGGGATGGTGACTTACGAGATCACGGCGACGGTGCGGGCGGACTTGTGTGAGGCTTACGAGCGCTACATGTGCGAGCGGCATATCCCCGACTTGCTAAAGACGGGCTCCTTCGCGGGGGCGAGCTTCAGCCGATCGGCCCCTGGACGCTACAGGGTCCGCTATGAAGCCCACGACCGCGCCGCCCTCGACCGCTACCTCGCCGAGCACGCTCCCCGGCTGCGCCGTCACATGAGCGAGATGTTTCCCGAGGGCGTTGAACTCACGCGCGAGGAATGGAGCGTCCTGGCGCTCTGGCCCTCCAGCGGGCCGTGACCTGATGAGCCCAGGTGGGCGCATCGGCTTCACCCGCTGCCTGATTTCTGCGACAAAGCGCGCAGCCACCGTGTTCGTGAACCCACCGCGGTATGATCGGGCTGGGCTCTGGACAGCCGGTTAAGTATTAGTTATACTGACGGGAGTTGATTATGTTGTTAACAGAAATCATCGGGGTGGGGAGCGAACTTCTGTACGGCGAGACGGTGGACACCAACACCGCCGAGATCGCCCGTAGCTTGCAACCCTACGCCGTGGAAGTGCGACGCACCCTGCGGGTGGCCGACGACCCAGAAGTCCTCAGCGCCGAAATCGGCTCGGCCCTGACCCGCGCCCGCCTGATCGTGCTTTCCGGTGGGCTGGGCCCCACCCCCGACGACGTGACCCGCGAGGCCATCGCCGCCGCCCTCGGCGAGCCAATGGAGCTCGACCCCGAGGTGTTGCGCTGGCTCGAGGACCTCTTCGCCCAGCGCGGCTGGAAGATGCCCGAGGCCAACCGCAAGCAGGCCATGAAGATCCCCTCGGCCACCTGGTTACCCAACCCGCGCGGCACCGCGCCGGGCTGGTGGGTGCGCAAGGGAGAACTCGACCTCATCGCCCTACCGGGCCCACCCGCCGAGTGGCGGCCCATGTGGCAGCAGGTTCTGCCCCAGCTAGGCTTGCCCTCGCGGGCCTACACTCGGAAGATCTTCAAGACCTTTGGCCTAGGAGAGTCGGCCATCACGGAGGGGTTGGGCGAGCTGTTCGCGCGAAAGGGCCGAGCCGAGGTGGGCACCTACGCCAAGTCCCACGGGGTCGAGGTGGTCATCCGGGGAGAACCCGCCGAGGTCGAGCGGCTGGCTCAGGCCATCCGCCCCAGGCTGGGCCGCGCGGTGTGGGGCGAGGACGACGACACCCTGGCCCAGGTGCTGCTGAGGGCGCTCGAGGCAAGGGGCGCTACCCTCGTTACCATCGAGTCGCTCACCGGGGGCCTGCTGGGCTCGCTGGTGACCGAGGTTCCCGGCGCTTCGCGGGTTTACCTGGGCGGCGTGGTATCGTACAGCCCGGAGGCCAAGGTGCGCTACGGAGTACCCAGGGAAATAGTCGAGCGGGGCACGGTTTCTCAGGAGTGCGCCATCGCTATGGCAGAGGCAGTCCGAAATACCCTGGGAGCCACCTATGCCCTGGCCACTACAGGGGTGGCTGGCCCGGATGAGCTCGAGGGTCACCCCCCCGGAACGGTTTTCGTGGGCCTGGCCGGACCTGGGGGCTCCACGGCCCGCTCCTACCGCCTGCCTGCTCCTTCGCGCGAGGTGGTGCGCCAGCGGGCGGCCAATGCCGCGCTGTTTATGCTGGCCCAGGAACTGCCGAGCGTCGAGCGGCCCATCGGGGGCGAGGTGCAGCGGTGAAGACTTCCCACCAATCCCAGGACGTAGCTCCCAGGCCCGAGACCCTGCGGCTGTTCTACGCCATCTTCGTCCCACGGAACCTGCGACCCCTGCTCGAGGAGGCCCAGCGCAAGCTCAAGGGCTACAGGAACTGGAAGCCTACCCCCCCCGAGCAACTGCACCTGACCCTGATGTTTTTGGGCGAGGTGGCCACAGAGCGCCTGGACGAGGTGACGAAGGCGGGGGAAGCGGTGGCCCGGCAGGTGGCACCCTTCACCCTGCGCATCGGCGGGACCGGCTACTTTCCCCCCGATGGCACCCCTCGAGTGTGGTTCGTCAAGGCCGAGGGGGCGGGCCTCGAGCCCCTGGCCGTGAGATTGCGGGCAGCCCTGCCCGACCTGGATGACGCGAAGCCCTTCAAGGCCCACATTACCCTGGCCCGCCGCAAAGGCCCTGCTCCCAGGGTCGGCCCGGTGGTGCTGGACCAGGCCTTTGAGGTGCGCAAGATCAGCCTGGTGCGATCCGAACTCTCCCCAAAGGGCTCACTCTACCACGTGTTACGCGAGTTTGAACTGAAAGGACGTGAGGCATGACCATGGACAAGGAGAAACAAAAAGCGCTGGACAACGCGCTCAAGGCCATCGAGAAGCAGTTTGGCAAGGGTGCGGTGATGCGCCTGGGCGAGACCAGCCGCCAGCACATCGACGTGATCTCCACCGGCAGCCTGGCCCTCGACCTGGCGCTGGGAGTGGGAGGCATTCCCCGCGGGCGCATCACCGAGATCTACGGCCCTGAGTCGGGCGGCAAGACTACGCTCTCGCTTTCCATCGTGGCCCAGGCCCAGCGGGCTGGCGGGGTAGCCGCCTTCGTGGACGCCGAGCACGCCCTCGATCCGAACTACGCCCGCAGCCTGGGGGTGGACGTGGAAAACCTGCTGGTGTCTCAGCCCGACACCGGCGAGCAGGCCCTCGAGATCGTCGAACTCCTGACCCGTTCGGGCGCGGTGGACGTGATCGTGGTCGACTCGGTGGCGGCCCTCACCCCCCAGGCCGAGATCGAAGGCCAGATGGGCGATGCTTTCGTGGGCCTGCAGGCGCGCATGATGAGCCAGGCCATGCGCAAGCTCACCGCCGCCCTCTCCAAGAGCAACACCGCCGCTATCTTCATCAACCAGATCCGCGAGAAGGTGGGGGTGATGTACGGCAACCCCGAGACCACGCCGGGGGGCCGGGCCTTGAAGTTCTACGCCTCGGTGCGCCTCGACGTGCGCCGCCAGGGCCAGCCCATCAAGGTTGGCAACGACGCGGTGGGCAACCGGGTGCGGGTTAAGGTAACCAAGAACAAAGTAGCCCCGCCCTTCCGTGAAGCCGAGATTGAGCTTTACTATGGTAAGGGGATTGACCCCCTGGCCGATCTGGTCACGGTGGCGGTGGCTGCCGAGGTGATTCAGAAGTCGGGTTCCTGGTTGTCCTATGGCGAAGTTCGTCTGGGGCAGGGCAAAGAAAAGGCCGCCGAGTACCTCAAGGGCGACCCCAAGATGGCTCAGGAAATCCGCGAGAAGGTGCTCGCTCAGTCCAGCAATCTCCCGCTCAACCTGGTGGCGGGTGAAGACGAAGAGACCACCTCCACCCCAGCCCCCGCCGAAGCCGAAGCCTAGTAGCCGGGTAGCCCTGCCTGAGAACGCTGAGGTTTGGATTGAAGCATTTGGCGAGCCTGGATTGAATCAATCTGATCCAATCGTGCCGCTCAGGTCGGGGCGAGGGTTCCCCAACCTGACGCCATGACTGCCCGCTACTCACCCTTCGCTTTCCACCATCCCCTCGATGCGCTGCGGCGCACCTGGGGGATTTTTCGTGGTTGGCTGGGCTTGAACCTGGTTCTCAGGCAGACGATACCCCATCCGGACAATCTTCCTACCGGTTGGGCACTTCCGTGTTGGGGCGGTTCTCGGCTGTATACCGGTTGGTGCTTCCTCGAGGAGGTTGGTAATGACCCCATTGGACATTGTGTTGATGTTGATCGTGGTGGTGCTGCTGGCAGCGGTGGTGATGCTCTGGCAGCGTGGAAATCGGATTGCCGAGCTGGACAAGAGCGCGCTCGAGGCCGCCCGCCAGGAGGCTCAGGCCATGCTGGACGCAGCTCGCAAGGACGCCCAGACCACCCTGGAGACCGCCCGCTCGCAAGCCCAGACCCTGCTGGAAAACGCCCGGGCCCAGGCCCGCGAGCTCACCGCCACCGCCCAGAACGAGGCCCGCTCCACCCGTGAGGCGGCCCAGGCCGAGGCCGAGCGCATCCGCACCGATGCCGAAAACCGGGTGCGCGCCCGCATGGCCGAGGAGCGCGAGCGCCTGCAGGCGGCCCTGGCCGCCGAGCGCGAGTCCTTGAAGCTCGAGCGCGAGCGCTTGCAGTCGGACTTGGCCGCCGTAAGGGCCGAACGTGAGGAGCTCAAGCGCGAGAGTGAGCGGCTGGCCCGTCGCGGCGAACAGCTCGACGCCCGCGCCGCCCGGCTCGACGAGCAGGAGGAAAAGCTCGACGTCCAGGAGAAGGTGCTCTACGAGCGGGAGGCCGAACTGTCCACTCGCGAGCGCCAGATCGACCTCAAGCTGCAGGAGGTCGCGGGAATGAGCCAGGAGGAAGCCCGCAGCCTGCTGCTCACCCGCCTGGAAGCCGAACTCGAGGAAGAACGCGCCCAACGGGTGCGGGCCAGCTTGGAGAAGGCCCGCTTCGAGGTCAAGCGCGAAGCCCAGAAGCTCCTGGCCCAGGCCATGCAGCGCCAGGCCTCCGAGACGGCGGCAGCTTTGGCGGTGTCGGTGGTTCCCATCCCCTCCGACGCCATGAAGGGCCGCATCATTGGGCGTGAGGGCCGCAACATCCGCACCTTCGAGGCCCTCACCGGCGTGGACCTCATCATCGACGACACCCCCGAGGCCGTGCTGCTCTCTAGCTTCAACCCCGTGCGCCGCGAGATCGCCAAGATGGCCCTCGAGCAGCTCGTGGCCGACGGGCGCATCCACCCCAGCCGCATCGAGGAGGTGGTGGAGAAGGCCAAGAACGAGATGAAGACCTACATCTACGAGCGCGGGGAAGAGGCCGCGCTCGAGGCGGGCGTGGTCGGCCTCAAGCCGGGGTTGGTGCAACTGCTGGGCCGGCTGCACTTCCGCAGTTCCTACGGCCAGAACGTGCTCAAGCACTCCGTACAGGTCGCCCACCTCACCGGCATCATGGCCAGCGAACTCGGCCTCGATGCGGCGTTGGCGAGGCGGGCGGGCCTGATGCATGACATCGGCAAGTCCGTCGACCGCGAGATCGAGGGCACCCACGTCGAGATCGGCATCACCCTGGCCTCCCGCTTCGGCGAGCCCAAAGAAGTCATCGACGCCATCGCCCACCACCACGACCCCGAGAACGGCGAGACCCTCTACTCGGTGCTCGCCGCCGCCGCCGACGCCATCAGCGCCGCCCGCCCCGGCGCCCGCCGCGAGAGCCTGGAAGAGTACATCCAGCGCCTGGAGCAGCTCGAGCGCATCGCCATGAGCTTCCCCGGCGTGGACCAGGCCTTCGCCGTGCAGGCCGGACGCGAGGTGCGCGTCATCGTCAAGCCCGACAAGATCACCGACGCCAAGGCCACCCTGCTGGCGCGGGAGATCGCCGGGCGCATCGAGCGCGACATGAACTACCCCGGTCAGGTGCAGGTGACGGTGGTGCGGGAGAGCCGGGCGGTGGAGTTCGCGAAGTAGGCATACGCCGAACGCCGCCATACGTCATACGCAAAACGCAAAACGCCCAAAACCTCGAATGACGTCTTGCCTCCAGCAGCTATCAACCATCGACATTCATCGAAAGGAGGTTTCCCGCTCCAGAAATCCCTTCGATGAAGACCCCGTGCAAGAGGTGTTTATCGCTGAGGCATAGGTGGCATAGTGGGCCAGTTCTCCACTTCCCCGACGATGCCCTGAAAGAACGGGTGCTAAAAGCACTTGAAGAGGCCTGAACCCGTCAAATGTACGGCGCTCCCTAATCCCTATAGAATGGGGCGATATGGCTGGACTCTTCTCCTTGGGTGGACAGGACATTGGCATTGACCTCGGCACCGCGTCGGTGCTGATTTACGTACGGGGCAAGGGCATTGTGCTGCGAGAACCCTCGGTTATCGCAGTGGTGCAGGGCAGCAAGGAAGTCAAGGCGGTGGGGGCCGAAGCCTACCGCATGCTGGGCCGCACGCCGGGCAACATCGTCGCGGCGCGACCCCTAAAGGACGGGGTGATCGCCGACTACACCCTGACCGAGAAGATGCTCAAGCTCTTCCTGGCCAAGGTGCTCACCGGGCCGCGCTTCTCCCGGCCCCAGGTGATGGTGGGCGTTCCCTCCGGCGTGACCGAGGTCGAGCGGCGGGCGGTGGTGCAGGCCATCGTGGAGGCCGGGGCCAAGCGGGCTTTCCTCATCGATGAGCCGCTGGCGGCGGCGATCGGCGCGGGGATCAAGATCGCCGAGCCCACGGGCAGCATGGTCGTCGATATCGGCGGCGGTTCCTCCGATATCGCCGTCATCAGCCTGGGAGGCATCGTGCACTCGACGAGCCTGCGGGTCGCGGGCAACGAGTTCGACGAGGCCATCATCCGCCACATCCGCAACAAGTACAACCTGCTCATCGGCGAGCGCACCGCCGAGGACCTCAAGATCAAGATCGGCGCGGCCAAGCTCATGCCCGAGGACGAGCGCCTGGTGGCCGAGGTGCGCGGGCGCGACCTGATCACGGGGCTGCCCAAGACCATCGAGGTCGCCGACCAGGACATTGTCGATGCGTTGCAGGAACCGCTGGACAAGATCGTGCAGGGCGTGAAGGGCATCCTCGAGACCACTCCCCCCGAGCTCATCTCCGACATCATCGACCGGGGCATCCTGCTCTCGGGCGGTGGTTCTTTGCTCAAGAACTTCGACCTGCTGCTGCAAGACGCCACGGGCGTGCCCGTGGTGGTGGCCGAGAACGCGGTGGAGGCGGTGGCGGTGGGCACGGGCAAGGCGCTGGACATGCTGCATGTGCTCAAGGACGCGCTGGTCTCTTCCGACAACGTGCTCCGGCGCTAGAGGCCAGGCTTCGGGGAGTGGCTTTGGTTTCGACACCGGACGCCTGAGCATGCGCCTATCGGAAGTGGCACGCGCGCTCGAGGGGCGGCTCGAGGGGCCCGACCTCGAGGTCGCCCGACTCGCGCCCCCCGAAACGGCACGGGCGGGCGACTTGGTCGCGGTGCGGGAGAATGGGTTTTTGTCCCAGGCCCTGCAAAGTGGGGCCGCGCTGGTCGTGTCTGAGGACTTGCCGCCGCTCGAGGGCCGCAGCGTGGTGCGGGTGGCCTCGCTGGGGGCAGTCTGGCCTAGGCTACTGGCCTTGTTTGAGCCGCCCGAGCCCTGGGCTGAGCCCGGCATTCACCCGAGCGCCCTCGTCGAAGCGGGGGCGCGGGTGGACCCCACCGCGCGGGTGGGTGCCTTCGCCACCGTCTGCGCCGGGGCCGAGGTGGCGGCGGGGGCGGTGATCGGGCCGTACAGCTACGTCGGGCCCGGCTGCCGGGTAGGGGAGGGGGCGGTGCTCGAGGCCCACGTCACCTTGCACCGCAACACCCGCCTGGGCCCCAAGAGCCGCATCCTCTCGGGGGCGGTGCTGGGCGCGGTGGGCTTCGGCTTTCAGGACGGTCAGCGCTTGCCCCATACCGGGGGCGTGGTCATCGAGGAAGGGGCCGAGATCGGGGCGGGGACCATCCTCGAGCGCAGTCTGGTGGGCGACACCGTGGTGGGGGCCTACAGCAAGATCGGCGGGCGCTGCTACATCGCCCACAACGTCCGCATCGGGCGGGGCGTGGTGATGGTGGGTTTCAGCGGCATTGCCGGCAGCGTGGTGATCGAGGACGGGGTGGTGATGGGCGGGCAGGTGGTGGTCTCGGATCACGTCCGCATCGGGCGCGGAGCCCGCATCGCGGGGGGTAGCGGCATCAGCAAGGATGTCCCCCCAGGAGAGACCTGGGCCGGAGGCATCCCTTCTAAACCCCTGCGCGAACACTGGCGCAGGCTGGCCCTGCTGGACTGGCTGACGACGGCAGAGCGGCGTTTGAGAGCACTCTTGAGGGTACGGGATGATTGAGGTTTCGGGGATTGGCCTGCACAGTGGTCACAGAGCCACGGTGCGTTTTCATCAGGCCGAGGGGCCGGTGCGCTTTCGGGTGAACGGGCTGGAAATCCCGGCCAGGGCGAGCGCGGTGGTGGACACCCTGCGCTGCACGGTGCTGGGGGTGGGCGCTGCCCGACTGGCCACTGTCGAGCACCTGCTGGGGGCTTTGTGGCTCAAGGGCCTTTGGGGGGGGCTGGTGATCGAGGTCGAGGGGCCGGAGATCCCCACCCTCGACGGCAGCGCCCGGGAATGGCTCAAGGCGCTCGAGCCCCTTCCCGCTACCCCCCTCCCACCACGCTCCCTACCGCGTCCTGTGCGAGTGCAGGAGCAGCAGGGGCAGTTGGTGGCCGAGCCCGCCCTCGAGTTCCGCCTGAGCGTGACCATTACCTTCAAGCACCCCCTCATCGGCTACCGCCGCTTCGAGAGCCCGCCCAGCCGCCTGATGGAGGTGGCCGAGGCCCGCACCTTCGGCTTCATACAGGACCTCGAAGCCCTGCGGGCCCAGGGGTTGGCCCACGGAGCGAGCCTGGAGAACACCCTGGTCTACAGCCAGACCTCCAGCCTCAACACCCCCCGTCTCCCCGACGAGCCGGTGCGCCACAAGGCCCTGGACTTCCTGGGCGACCTTTACCTGGCCGGAGCGCCCTTCCTGGGTCACTTCACCGTGCACCGCGGCTCACACCGCCTGCACGTCGAACTCGCGCGGGCGCTCGAGGCGCTGGTGGTGGCAAAGGAGAGCTGAAAGCTAAAGGCAAGATGTCGATAGTCCGTGGCCGCCGGCCTTCGACGTCTTTGGCTATAGACTGTCGACGTCGATTGCGTAAACTTGATCGAGTATGACACCCGATTGGGTCAAGGATGCCGTGTTTTATCAGATTTTCCCCGACCGTTTTGCGCGGGGTGCGGGTCCGCTGGGGATGCCCGCTCCGCTGGTCTCGCACTTCGAGAGCTGGGACTCTCCGCCCACCCTGCGCGGTTTCAAGGGGGGCAACCTCTGGGGCGTGGCCGAAAAGCTCGATTACATCAAGGACATGGGCTTCAACGCCATCTACTTCTGCCCCATCTTCGCCTCGACGGCCAACCACCGCTATCACACCACCGACTACTTCCAGGTCGATCCCATGCTGGGAGGCAACGCCGCCTTCACCCACCTGCTCCAGGAGGCCCACAAGCGCGAAATCCGGGTGGTGCTCGACGCGGTGTTCAACCACTGCTCGCGTGGGCACTTCGCTTTCCAGAACGTCCTCGAGAACGGCCCCAAGTCGCCTTACCTCAAGTGGTTCCACATCTACGGATGGCCCCTCAACGCCTACGAGCGCAAGGCCAACTATGCCGCCTGGTGGGACAATCCTGAGCTGCCCAAGTTCAACACCGATACTCCGGAAGTGCGTGAGTACCTCTTCGCGGTGGCCGAGCACTGGATTCGCCAGGGCATCGACGGCTGGCGACTGGATGTGCCCAACGAGATTGACGACGACTCCTTCTGGCAGGAGTTCCGCCGACGGGTCAAGAGCATCAACCCCGATGCTTACATCGTGGGGGAGATCTGGGACGATGCCAGCCGATGGCTCCGGGGCGACCAGTTCGATGCGGTGATGAACTACCCGCTAGGGCGGGCCATCCTGGGCTTTGTAGGCGACGGAATCCTCGACCGCGACCTCGCGGCCAAGAGCGGGCTGGGGCGGGTGGAGACGCTGCAGGCCCTGGCCTTCAGCCACCGCCTGGAACACCTCTTCGAGCGCTACGACTGGGAGATCGTGCTGGCTCAGATGAACATCATGTCCTCCCACGACACTCCCCGCTTGCGCAGTCTCATGTGTGGCGATGCGCGGCGCGCTGCCTTGGCTTTGGCTTTGCTCTACACTCTGCCTGGCGCGCCCACGGTTTACTACGGCGATGAGATCGGCCTCCCTGGTGACCACGACCCCGACAACCGCCGGGGTATGCCCTGGAACGAGCAGTACTGGGAAAAAGGCATCTACGAAGCAGTCCGGCGTATGAGCCGCCTGCGCCAGCAACTCCCGCTGCTGCGGCGAGGCCGCTACCTGCGGCTTTATGCCCAGGACCGCCACCTGGCTTTTGCCCGCGTGGAAGGGGAGCAGGGCGTGGTGATCACGGTCAACGCCTCCGATGAGCCCTGGAGGGTGATGGTTCCCCTGCACGGGGTCTGGCCTCGAGGTGAGCTGGCGGTCGAGTTGCTCAGCGGCAACGAGGTGTTCTGCCACGGCGGCAGCCTCCAGGGCTACACCCAGGGGCCCTTCTCGCTGGCGGTGTGGCAGCTTCGGGGCTAGGCGCTGCTTTGGCCTCTAAATGTGCTTGGGGCCAAAGACGGGGATGTCTTTACTGTGTTAACATAATAGAGCTGGTGTATCCACCAGAACTTGGGGTTCGAGATGATTACACCGCTAGATGAAGGGCTTTCTGCTTGCTTTTCCGATGGCAGGGGCGGTATTCTGGGCGCGCTCCCCCTGAAGATTGTAACGATCGCACCTTGCGGCTTGGCTACTACAAGTAGTAGTATCGCCAACAGAAACCCCAATATATAGGGCCGTGCAAACGGGCCAGGGGTGGTGCTGTGGATTTTTGGAGGAAGCATGGACGCCTTTGAACCTGCAGTTTTTGACGATCACGCCCGCTCAATCGCCAAGCGGCAGTACATGCAGGATGGCGACGGGGACGTATTTGGAATGTTTCGCCGGGTCGCGGATTGGGTGGCGAGCCCGGAGTCTGAGCAAAACCGCGCCTACTGGAGCGAGCAGTTCTATCGCCTGATGGCCTCCAAGCGCTTCTGCCCCGGTGGGCGGGTGCTGGCAGGCGCGGGGACCCAGCACGGCAACGTGCTCAACTGCTTCGTGCAGGGGGCCACCGAGCACGAGCCCTCCAGCTTCGAGGGGGTGCTCGAGGTCGCCAAGAAACTTGCCCTGGTGACCAAGGTGGGCGGGGGCAACGGCGTCAACCTCGACCCCTACCCGCCCCGCCATGGCGGGGCGGGTAGGGAAGCCGGGGAGCGCGGCACGGTGCGCGGTTTCGCCTATTTGAGCGCCGCCCACGCCGATGTGGAGGATTTCATCCGGGGGTTGATGCGCCCACCTATCAACCCCGACGGCGAGAAGGAGAGCGTCACCATCCGCAACTGGACCCGCGTGGTGTACGGGTTGGTGAGCCCCGAACTCGCCGCGCTGGCCCGCCGCCACGGGGTCATGACCGTGCGGGAAAAGCCCGCTAGCGCCATGGTGGTCCCCGACGACATGGGCGGCATCATCGACACGGCGCGGGAGGCCATTCGACTGGCCATTGCCCACACCGAACCTCACGTCGACTTCAGCGCCCTGCGCCCGGAAGGCGCTCCCATCAAGGGCTCGGGTGGCACCAGCAGCGGCCCGGTGAGCTTCCTGGTCGAAATCTTCGACAACTTCCTGGAGTGGGCCAACCTGGGGGCGGAGAAAAGCGGCCCGGTGGCGACGCTGCGCTACGTGTACTCGCCGGTGCTCAGGGTGGTGCGCCAAGGAGGCACCCGGCGCGGGGCAGGTATGGCCACCCTCTCCATCGACCACCCCGACCTGCTCGACTTCCTTACCGCCAAGGACCTCGACCGCGAGGCCGCCGAGGGCGACATCTCCACCTTCAACATCTCCATCCTGGTCACCGAGGCCTTCTGGAAAACCCTTCAGGCCGACGGCCTGTGGAACGTTGAGCCAGTCGAGGTACCCGGCAAGTACTACCCCGTGCTGGTCGAAGGGGAGTACACGGGCGTTCTCCCCGAGCTGCCCGACCGCGAGGTGGACGGCGCCCGCCCCATCCCCGTCTATCGCCAGGGGGCAGACTCCCTGCAGGACGGGACCGGTGGCCCCGCACGCCTGGGCGTGCCCGCGAAGTGGCTGTGGCACGAGATCGCCTGGCATGCCTGGGCTACCGGTGAGCCGGGCCTGATCTTCGTCGACCGTATCAACGAACTCTCGGCGTTGAAGAACCTCGGCCCGCGCTACGCGATCCGCTCGACCAACCCCTGCTTTGTGGGCAGCACTCGTATTCCGACGGAATTCGGTCTGCTGCCCATCGAGCAACTCACCGACAAGGGCAGCTTCTACCTGGCCACCGACAACCGTGCCCCCCTCGCGGGCTTGGGCGCGGCCCGCCGTGGGCGCGGGGTGACGGTGCGCAAAGCGGCCAAGGCTTTCTACACCGGCGAGCGGGAGGTGGTGCGCCTCGAGACCCGCGAGGGCATCATCCTCACCCTGACCCCCAACCACCCCCTCCTCACCCCCCAAGGGTATGTGGAGGCCGGCCAGTTGAAGCCCGGCGACAAGCTGCTGGTGCAGAGCGGTGAGGGCCTGTGGGCCAAGGAGCAGGCCCTGCCGCCCGCCGTGCTGCGGGTGGTGCGCGAGCGGGTCGCGGTAGCCGGAGGCAGGGGCTCCCGCGGAAGGTCCGACGTGCGCGAGCAGTACGCCAACATGCCCACTCGGTGGAGCGAGAACCTGGGTCTGGTGCTGGGCTGGCTGGTCGGCGACGGGTACTTGCGCGAGGACGGGGTGGGCTTCTTCTTCAGCAACCGCGAATTCGCTCAGGCCCAGACCGTCGTGGATAACCTTCGCGACTGGTTCGGCCAGGGAACCCTGCAAGCCACCGCCTCCAACACCCAGCACCTGCACTTCAACAAACTGCCTGCCGAGTTTTTCGCCGCCCTCGGTGTGAGGGCGGTCAAAGCCACCGAAAAGCGGGTCCCGGAAAGCCTCTTCACCGCGCCGCGCGAGGCAGTGGTGGGCTTTTTGCGCGGGTTGTTCAGCACCGACGGTACCGTGGAGCACAACGACGCCAAGCAGAGCTGCACCGTGCGGCTGGCCTCCTCGAGTCGGAAGCTGCTCGAGGACGTGCAACTTCTGTTGCTCAACTTCGGCATCTTCGGGCGCATTCACCCGGTGTACAGCCGCAGGCTGTCCCGCAAGGGGATCGTCCACCACCGCCGCGCGGCGGGTCTCAAGGCCCTGCCTGATGGCCGGGGCGGGCTGCGCGAGTACCCCGTGGCCAACCAGTACGAGCTGATCATCGGTGCCGAGAGCCGTGACCGCTTCGCCGAGGTCATCGGCTTCGCCCTGCCCGAGAAGCAGGCCAAGCTCGAGCAGTTCATCAGCGGTCGCGAGCGGGGTGCTTACCGCCAGCGCTTCGAGGTCACGGTAAGCCGGGTCGAGCCAGCGGGGACTGCGCCCGTTTACGACCTGACCGAGCCCGTCACCCACAGCCTGATCGCGGGCGGCGTGGTGGCCCACAACTGTGGGGAAATCCCGCTCACCGTGGGTGAGCCCTGCGACCTGGGTGCCATCAACCTGGCTGCCTACGTCGAGAAGGGGCGGTTCAACTTCGCCGAGTTCCGCAAGGACGTGCGCACCTGCATCCGCTTCCTCGACAACGTGCTCGACGTCAACGTCTTCGCCCTCGAGGACAACCGCGTCGCTAGCCAGACCCTGCGCCGCCTGGGCTTAGGGGTGATGGGTCTGGCCGACGCCCTGATCAAGCTGGGCCTGCCCTACTCCTCGGAGGCCGGGCGCCAGGCGGTGGCTGAGATGATGAACGCCATGCGTGAGGAGGCCATCAAGGCTTCCGAGCAACTCGGCGAGGAGCGGGGCGTGTTCCCGCTCTACCGCGACAACCCCGCTGCCTTCGAGGCGCTGGGCATCCGCCCGCGCCGCAACGTCGCGGTGCTCACCGTGGCCCCTACCGGCACCACCAGCATGCTGATGGGCGTCTCGAGCGGCATCGAGCCCGTGTTCTCGCCCTTCATGTGGCGGCGTATCGGCGGGCAGTACAAGGCCCTGCTGCACCCGCTGTTCGTCGAGCTCATGGAGCAGTACCCCGCCAGCGAGGAGTTCGCCACGCCCGAGGGCAAGTGGGACTGGGACAAGCTCATCGAGGCGATCCAGGCCAACCACGGCACGGTGAAGGGCCTCTCCGGCATCCCTGCGGGCATCGCCGCCGTGTTCGAGGGCGCCCACGACGTGCCGCCTTTGGACCACGTGCGCATGCAGGGCGTGGTGCAGCGGGCTTTCGACGCCGAGGGCTACGCGGCCAACTCGCTGTCCAAGACCATCAACCTCCCCAACGAGGCCAGCGTCGAGGACGTGGAGGCCGCCTACACCGAGGCCTACCTCACCGGCTGCAAGGGCATTACGGTTTACCGCGACGGCAGCCGCCAGTTCCAGGTGCTCTCGGTGAGCAAGGAGGAGAAGGATTCGCAAGACGCAAAGCGCCAGACGCAAAACGCCGAAGGCAATACGGTGGTGCAACCGGCGCTGCTGGACCTGCCGAGTACCTCCGTGAACAAGGTGGGTCAGCCGGTCTTCGAGCGCACGGGCCGCCTGGTGGGCTACACCGACATGGTCAAGCTCACCGCCGCCGACGGCACCCGCCGGGGCTTCTTGGTGACGGTCAACCTGCAGGGTGAGCACCCGGTGGAGGTCATTCTCACCTCGGGTAAGGCCGGCGACGAGGCCAACGCTGACAGCGAGGCGCTGGGCCGGGTCATCTCCATCGCCTTGCAGTACGGCGTGCCCGCCGAGGCCCTCATCAAGACCCTGCGCGGCATCAACGGCGGCCTCTACGGCAACTACCAGGGCCGCTTCGTGACCTCCAAGGCCGACCTCATCGCGGTGGCCCTGGAAACCAGCACGGCTGTGGTCCTCGAGGAGGGCCGTCGTGCCGCCTCGAGCGACGTGGTGCCCCAAACCCCCCAGCGCGCCCTGACTCCGCCCCTCGGCGCCGCCAGCATCAGCGCCAAGCCCGCAGGCCAGAGTGGCCTGGGCAAGTGCCCGGAGTGTGGCGACGAGAACTTAGTGCGCGAGGAGGGCTGCACCAAGTGCTATAGCTGCGGCTACAGCAAGTGCGGTTAGAGCGATTTCCACACCGGGTCGTGGTCTTCTCTGGCCTGGCTCAGCGGTAGAGTTCACGCGAGATCACCAGACGCTGGATTTCGCTGGTGCCCTCGTAGATTTCGGTGATCTTGGCGTCGCGGTAGTAGCGCTCGGCGCGGTACTCACGGTGGTAGCCGTAGCCGCCCAGTACCTGCACCGCGTCGCGGGTGACGCTCACCGCCGTGTCGGAGGCGAAGAGCTTGGCGGTGGAAGCCTCGAGCGTGAAGCGCTCGCCCCGGTCCTTCTTGGCGGCGGCCTCGAGGGTGAGGGCGCGGGCGGCGGCGATTTTCACGTGCATGTCGGCTAGCTTGAAGCCCACCCCCTGAAACTCGCGGATCTTCTGGCCGAACTGGGTGCGCTCATCGGCGTAGGCTTTGGCGATCTCGAAGGCGGCGCGAGCCATCCCCACCGCCTGGGCCGCGATCCCGATGCGCCCGGAGTCGAGGCCAGCGAGGGCCTGGGCCAGACCCCGGCCCTCCTGGCCCAGCAGGTTTTCCTCGGGCACGAATGCCCCGTCGAAGCGCACCTCGGTGGTGTGGGCCGCGTGCAGGCCCATCTTGCGCTCGGGGCTGCCGAAGCTCAGGCCGGGTGTGCCCTTCTCCACGATGAAGCTGCTGATGCCGCTTTCGCCTCGAGCCATCACCACGTAGACTTGGGCCTGCCCACCGGAAGTGACCCAGCTCTTGACCCCGTCGAGCTGCCAGCCGCCGGGCACCTTTTGGGCGCGAAGCTTCATGGAGGCCGGGTCGGAACCGGCGTGGGGCTCGGTCAGGCAGAAGGCCCCGATCCACTCGCCCTTGGCGAGGGGCACCAGGTATTTCTTCTTCTGCTCCGGGGTGCCGAACTTCGTCAGCATGTACTGCGGCAGGCCGCTGGTGACGGAGAGGATCACCGCCACGCTGGGATCGGCGGCGGCGATCTCCTCCATGGCCAGAACCCAGGTCACGCTATCCAGCCCCGCTCCGCCCCACTCCTCCGGGGTGGTCATACCCAAAAGCCCGAGCTGGGCCAGGGTCTCGAGCTGGGGCCAGGGGTATTCCCCCGATTCGTCGTACTGCGGAGCCTTTTCCCACAGCACCTCGCGGGCAACCTGCCGCACCATGTCCAGGACCATTTTCTGGTCGTTGGTCAAGACAGCCATGAGCATATCGTATCATGCGCTTGGTGAAGAAAAAGCGTAATATACGGTCTTCCGCCGTCCGTGGATTTTTGTACACTACCGTGCGTGAGCGAAGTCGCCGCCCCTGACCAAACCGAAGCTGTTTCCAGCCCCGTCCTGAGCACCGTGGCCCTCTTCGCCGCCGAGGGGGCCGAGGCGCGGGCCCTGCGCCGGGCTCTGGGCCTGGATGAGGCGCTGGAGGGCCCTAAGCCCGTCTTCCGAGGCCAGGTGGGCCCTCACGAGGTCTTGCTGGTCGAAACCGGGGTGGGGAAAGTGGCGGCTGCCTCGGCGGTGACCTACGCTCAGGCCCGCTTCAACCCGCGCTGGAGCCTGTGGGCGGGGGTGGCCGGCGGGCTCAACCCCAGCCTGCACTCCCTCGACGTGCTGGTAGCCCACGACGCGGTGCAGTGGGACGTGGACATCACCGCCTTTGGCCGCCAGCCGGGGGAGCTGGCCACGGGTGAGCGCTTCGTGCGGGCCGACATCGAGCTTTCGACCCGCATCTACCGGGCGGCGCTCGAGCTGGGCTTCCCGGTTCACTGGGGCCGTGTCGCCAGCGGCGATCGCTTCCTGGCCCACCCCGCCGATGCCGCCCGTCTGCGCCAGCTTTTCGCCGCCGACGCCGTCGAGATGGAGGGCGCGGCGGCGCTGTGGACGGCCAAGGACCTGGCCTTGCCCATGGCCTTGGTGCGCACCATCTCCGACGGAGCCGACGACGACGCGCACGAGTCCTTCGAGCTGTTCCTCGAGCAGGCCTCCGAACGCCTGGCCCAACTGGTGCTCAAGGTTTTGCAATAGCCAGCTTCCCGATATACTCAAGTTGCAACCACTTGAACTCCGGGGTCAGACCCCGACCTGCTGAAGCTATCTGCCGCGACTGGAAAGAGCTGAGCAACAGGACTTTTGGGGGTGGGAGATGTGGGAACTTGGAGAGGGGCTCGAGATTCGGCTCTTTAGCGGCAGCGCCAACCGACCACTGGCCGAGGCCGTAGCGCGCTCCCTTGGCCTGAGCCTGGGCAAGGCCGTGGTCGAGCGTTTCCCCGATGGTGAGGTGCGGGTGCGGCTGCTGGAGAGCGTGCGTGGTGCTGATGTGTACCTCATCCAGCCCACTGCCCCGCCGGTCAACGACCACCTGATGGAACTCCTGATCATGGCCGACGCCGTGCGTCGCAGCAGTGCGGCCCGCATCAACGCGGTCATCCCCTACTTTGGCTACGCCCGCCAGGACAAGCAGACCCAAGGCCGCGAGCCCATCAGCGCTAAGCTGGTGGCCGACCTGATCCAGGAAGTCGGAGTCCACCGCGTCATCACCGTGGACCTGCACGCCCCTCAGATCCAGGGCTTTTTCAACATCCCCGTCGATGAGCTCTCGGCGGTCAAGCTCTTCGCCAGCTACCTCGAGCACAACCACCTCACCGACAACGCCGTGGTGGTCTCCCCCGACTCGGGCCGGGCCGAATACGCCCGCCGCCTCTCCGAACGGCTGAGCCTGCCGCTGGCGATCCTGGCCAAGCGCCGCATCGGCCCCCGCGAGACCCAGGTGGCCTACGTGATCGGCGACGTGGCGGGCAAGCGCCCCCTGATCGTCGATGACATCATCTCCACGGGAGGCACCATCCGCCGGGGCGTGGAAGCCCTGGCAGCCGCCGGAGCCCAGGAAGCCATCGTCATGGCCACCCATGGGGTGCTGGTAGGCCCGGCCCACGAAAACCTCTCTCACCCGGCCATCCGCGAGGTGGTCTTCACCGACACCATCCAGCTCACCCCGGCCATGGGCTTCAACATCCTCTCCACCGCCGATTTGCTGGCCCAGGCCATCCGCAACGTGCACACCAACCGCTCGGTGAGCGCGCTGATTTAAAGACGTCAGCGAAAGGCTTGTGGCTCGCACGAACCCCTCCCCGCCGGCAGGGAGGGAGCTATCCTCCTAACCCCCCTTGTTCCTTGACCTCCGACCTCCGACTCCTTCACCCCGCCGCCTGCTGCGCCGCCCGCAGGTGGCCCCGTTCGCCCAGGCGCGCGGTGAGGATGGAGACGGCGTAGAGCACGAACAGCGGCACGCTGATGAGGGCCAGGTTGAACACATCCACGGTGGGGGTGATGACGGCGGCCAGGGTGATGAGCAGGATGATGGCGACGCGCCAGTTTTGCAATAGGAAGCGGCTCGTCAGGAGCCCCAGGCGGGCCAGCAGGTAGCTCACCACCGGCATCTCGAAGACGATGCCCATCACGCCCAGAAAGGCCAGGATCTGGCTCATGTACTGGCCCAGCGAGATGTTGGGTTTGACCAGGTCGCCTAAAAAGCCCAGCAGGAAGGGCACGGCGTAGGGCAGGAACACGTAGTAGGCGAAGATCACGCCTACGGCAAAGCTGAAGCCCGCCCCCAGCAGGAAGGGAACTGCGAGGCGGCGTTCGTGGTCGTAGAGGCCGGGCGAGATGAACGCCCAGATCTGATAGACGATGAAGGGTAAAGCCAGCGCCAGGCCGCCGAAAGCCGCGATCTTGAAGGAGGTCACGAAGGGCTCGGTGATGTTGAGCACCTGCAGGTCGGCCCTGATCTTGGCGGTGGCGTTGTAGATGTCGAGGGGGCGCTCGAGCAGGGCCAGCAGCTCCAGGCGGAAGACGAAGGCTACCCCCGTCATTACCGCCCAGGCCACCAGCGCCCAGAGGATGCGGCTGCGCAGCTCCTCGAGGTGCTCCATCAAGGGGGCTTCTTTCATGGCGGACCCTCAGGCTAGGACTTGGTTTCTTCCTTGGAGGGTTCGGGCTTGATCTCCAGGGGCTTGCTGAGATCTTCCTTGATCTCGCGCAGTTCCTTGACGTCGGCGGCTTTCTCGAATTCCTCGCGGATGCTGCGGGCCCCCTTCTGGAACTCGCGGATGGATTGCCCCAGGCTGCGTCCCAGCTCGGGTAGCTTGCGGGGGCCAAACAGCAGCAGGGCCACCAGCAAGATGATGAGGATCTCAGACATTCCAATCGGCATAGCGCGCTCCCGGCTCTAGTTTACTTCGGCGACTGAAGGAGACATGAATTATGGGTCGTCAGATCGCTGGGCCTCCTCGAATTCGCGCTTGGCCCGGCCCAGCCCACGAGCCAACTCGGGCAGTTTGCGTGCCCTGAAGAGCAACACCGCTATGAGCAGGATGATCAGGACTTCCAAAACACCAAACCCCATGCTCTCCTCCTTCACGAGGGTAGGGGGGCTCCGGCCCCCCTACCTCTACTGCCCCCTATGCTCCCGCGGGCTTACTTGATCGCGCCGTTGAGCCCGTCAGGGAAAAAGCCACCCTTGCCCATGCCGCCCAGGTAGACGATAGCCAGGACCTCGGCAGTGGTACGCCCATAGGCTACGCCGTTCTGATCGGCCACCACGATGTTGGCCTTGCCCCCTACCGTGATGCCCTCGTCCTTACCGCCTCCTACACTGCCTCGCAGATTGCTGATGGCATTGGCCACCTGCTCTACGTTGAGGCCGGCGGCCACTGGCTGATCCTTGCGCGAGTAGAGCACGGCGCGGATTTCTCCCGCGTGGTAAGCTTCCACCGCCAGGATGCCCGCAGCCGTATCCAGCACGCCACCCGCGCTGTCGTCAGTGAGCAGGCGGGCTGCGCCTTTGTAGGCGGTCACGCCCACGTCTTCGAAAATGTAGGCCCCGAGGAGGAAGGACAGCTCGTTGGCGAAGGGGTTGAAGTTGGTGATGGCCCCGCCACTGGCCGCCGCACCCGCGTTGGCAAAGGCCGGCCCTAGGTCGAGCTTCGGGCGGAGCACGGCTTTAGAGCCCAGTGCAGCCCGAATGGCTTTGACGTGGGCCAACTCGTCCTCGGCGATTTCCTGGGCGTATTCCAGCACGGCCTGGCTCAGGCCCGGCACTGGGCTGCTGCCATCGAAGCCCGAGGGCAGAATGATCTGGGCGTTGCCCCCGATGCTCGCGATCTCGCTGATACGCCCCACGGCGGCGAGGTAGAAGGCGGCCTCGAGGTACTCGAGGTTGAGCGCGAAGTTGAGCACGTCGGAGTCGATATTGGGTTTGGCGGCCATGCCCGGCGTGCAGGAGGAAACGGCCCCCGCGATCACGGCCCCCGCGCCTGCGAATCCCATCTGCCGAAGTGCCTGCCTGCGGTTGAGGTTCGACATGATTGCCTCCAAAAGCCTTCAACCCTGTGGCCACAGGGCTCTGATGCGAAGCGCTTCAGGAGGGCCGTACGGAAGGAGAGGGGGTTTTGGATTTTCGAACTCAGCTACCCCGACTGCGCAGGCGCTTGACGTAGCCCTCTTTGTTCTCCTGGCGAGCCCTGGCGATGGCCAGCGCGTCCTGGGGGATGTTCTTGTTGACCGTGCTGCCTGCGGCGATGTAGGCGCCGTCGCCGACCTCGAGCGGGGCGACTAAGGTGGAGTTGGAGCCGGTGAAGGCCCCCTTGCCGATGACGGTCTTGTGCTTGCGCTGGCCGTCGTAGTTGGCCACCACGGTGCCCGCGCCGATGTTGGCCCCCTCGCCGATGTCGGTGTCGCCCAGATAGCTCACGTGCCCGGCCTTGGCTCCCCGGCGCATGTGGGTGTTTTTCATCTCGACGAAGTTGCCCACGTGGGCCTCCTCCTCGATGAGCACGCCCGGGCGGAAGCGGGCGAAAGGACCGGCGTCGGAGCCGCTTTTCATGTGCGATTTCTCGGCGACGACGTGCGGACGCAGGGTGACGTGGGGTTCGAGCACCATGTCGCTGAGCACACAGTAAGCCCCGATCTCACAACCCTCGCCGATGCGGGTGTTGCCCCTGAGGATCACGCCGGGCCACAGCGTCACGTCGGGGGCGAGTTCGACGGTGGGCTCGAGATAGATGGTCTGGGGCTGGATCATCCGCACGCCCTGGTTCATCCAGTGCTCGCGCAGCCTCTGGAGCAGGATGTGCTCGACCTCGGCGAGCTGGGCGCGGGTGTTGATCCCTAAGAGCTCGCTGGGGTCGTCGCTCAGCAGCCCCACCACCCGCTTACCTCGCTCGCGGTAGACCCGGATGAGGTCGGGCAGGTAGTACTCCCCGGCGGCGTTGTCGTTGCTGACGTGCTCGAGCGCTTCCCAGACATGGCTGTCGAAACAGTACACCCCCGCGTTGATCTCCTTGATCTCGCGCTGCTCGGGCGTGGCGTCCTTGTGCTCGATGTTGGCGATGATCTCCCCGCGCTTGTCGCGCAGGATGCGCCCGTAGCCGGTGGGGTTCTCCAGCCGCATGGTCAGCAGGGCCATGCCTTCTTTGCCGAGAGCCTCGACCAGGCCGGTGAGGGTTTCTACGGAGGTGAGGGGGGTATCGCCCTGAACCACCACCACCGGCCCCTTGAAGCCTCGGAGGGCCTTCCTGGCCTGCTTGAGAGCGTGAGCTGTGCCAAGCTGTTGCTCCTGCACGACGAACTCGAGGCCCTTATAGCCTCCCAGCGCCTCCCGCACCTGCTCGAGGCCGTGGCCGACCACCACCACCACTTTTTCCGCGCCGCTTCGCAGCGCGGTCTCGACGACATAGGCCACCATGGGCTTGCCCAGCAGGGGGTGGAGCATCTTGGGCAGCTTCGACTTCATGCGGGTGCCCAGACCCGCAGCCAGGATCACGACAGCATGTTTCATAACCGCTCTTCAGTCTACTCTTCAGTCCTTCTTGCGCGGCTTGGCCTCGGCTTTGTCCGTCTTGGGGGGGGTGGGTGCGGCCACGGCTACGGTTTCGCGGCCTCCTTTGGGCAGGCGGTAAAGCATGACGATGGCCAGGATGATCAGCGGGATCGAAAAAAGCTGGGTGGCGGTGAAGAAGCCGATGCCCAGGGTGTTGTTCTCGTAGACCCTGAGCCACAGCGGATTGAGGCGGAAGGGCTCCTCGAGCCCTCCCCGCAGCACGCTGTACCACAGCACGAACTGCCAGAAGGTGTACCCCCAGGGCTTTCTCATGGCCAGCCAGCGCACGACCAGCACGCTCAAGATGATCCCGATGATCACCCCGTAGATCTGGGTCAGGTGAACCGGGCCGCGCACCACCTCGCCCAGGCACAGCCCGTAGGCCAGGCTGATGTTGTCACCGGCCTTGCAGATGCCGGGGAAACCCGAGGCCGAGGAGGGCCAGGTGAAGCCGATGGGTAGGCTGGTCAGGCGACCGACGGTGTCGGAGCCGTTCATGAAGTTGCCCAGCCGCCCGGCGATGATCCCCAGCGCCACCGCCGGGAGGGAAGCTTCGATATAGGGCATGAAGGGGGTGCCGTAGCGGCGGGCGTAGAGCCAGAAGGCCAGGATGCCCCCGATCACGGCCCCGTGGATCGAGAGCCCGCCCTGCCAGATGTACAAAGCCGAGATAGGGTTGCCGGCGAAGTCGCTGGGGCTGGTGAGCACGTAGCCCACCCTCGCTCCGATCACCCCGGCCACCACCGCCCAGAAGGCGGCTTGCTCGAAGTGGTCGGGGTCGTAGCCCCAGGCCCGCAGGTAGCGCTTGGCGATCTCGAAGCCGGCGAAGATCGCCAGCACCAGGAAGAAGCCGTACCAGCGAATCTGGATCGGCCCGAGTTCGATCATGATTGGGTCCATAGCTCACTCCTTCAACAGTTTAGTTAGCCGAGCCGCGTCGAAGCGACCCTCCATCAACACCCGCTCGCCCTTCAGCAGCACCGGAACCCGGAAGCTGTACTGCGCCACCCACTCGGGGTCTTCGTCCACGTTGCGCCGCTCGAAGGGCACGCGCAGGGCCTCGAGCAGTTGCTCGGCCTCCTCGCACAGATGACACCCGTCGCGGCTGATCAGGATATAGCCCATGTGGACTCCTCGAAGGCATGAGATTTCACGGAAGTCGCCGGTAGCTGATAGCCATATGCCATATGCTTCGCTGCGTGAGACCCCATTAGGCGGAAGGCGGTGCGCGGGGGAGGGCAGGGCTGCGGGCG
>NZ_QWLA01000060.1 GCF_003574095.1 Calidithermus roseus
CGCCGGGGCTCGCTGGTCGGTCAGCGGGGCCCACGCCAAGGCCTTTGGCCGCTCCCAGCTATTCTCTCTCCGTCCAATCGTCTCTTTCGACACCGTGCGCCATGTCGCTTTCCCAGCAGCTTAGCCCCTTAGGGTTGATTCGGGGACGCACCCCGCGCCGGCGCTGATGATGACTTTTTAAGCCGTGAGCTTTAAAGAATTTGATTGAAATTAAAGTCATCATCAAGGCCCGGCGGCAAAGCGCTTGCAGGACGCGAAATTCTGGCACTAATGGCCAAGTATTCCGATAATTTGGGCTTCCCAATCGCCAAGTATTCCGATAGTTCGCCCCTCACTTTGGCCAAGTATTCCGATACTGCCCCCCTGAAGTGTCCAAGTATTCCGATACTCCATCGGCTCATTTAGCCAAGTATTCCGATAGTCCGCCCGGCAAAATAGCCAAGTATTCCGATACTCCATCGGCTCATTTAGCCAAGTATTCCGATAGTCCGCCCGGCAAAATAGCCAAGTATTCCGATAGGGCAATTGAACCCCCCTACTACGGTCAGCGCATGGGCGAATTGGTTCGATCCGGACGCCTTAATTTACGCCTCGACGACGGGCCCCGACCTGGAATTGGCCAAGTATTCCGATACCTGCCCTCGGGCGAAATAGCCAAGTATTCCGATACCCCGGTTTTCGGCCAAGTATTCCGATACTCCATCGGCTCATTTAGCCAAGTGTTCCGATAGTCCGCCCGGCAAAATAGCCAAGTATTCCGATACCTCAAAGCCGAGCCTGGGTTGCTGATCTTCTCGTGCAGAACATGTTTTTGTCGGTCGTGTTGGTCATGGCGAGGTAGAGCGGCGGCGGGCCAATGGCCTCCTTGGGTTCTTGGGCTCGGGGCTTCGGTTGTGCTCGCCGGATCCTTCGTTTGGCTCGAGTGGAGTTGCAGCGTGGCTCTGGCCCAACCCACGTGGGCGGAACCTCTCCCCTTCCCTACCCTGTACGTATCGTCGCCCGATGCCGATCCCAGTTTGCTCTGCTGGCGGGGGAGGGCTGGTTACGCAAACGTGTAGGCCTTGTAAAAAGAGTTACGGATGTGGCAGAGTGGGGGCATGCGCAGACTGTGGCTGACGACCGAGGAGTACGCATCGCGCCGTGGGGTAAGTGACGCCTACGTGCGCCGTCTGGCTGGAGCGGGGCAGATCCCGGGGGCGGAGAAGCGGGGGGGGCAGTGGCTCATCCCGGTGCTCGAGCCGGGCCCGGAAGAGACGGCTATGCGCACGATCGCGGTGTTCAACCAGGCGGGCGGAGTGGGGAAGACCACGCTCGCGCTCAACCTCGGTTACCACTTCGCTAGCCGGGGGCTGAAGGTGCTGCTGGTGGACCTCGATCCCCAAGCCACCCTCACCGCCTTCCTGGGCCTCGTGCCTGCGGACCTCGAGGTCACGGTCTATGACGCCCTGCTGCGGCGAGGGGGCTTGCCGATCCACCGCAACCTGGCGGGGATGGACCTGGTTCCCTCGAACATCCTGCTGGCCGGTGCGGAGCAGGAACTTGTTTCCGCGCTCAACCGGGAAGGTCGGCTGCGCAAGGCGCTTGATGAGGTGCGTGCCGCCTATGACGTCGCCCTCGTCGACTGCCCGCCGAGCCTGGGCCTGCTGGCCATTTTGGGCTTGGCGGCCTCCGATTTCGTGCTCGTGCCGGTGCAGACGCATTTCAAAGCCTACCTGGGGACCGACCAGCTACTGCGTACGGTGGACGGGGTGCGCCAGGAACTCAACCCTAACCTGAAAGTGGTGGGCTTCGTCCCCATGCAGTACGCCAAGGGCACCCAGCACGACCGCGACGTGCTGGAGGCGCTTACCGCCCAGCTTGCGGAACGAGGACCGGTCCTTACGCCGGTGCCCCAGGCTGCCGACTTCAAGAAGGCCACGGTGGAAGCAAAGCCCCTGGCGCTGTTCAACCCCCGCCACCCGGCGGTGCAGGTTCTCGAGGAGACCGCTGAGCACATCATGGGCGCGCTATACGGGCAGAGCAGGGGAGAGGTGAGGTCGTGAGTGCTAAGAAGGAGCGAAGCAATCCCATCCTGGCCAAGCACCCCATGCGCAATGCCAGCCCAGTCACAGCCCTCTTGGGGGGCACCAGTCAAGCCGGGACACCGACCCAGGTCCTGCTGAGCGACCTCAGGCCCCGGCCTGGCCAGCCCCGCCGCTACTTCGATCCAGAGGCAATGGAGGCGCTGGTGACCTCCGTGCGCGAGCAGGGGGTGCTGCAGCCCCTGCTGGTGCGGGAGGTCCAGGGCGGGTACGAGATCGTGGCGGGGGAGCGCCGCTACCGAGCAGCCCTCGAGGCGGGGCTCAGCCGCGTACCGGTGATCATCCGGCGTTTGAGCGACGAGGAGGCCCAGCTCATCGCCCTGACCGAGAACCTGCAACGCGAGGACCTCAACCCGCTGGAGGAGACGGAGGGGGTGCTGGGCCTGCTGGCTTTGCGCCTGGAGCAGCCCGTCGAGGACGTGGTGACGCTGCTCTACCGCATGGACAATGAGGCCAAGGGCAAGGCTACCCATAACGTTATGGGTAAGCCGGATGCCGTGCTGGTCGAGGAAACTTTCAACTCGCTGTCGCGCGGCACCTGGCAGTCCTTCGTAGCCAACCGCCTGCCCCTGCTCAAGCTGCCGGAGGACGTGCTCGAGGTCATCCGCTCGGGGCGACTGGACTACACCAAGGCCAGGGCCATCGCCCGGCTGCGCGACGCCAGAGCGCGGGCCCGCTTGCTGCAGCGGGCCGTGCAGGAGGGCCTCAGCCTCAGCCAGATCCGCCAGGAGGTCGGGCGCTTAGCCGCCAAGCCGCAGCCTGAGCCCGACCATTACGGCGAGCGCGTCAAGGCGCTGGGCCGCGCCTTGGCCCGGCGGGAGCTCGATGAGGAGCGGAGGAAGCGGGTAGACGAGCTGCTCTCGGAGCTTGAACGCCTGCTGCAGGCGTAGTGGCCTGGGCAATACCGCGGCAGCCATCACAAAACTCCTTTCGCGGATGCCCCGCCGAGGCGGGGCGGCGGGGAGGAATCGGAAGCCGATCGAAGCCCGGTGTAGCACGTCCATCCGCTGATGGGCTACAATACCCTCATGCACAGCAACCCCACGCCTACCGTCTCTGACATCCTCCCCGAACTGAAGTCCGGGGAGGATGTCAGGTAAAGGACTCTCCCTCCAACATTCCTCCAACCGAATCCCCCTACCCTCCTCCTTGGCGTTCGCGCCAAGGAGGATAAACAATGAAAAAGATTGTATGGTTGAGTTCCATTCTGCTTCTCGGTTTGACTACAGCCCAGCCCAACCCACCCACTCCACCGGCTCCAGTGGCCCCCTACCCCCATCACTTCGCCGAAAAGGCCTTCCGCGAGCTGGCCGAGGCCCAGGCACGCCGAGCCTACTGGCAGAGCATTCGCCCGTCCCAAACCCCGGCCTGGTTGGCCCAAGCCGATAGCCTGCTCAGCCGAGCCCAGGCCGACCTGCAGGCCCAGCGCTTCTTCAGCGCCAAGGAAGGGGCTGAGGCCGCCAAGAAGGCCTATGAGGCCGCCCTAGCCCTCAACGGTTGGTGGGGTCCGGGTCCAGCTGGTCGGGGCAAGGGCGGCTGGCATGGTGACCACTTCTACCGCGCCCAGGAGCGCGTTTGGCGCCTTGAAGCGGAGATGAACTACTTCCGCAGTAACCATCCTGCGGTGCGGGCCTTCCTGCAAGGAGCCAAAGGCCTCCTTTCGGCTCAGGCCAGCCCCTGGCAGGCTGAGGCCGCCCACAAGCTAGCCGATGCGGGACTGCACGTCCTCAAAGCGGAGCGAGGCTTCTGATGCTTTGGGTGCTCCTCGCTGCTCCCCTGTTGCTTGCGGCCTGCGCCCCTGTCCCCGGTTTCTGGGAGGAAGTCTTCGAGGCTCTGTTTGCGCTGGTCCTGCTTGCACTACTGGCGGCCGGGGCGTGGGCGCTTTGGCAGCGGGGGGTGGGGAGGTTGCCGGGTTCATCCGCCACGCCCCTGACCTCGAGGCTGCGAGCCCTCCGCCTGCGGGCCCAGGAGCTTTCACCGGAACAGCGTTCTCGGCTCGAGGCCCTGATCCTGGAGGCCTGGGAGGCCCTGGAGGAGGGGCGCCGGGGGTTGGCGCGGGAACGGTTACAGCGGGCTGAGGCCTACCTTGAATTCGTCCAGGGGGAGAGGGGATAGACTTAGGATCATGCGCTGGGGCTGGTTCCTTTTCTTGGGGATGCTGCTCCAGGTGGGCCTGAGTGCCCGCCTGGAGTTGCCCCAGGCGGTGCGACTGGCCCAGACTTATCTCGGCCAGCCCCTCGAGCCCTACAAGGTGGAACTCAAGCGAAAAGGTCCGGTCTGGGTTTGGGAGCTTCGCCTGGGGGAGTGGGAGGTCTGGGTAGATGCCCAGAGCGGTCAAGTAGCCCACCTGCGGCCCAAGAAAGCCCCGCCCCACACCCGCCACCCCCACCTACCCTTTACCCAGGCCTGGCAGAGTGCGGAGCGGGTCCTGGGCTCGGTGGAGAAGCTAGAGCTGAAGCCCTATCAGCGCCTGGCCCTGTGGGAGGCCAAGGGGCCCCGGGGCAAGATCTACATCCTGCCGGACGGCAGAACGAGCGAAAGGAGGCCCTGAGCCGTGCGCCTGCTGGTGGTGGAGGACAATCCCGAGGTATCGGCCCTGGTAGCCGAGGCCCTCGTGAAGGAAGGCTGGGCCGTCGACACGGCCCCTGGCGCTGCCGAGGCCTGGGGGCTGCTGCAAAGCTTCCCCTATGACCTTATGGTGCTGGATCTTGGCCTTCCTGACGGCGACGGCCTAGGGCTCTTGCGCCGACTCAGAGACGAAGAGTACAGGCTGCCCGTTCTCATCCTGAGCGCTCGCGATGCCCCACAGGTCAGGGTGCAAGGTTTGGAAGACGGCGCTGACGACTACGTGGTCAAGCCCTTCTATGCCAGTGAGCTGGTAGCCCGGGTACGTGCCCTGCTGCGTCGGGCTAGGGGCGAGGCCCAGAATCGCTTGAGGGTGGGGCGGCTCGAGCTGGACCTAGCGCTGAAGCGGGCCTGGTGGGAGGGCCGACCGGTGCGGCTCTCGGGCCGGGAGTACGCCCTGCTGGAGTTCCTGGCCCTTAACGCCGAGGGCTACTACACCCGCGAGGCCCTCCTGGAGAAGGTCTGGCCCGGGGAGGCCAGCGTGGAGCCCCGCACCGTGGACACCTACATCCGCTACCTCAGGCGCAAGCTGGACGATAGTGCCATCGAGACAGTGCGCAACCTGGGGTATCGTTTCCTGGGATGAGCCTGAGACTGCGGCTTACCGCCTTTGCTGCTACCCTGGTGGGCCTGGTCTTGCTGATTTTGTCCGGAGCCCTCCGCTTGAGCCTGGAGCAAAGGCTGCTGGCCCAGCTGGACGAGGACCTCGAGGCCGCCCTAGACCTGGCGCGGCCTTTGGTGGGCCGCGATCTTGAAGACGGCAGCTTGCGCCTTCTGCCCGACCGGAGCCTCGAGGTCCTCCCCCGTCTGCTGCCCGAGCTGGTGCTGGTGCTGGCCGACTCCAGTGGTGTGCGGGACGCCCTGGGCCGCCTGCCCCCGCCCGAGGAGGTGGCGGCCCTGGCCCACGTGACGGCTCAGCGCTCCAGCTGGCAGGGCTATCGCGTAGGAAGCCTTTCGGTGGGCCCCGGGCTCCACCTGGTGGCCGCGTTGCCCCTCAGCACCCTCAAGACCACCTTGGGCTTGCTGGACAACCTGATGCTGGCTCTGGTGCCTCTTTCCTTCCTGCTCTCCTTCGCCCTAGGCTACTTGCTCCTGGGCCGCGGACTTGCCCCGGTGGACCACCTGACCCGTACCGCCCTTCGCCTCGCCGAAGAGGGGGAGTGGCGTGCCCGTCTGCCTGAACCCCGCACGCGGGACGAGCTCTGGCGGCTGGGCCGTGCGGTCAACCACCTGCTGGAGAAGCTGGGATCCCTTATCGAGCGCGAGCAACGCCTCAGCCAGGATGCGGCCCACGCCCTGAGAACCCCGCTGACCGTTCTTCTTGGCCGCCTTGAGCGGCTTCCCGAGAGCCCGGACCTAGCCCTTGCTCGCAGGGGGGCAGAGGAACTCAGGGGATTGGTGGAGAAGCTCCTATTGCTTTCCCGAACGGAAGCAGGAGGACTTCAGAAGGAGGCCCTGGACCTGGACGCGCTGGCCTTTGAGGTGGCGGAGGAGATGCGGGATTTGTTTGCCGCCAAGGGCCTGGCCTTCCACCTGGAACTTTCCGAAACCCCTCTCGAGGTGTGGGGCGACCCTACCGTCCTCCGCGCGGCGGTGCAGGCCCTACTGGAAAACGCGCACAAGTTCACCGCCTCCGGGGCGGTGGGCCTTCGCGTTTGGCCAGAGGAGGGCTGGGCCTGCTTGGAGGTCTGGGATACCGGTCCGGGCATCCCCCCTGGAGCGGAGGCCGTGGTGTTCGAGCGTTTTTACAGGAGTGGTCGCGCCCCGGAGGGGAGCGGACTAGGCCTGGCCCTGGTGGCGGCGGTGGCCCGCTGGCACGGGGGGGAGGTCTGGACAGAAAGCCGGAGGCCTATGGGAGCCCGGGTGAGCTTTCGCCTGCCCCTGAGGATGAGGCCAGGGCCTCATCTTGGATGATGCTTTGACGTCCTCTCACAGCTAAACTTCTTGTCGTTATTCACCGGAGGGCGGGTCGGGTACAGCCCGGCCAACCCGAGGCTGCGGGTCCTGCACGCGTGGGGGAACCGGGAGCGGGGCGGCTTCTACCGCGAATTGACCCGCCGCACCGGCACGCCCTTCAAGACGGTGGGAGACGTCCCCCCGGCCAAGGCGGGTTCGCCGCTGGAGAACTACGGCTGGGTGCTGCGGGACCTCCCGCGGCTTCGCCCACCTCAGCGGAGTCGGGGAGCACCCCTTCTATGACGAGGTGCGGCGGGTGCTGGCGAGCGGCTCGAGCTTCCCCTTCGTGTTCCGCAGACCCAGGCGGGAACTGGTGGACTGACCCGCCCCGCACGGGGCCCTTGGGGCATCACCTCCCCGCGCTGTCCCAGACCGCCCGCTCCGCCAAGCGGCTGAGGTGGCTGCGGGCCCGGCCCTCGAGCGGGCCGACCACGACCTCCTCGCAGCTCAGCCAGCCTTCCTCGATCAGCAGCGCGACGCCCCCGGCCTCGAGGGGGGCCTCGGGGTCGTGGGCCTCGAGCGCGACCTCCCCCAGCCGGGCCCGTACCCGGCTGCCCTCCACCTCCACCTGCAGCTCGACCTCCTCGCCCTCGAGCCACTCTGCCGGGGTCTCGGCCAGGAGCTGGGAGCGCCCGCGGTGCTTGACGATCTGTAGACGGCCCGGCTTGCAGAGCACCACCGCGTAGAAGCGGTTGAGGCCCTGGTAGCGCACCGCGACCCCGGCCTGCCTGGCCAGGTAGGGCCTCAGCCGCGCCCGCATCCGGTAATTACGCCAGTCGCGGCTGCCGATGCTGATGAGTCCCAGGCCCTCCATGTGCAGCAGGCGGAAGGGCTCGGGGAAACGCTTATCCAGCCGGTGGACCGCGTTGACCCAGGCCCGACGCCACATGTTGCCGGTTGCAGCGCCATCGGGATTTTGCGGCTTGATGAAGCGCACCGAAGCCTCGCCCCGCACGCTGAGGGCGTCGAGGAGAAGTCGGCCCGGCCCGGCAGGGCCGGCGATCTGGAGCCCCAGGTCGGCGATGGGGCCGCCCCGGTCGGGCAGTATCCAGGTGAGTTCCTGGGGCTCGCTGCGCAGGGGGACCGGGGCGCTCGAGGCGATGGCGAGCCGGTCGTCGGGATTGTAGTAGCGGCAGGCCAGCGCTACCGTGGTGCCCGGCAGGGCCTCTCCCGAGAAGCGAGCTGTCAGAACCTGGCCTGGGTAAAAACGAGGGGAGGCCAGGAGCATGTAGTTCCAGCCGCTGCCCAGGTTGCGGGCGTAGGGCGCGTCGGGCGGCTCGGGGACTTCAGGGGGGAGGAAGCTGCGGGTGTAGAGCTGGCACGGCGACCCACCCTCGAGCGCGAAACGCACCTCGAGGCCTCCGCCCCGCGGGTTGGCCAGCGAGCAGGCGGCACCCTCGCTGAAGAAGCCCTGCAGCGAGCCGGGGTAAGCGAAGTGGTACTGCGCGCCGCCCTTGGGCGGCTCCCACTCCAACCCCTGAGCACCGGCATCGCCGGGGGCCTGTCGGCCCTTCACTGCCAGCCGGTGCCCGGCCCGCACGATCTCGTCGGTGAGGGTGACCGCGTCGGTGACGCTGCGCGCGCCCTCGGCGCTGGAGACGAAGAGCCGGTCGGCCAGGGGATCGCGCAGGTGGGGGTGGGCATCGATGGCGGCCAGCCCGTTCTTGATCCCCATGAAGCAGCCCACGTTGCCCGCGTTGCAGTCGGTGTCCCAGCCGGCGGTGTTGGCGATCAGGAGGGTTTCCAGGAAGTCGTCCTGACCGTAGAGCAGGCTCAGGTGGATCACCCCGTGGTTGGGCATCACGTGGACGTTGCCGCCGTAGCGGTCGTAGCCGTAGTGGGCCTCGAGCCACTCCCGCGCCTCGCGCCAGTCTCCCTCGTGCTGGCGCAGCTCGCGCAGGTCGGTGATCAGCCGCCGGATCACGCTCTGGCGGGGGATGTAGCCCAGCGCGGCCTCCTGGAGGCGCTCGAGACGAGGCTCGACGAAGGCCAGCGACTCCATCACCGCCAGCACCTGCGCAGCGTGCACCGCCTCGCCGTCGTGGCTGACCCGCGCGGCTTCGGTCGCCAGGTGAAAGGCCAGGTCGGGGTCGCCGGGGGCCACCATGGCCCAGCCGTCGATGAAGATCTGGGCCCCGATCTGCTCGGCGATCAGCCGGGTGTTGAGTTCCATGCTGCCGCTCCGGGGGGCCCGGACCCCGCGTTTGAGCCGGTAGTAGGCGGTCTGCTCGGTGGAGTTGCCCATCCCGCCCCACCACAGGGTGCTGCGCCCCTCGACGATGTAGTTGAGCCAGGCCTCGCCGATCTGCTCCGAGCGCAGGTCGCGGGGGTAGCCGTTGTCCTCCAGGGCCCGCAAGAAGGCGAAGGTGCCGCTGAGGTCGTCGTCAGGGACGATCAGAGGACGGCCCACCGCCTCGTTGACGTAGCCCCGCACCTCGCCGAAGCGATCCTGGATCTGGCGGTAGGTCCAGCCCTCGATGGGGCGGCCCATGAAGACCCCGATCATCTTGCCCAGCACCCCGGCGTAGACGCGCTGCGCGTAGTCTCTTGGTAGCGCCATTCAGACCTCCTCTGAGTACCGGCGTCGCCGGGGGCCGGTTGGCCCTTCACTGAACTGCCGGATGATGCCCTCGACGTACTCCCGGTCGCGGTCCAGGGTGGCCGGCCCGCTGTGGCGGATGGCACCGGGGGTCAGGCTCAGCCGGGGCACCACGTTCTGCATGACCACGCGGCCTAAGTCCTCGTCGGGCACCTCCACGAAGGAGGCCCGCGCCCGGTAGTGTGGGTCCTGCAGGATCTGCGCGATGGAGTTGACCGGGGCGATGGGGGCTTCGATGGCCTCGAAGCGGGCGAGCACCTCTTCCAGGTCGTGCTGACCGATCCACTCCGCCAGCCAGCCGTCGATCTCGTCGGCGTGCTCGAGGCGGCCCTGGGCGGTGTTGTAGCGCGGGTCCTGCGCGAGTTCGGGCCGCCCGATGACCCGGTACATGCGGTCGACGACCCCCTGGGTGCCGCCCGACAGCGCCACCCAGTGCCCGTCGCGGGTGAGGTAGGTGTTGCGGGGCGAAGTGCGCCTGGAGCGGTTGCCCTGCCGCTGCTGCACGGTGCCGGTCTGGGTGTACTCGATGGCCTGGGGGCCCAGGATGTTGAAGAGGGGTTCGTAGAGGCTCAGATCGATGTACTGGCCCTCGCCCCCGCCTCTGGCGTCGCGCCAGTAGAGGGCCATCATCACCGCGTAGGTGCCGGCCAGCGCGGCCACCCCATCGGCCAGGCCGAAGGGGGGCAGGGTGGGGGGGCCGTCGGGTTGCCCGGTGATGAAGGCGAAGCCCGAGTAGGCCTCGGCCAGGGTGCCGAAGCCGGGCTGCTGCGCGCGCGGGCCGGTCTGGCCGAAGCCCGTAACCCGCACCATGACGAGGCGGGGGTTGAGGGCGTGCAACTGCTCCCAGCCCAGACCCCAGCCCTCGAGGCGTCCGGGGCGGAAGTTCTCGATCACCACGTCGGCCCAGCGGCACAGGGCGCGGGCTTTGGCCTGGTCTTCGGGGAGGTGCAGGTCGAGGGTGATGAGGCGCTTGTTGCGCGAGATCACCTTCCACCACAACGGGACGCCGTCCTTGCTCAGGCCCCAGCGCCTGGCGTCGTCGCCGCGGGGGTGTTCGACCTTGATCACCTCGGCCCCGAAGTCGCCCAGGGTGGTGGCGATGAGGGGGCCGGCGTAGAGGCTGGAGAGGTCGAGGACCCTGAGCCCTTCCAGGGGTGCTTTGGATGAGGGATTGGAAGTTTCCATAAGCTAAGTTCGTAGGTCGACCACGCAGCGAAAGCCGATGGTCGAGCGGCGGTTGAGGCCAGGCGGGCCGAGCAGGAACTTGGCGGCGAAGTCCGGGGGCTGGGGGCCGCCGTCGGCGTACCACTCCGAGCCCTCGGCCCGGTAGTCGGCCCCGCCCTTGAGGATGCAGAAGCGGGTGCGCCCGTCGCTGCGCTCGCTTTCGGTCCAGTTCCATACCCTTGGGCCTGTGGGCGGAGGGGTCCGCTCGAGCGCGTACTGCCACTCCTCCTCGCTGGGCAGGCGCTTGCCGGCCCAGCGCGCGTAGGCGCGGGCATCCTCGAGGTCTACGAACACCACCGGGTCGTCGAGTTGGTCGGGTGGGGGGGCCCCGCCCTGCCAGTGGGCCAGGAAGCGCTCGGGGTCGCGCGGGGTGTAGCCGGTGGCTGCCAGGAAGGTCTGGTACTCGCGGTTGCTGACCTCGCGCGGGTCCAGCGCGAAGGCCCCCAGCCGCACCTGGCGCACCTCCACCACCGGCTGGTGGAGGTGGGGGTATTTGGGCTTCCAGACGTTGACGAAGGGAGCCGGGCCGTAGGTGCCGCACTCGCGGTTGCGGAAGGTGGTGCGCAGGAGGGGCTGTGCCGGTCCCAGGCGGATCGTGCCCGCTTCGGCTTCACGCCTGGCGCTGGGAGGGGCGGGCTCGAGCGCGATGGGACGCTGGGGGAAGCGGGTGTCGTCGCTGCGCTCGGCGTAGGTGCGGCGCTGGCGCTCGAGGAAGGCCCGGAAGTCGGTGTCCACCGCCGAGGGGTCGAGGGTCACGACCGCGCCCAGCCCGTGTCCGGCGACCTCTCCCCTCAGGACCGCGCGGTGGCCCCGGATGCGCGTCTCGAGTTCCCGGCCCTCGATCAGGTCGAAGTAGCGTTCCCCGCGGTGGGGGACCTCGAGCAGCGCTCCCTGCACGTCCCGGGGATCGCGGTTGACCAGCGTCCACAGGCGGCTGCCGTCGTGGGTCCAGGCGGTGGCGTAGACCCCTTCCACCTCCGTCTCCACCAGCGGGCACCACTCCCCCAGGGCGAAGTGCTCGGCGTAGCGGCGCTGTACCGGGAGCATCAGCCGCAGGAGCCAGCGGTCGCGGGCGTGCCAGCCGTTCCAGGAGCCGAACACGTTCTCCCACACCAGGATGCCCGCCCCGTTCATCCAGGCGCTCTGCAACTCCTCACGGTGGTCGCGGTCCCAGCGGCGGGTGTGGTGCATCATGTGACGCGGCTCGAGCCACTTGTTGCGCAAGACCCCCGGTGCCCTCGAGTCCCTGAACCACTGGGCCCAGGACATGGCGTGGTCGTGCAGGTGCTCCAGGGGCAGCGAGGATTCCGACTCGAAGACCACCCCCGGCCTCAGCGCGTCGATGGCCTGGCGGAACTCGCGCCCGCTGTGGCGCAGGGTATCGAGGAAGACCCCGTCGGCCTCGAGGCGGCCCACCACGTCGGCCAGCGCCAGGTAGTCGGGCAGGCCCTCGCGCCGGGTGCCGGTGTCCCAGGGGTTGTAGCCAAGAAAGACCCGCACGCCGTGGCGGTGGAAGGCCTGGATCAGGGCCCGCAGGCCCTCCAGCCCGCCCGGCGCGTCGCGGTAGAAGTCGAACTGGTTGCGCTCGTCGAAGCCCAGGTTGGGGTAGGCGTGCCAGAGCACCAGGGCGTCCATGCCGCCGAAGGCCCGGGCGTACTCGAGGTAGCGCTCGGGGGTGTAACGCCCGCTGCGGTGGTCGGTGAGCAGCTCGTCCCACAGCAGGACGAAGGGGCAGGCGAAGCAGCGCCAGCCCCAGGCGAACTCCGGTCTGGCGTAGCGTTCCCCCGAGTAGCCCAGCGCCGTCCGGGTCTCCTCGCGCCAGCGGCGCAGGGCCCCCCGCCACTGGGGCACGTCGGCGGGGTCGTCCGGCGCGGGGATGATCCTGGCCTGGGTGAAGTCGGTGGGAAACCCCGAGGTCATCGCCCCGCTTCCTCCAGGATCTGTCGGGCCCGGGCGATCACCGGGGCATCCACCATGCGGCCGTCGAGCTGGAAAGCCCCTTGCTCAGGGTGCAGGGCGTGATAGGCCAGCACCCGCTCGGCCCAGGCCACCTGGGCCTGGGTAGGGCGGAAGACCCGCTCGAGCACGGGAATTTGTGCCGGGTGAATGGCGTGCTTGCCGCCGAAGCCGAGCTGCTTGGCGGCCTGGGCCTCGCGCTCGACCGCCTCGAGGTCGCCGAACTCCGCCGAGGCCCCGTCGTGGGGAGGCTCGAGCCCGGCGGCAGCCGAGATCTGCACCAGCCGGACCTTGGCCGCCGTGAGTGCGGGGTAGGCCGCCCCCTCCGGCGCGGGCCAGTCCAGGCCGAGGTCGCGGCTGTAGTCGGCGTTGCCGAAGCACAGGCATTCCAGGCGGCGCGTGGCCCATGCGATCTCACCCAGAGCCTCGACTCCTCGAGCGCTTTCCACCGTGGCCATCAGCCGCACCGAGCCCGGCGGCAGCCCCCGCTCGCGCTCGAGCTGGCTCAGGTACCAGTCGGCGATCTGCAGGTGCAGGGCACTTTCGACTTTGGGCAGGTTGATCCCCAGCAGGCCGGGCCACAGCGCAGCCTCCACGTCGGCGTAGAAGTGCTCGCCGTCGAGGGGGTTGACCCGTACCCAGCAGGGTTTTCGCCCGTAGAGGTCGGGAGCCAGGCGCCGCAGCAGGGTCCGGGCGGCCTCCTTGTGCCCCTCGGCCACGCCGTCCTCGAGGTCGAGCAGGAAGGCCGGAGCGCTCAGGCTCAGAACCTTCCCGAGCTTGCGCTCGTCGGAAGCGGGAACGAACAGCAGGATCTTGCTCATATGCTCCTGTACCGTGCGGGGACGACCTCGAGCGTCCTCGAGGCCAGTTCGTCGAAGCGGCTGTGGTCGAAGCCCTTGAGGCTGGTGCGCAGCCGGTTGCGCAGGGGATCGATCCACTTGGCGGGTACCTGGGCGTTCATCAAGCCCACGATGCTGCCCACGGTGGCTCCGTTGCAGTCGGTGTCCCAGCCGCCCATCACCGCCGCGGTGATCGAGCGCTCATAGTCCCCCCGCCCGTAGAGCAGGGCGGCCACCACCAGCGCGGCGTTGTTGATGGTGTGGACCCAGTGGTAGTGTCCGAAAGCCGCATAGAGCGCGTCCAGGGTCTGTTCCCAGGGCCTTTGGGCGGGCTCGAGCTCGAGGGTGTAGCGCACGGCCTCGGCCAGGCGACTGTCCGGGGGGATGACGGCGAGCCCGGCCCGCACGACGGCCTCCGAGTCACGCGTGAGGAAAGCCTGGGCGATCATGGCCGCCACCAGCATCGCGCCGAAGACCCCGTTCTCCACGTGGCTGAGGCGGGCGTCGCGGAAGGCCGCCCGCGCAGCGGACGGCGGGTCGCCGGGATGGATGTAGCCCCACAGGTCGGCGCGGATCTGGGCCCCGATCCACTCACGGTAGGGGTTGAGGTGGGTGGCGGTCTGGGGTGGCCTGAGGAAGTGGAGCAGGTTCACGTAGGCCACCCGCTCGGCGGTGAAGACGCTGAGCACCGGCAGCATCTCGAGCCAGCTGTGGGCTATGTGCTCGGTGGAGCACTCGGGGCCAAAGCGCTCGACGACCGATAGGTTGAGCATGGTGTAGTTGAGGTCGTCGTCCTCGGGCATCTGCGTGATATTCTCGCGCAGGCTGGTGGGCCGACTGGCCCGGTTCCAGGGGTAGCGCTCGCTCACCTCGGGCGGGACACCCTCGGCGGTGAAGTACTCCCGCAGGGGATAGGCCCCGATGCTCTCCAGCAGCGCCCTAATCCCCTCGCGGGGAACCTTCTCCACCGGCTTGCCCAGCAGGCACCCCGCCGCCCTCCCCAGCCAGGCGGCCTGCAGACGCAGCCGCAACTCGTCGGGGCTGAAGGTCCGTGCGGGGTTCCCGCGCAACTGCTCCACGAAGTCCTCCCGCCGGGGCACCTGCCGGATGGTCAGGGAAATTCCGCCTGCCTGGCGGAGGAGGTCGGGGGCTCGTCGCCGCTGCTCGTCGGGGGGCAGGGCAGACCACGCTGCCTCGAGTTCCGCCGCGTCCGCTCCTTCCTCGCGAAGCTGACGCAGTTCGTGGGCGAAGCGCTCGGCGGGGTCGAGCCAGGTGATGCGCAGGCTCACGTCCGGACTCCGTGAGGGAAGTTCTCCAGGCGCTCCTCAAAGCGCCGGCGGTCCTTTTCCAGCACCTCGAGGGCCACCGTGGCCAGGGTGTCGGCGGCGGCGCGGAAGTCCTTGCGGCTGGCGCCGGAGACCCGCTCGATCCAGCCCCTGGGCACTGCGGCTTCACCCCCCAGCGCCCCCGCGATGGCTCCGCCCATGCTGGCGATGCTGTCGGAATCGCGCCCGTAGTTGACCCCGCCGTACACCGTCTGCACGTAATCCCCGCCGGTGGCGACCAGCAGGCCCAGGGCCACCGGCAACTCCTCGATGGCCTTGGTGCGCGAGGGCTTGCGCGCGTCGAGGCCCGGCTCGCGGTAATTTTCCCCCACCGTGTCGAAGGGCCGGATGGCCTCGCGCAGCACCTCGATGGCCTCCTTCCAGTCGCGGCAACGCCGGGCGGCAGTGGTGGTGGCCTCGATGGCCAGCCGGGTGCCGTCCTTGGCCAGCTCGAGCACCGCCTCGATCACCGTGTCCACGCTGGCCCTGGGGCGCAGCGCCGCCGCTACCGCCGCCGCCATCACCGCCGCCGCCTCGCGCCCGTAGCTGCTCTGGTGGGCTCCGGCGATCTCCAGCGCCTCGCGGTAGGCCCCCGCGGGGTTGCCGGCGTTGACGATGCCCACCGGGGCCATGTACATCGCGGCTCCGCAGTTGACGATGTTGCCTACCCCGGCCTCGCGGGGGTCGGCGTGGGCGTGGCGCAGCCGCAGCACCAGGTACTTCTCGGCCAGGAAGAGTCGGTTTTGCAGCACGGTCTCGCGCTCGAGCTCGGGGATGTAGACCACCTTGTCGGCGATCTCCCGCACGAACAGCTCGGCCATGTGGTAGGCGTCGAGGTGGTCGCGCACCTCGGCGTAGACGTTGGTCAGGGCCAAGACCATGTGGGTGTCGTCGGTGATGTGCCCGTCGCCTTTGTGGAAGGGGGCGTGGGGGCGGGCGGTCTGCCAGTTGGGGTTGAAGGGCCCCATGAAATCGGTGACGTAGCCGCCGAAGCGCTCGCGGATGGCCTGCGGGGTGTAACCCTCGGTGGAGCCTCCCATCGCGTCGCCGACCGCGCCACCGTAGATGCAGCCCCGCGCTCCGTCCCAGATGCTCGATGCCATCGTGCTTGACTCCTTTCGCGGGTCGGGGGCGGTGTTGTGTGCCCGCCCCCGACCCGGTCGCGGCTCAGGGGTAGAACTTTTTGATGATCTCGTTGCCCTCGGCTTCGACCTGCTTGGCGAAGTCCTCGAGGGAGAGCCGGTTGGCGAAGAGCAGTTGCAGCTTGGGGTTGAGCACCCGGCTGCGGAACTCGCTCACCCCGTTGACCTGCTGCCACAGGGGGAAGGTGAGGTACTTCGCCGCTTCCACCGAGGTGCGCCAGCCGTTGGCGCTGGTGTTGAAGGGCGGCAGCTTGGTGCTGCTGGCGCGGGTGGGGATGAGCCAGTCCCCCGCGGCCAGCTTGGCCATGTTGGCCCGGTTGAGGGCGAAGGCGATGAACTGCATGGCCTCGCGCGGATACTTCGAGTCCTTGGGGATGCTGAGGGTCTGCGAGACACTGCCCTGCTCCTGGGTCCTGGCCTTCAGCGGCGGCAGCACGCCCCACTGGAAGTCCTTGGGTGCTTTCTCCACAATCTGCTGGCGCACGAAGGCGCCCACTCCTGGCATCATCGCGTACTTGCCGGCCAGGAAGCCGGGGATCACCTCGGCGCTGCCGAGGGTCAGGGCCTCGGTGGTGCAGCTCTTGTCCTCGTAGAGCATGGCCAGGATCGTGCTCAGCAACTGCTTCTCCTCGTTGCCCACCTTCACGGAGTAGGAGTTGCCGCTGCGGGCGAAGTAATCCCCGCCGAAGCCCACGCTGAGGTTGAGGATGCGGTTGCCGGCGTTGCGCAGGGGGATGGCGCAGCCGTACACCTCGGGGCGCCCGTCGTTGTTGGTGTCCTTGGTCAGGGCCTTAGCCACGCGGCGCAGGTCCTCCCAGGTCCACACGTCGTCGGCGCGGGGCAGCGACACCTTGGCCTCGACGAAGAGCTTGCGGTTGTACAGCACCACCAGCGGCTCGACCAGGAAGGGGACGCCGTAGACCGCGCCCTTGGCGTCGGTGACCGTCTTCCAGGCTCCGGGCAGGATGTCCTGTTTCATCTCCGCGGGGATGAGGGGGGCTAAGTCGAGCAAAAAGCCACGGTTGCCGAAGTCCATCACCGGGTTCGACTCGTAGTGGAACACGTCCGGCACGTTTTTAGCCTGGAAGGAGGTGGTGAGGTAGTCCTGGATCGAGCCCCAGTCCACCTGCTGGTACTCCACCTGGATTTGCGGGTTGCGGCTGTTCCACTCTGCCACCACCTCCTTGACCGCCTTGATGGCGTCGGTCTGCCAGGCCAGGCTCACGAAGCGCAGCTTGATTGGCTGCGGGTTCGGCTGGGCCAGCGACAGCCCCCACCACGCCACGGCCAGCAGGCCCACCGACAGCCTCACCCAAAACCTCAAACGTCCTTTACTCATCGCTACCTCCTCCTTACTCCTTACTTCCTCTACTCCTTCACGCTCCCGGCCAGGACGCCGCTCACCAGGCGGCGCTGCATGAGGGCGAACACCAGCAGGGTGGGGACGATGGCGATCAGGCTCCCGGCGGCCAGCGGCCCCCAGCGGGCCAGCCCCTCGATGCCCCGGAAGCGGGCCAGACTGACCTGCAGGGTGACCAGGTCGGGCGACTTGAGCATCACCAGGGCGAAGAAGAACTCGTTCCAGGCGTTGACGAAGGTGTACAGGCCAGTGGCGATGAGCCCGGGCAGCAGCAGCGGCAGGATGATGCGGGCGAGGATGTCCAGCGGGCTCGCCCCGTCCACGGCGGCGGCCTCCTCGAGCTGCACCGGGATGGCCCGCACGTACCCCTGGAGCATCCACAGCACGAAGGGCAGGCTCCAGACCACGTAGACCAGCACCAGCCCGGCGTGGGTGTTGACCAGCCCCAGCCAGCTGAGGATCAGGAACAGCGGGACGATGATCAGGATCAGGGGAAAGGTCTGGGAGACCAGGATCCACACGGTCACGGCCTGGTTCATCCTCGAGCGCCGCCGCGCGAGCAGGTAGGCCGCGGGCAGCGCCACCAGCAGGGTGAGCACCGCCGAGAGCACGCTGATCTTGAGGGTGTTGTAGGCGCTGCGCAGCACGCCGTTTTCCTCCACCGCTACCCGGAAGTTGTCGAGGGTGGGCTGTTGGGGCAGCAGGGCGGGGTTTTGCAAGCCGATCTCGCCAGGCGGCTTGAAGGCCGTGGAGGTCAGCCAGACGATGGGGAAGGCCAGGAAGGCGATGAAGGCCAGCAGCAGCAGGCTCATGCCGAACCGGGCCAGCCGGTGGCGCAGGCGGTGGCCCAGCCTCATCCCGCCCTCCCCGCGCCCGCGCCGGCGTACTGGTTGCGCACCACGAAGTACACCAGCACCCCCCCCACCACCACCAGCGCCAGCCCCAGCGCCGAGGCGTAGGCGATGTTGCCGAAGCTGAAGGCCTCCTCGTAGGCCAGGAGCATCGGCAGCTTGGTGCTGCCGGCCGGGCCGCCCTCGGTGAGGACGTACACCAGCCCGAAGGCGTTGAAGTTCCACATCAGCTCCAGCGCCGCCGTCGCCACGATCACCGGCGTCATCAGCGGCAGCGTGACGTGGCGGAAGACGTGCCAGCTCCCCGCCCCGTCGAGCATGGCCGCCTCCTTGAGCTCGTCGGGTATGGACTGCAGGCCCGCCAGGAACACCACCGTCGCCTGCGGCAGCCCGGTCCAGATGCCCACCGCGATCACCGCGGGCAGCGCCCAGGTGAAGTCGCTGAGGATGTTGATGGGGAACTGAATCAGTCCCACTCCCAGCAGCCACTGGTTTAAAAACCCCGCGCTGGGGTGGTAGACCATGCGCCACATCAGGCCCTTGATCACGGGCGGGATGGCCCAGGGGATGAGCACCAGCACCCGCGCCAGCCCCTGGAAGGGGAGCCTGGCGTTGAGCAGCATGGCCAGGGTCATTCCCAGCACCAGCACCCCCAGCGTGACCGAGAAGGTCCAGATGAAGCCGATGCGGAAGGAGGACCAGAAGGCCGCGTCACCCAACATCCGGGCGAAGTTGTCCAGCCCGACGAAGCGGGCCCGCTCGGCCCCGAGCGTGTAGTCGGTGAAACCCAGATAGATGCCCTGCAGCAGGGGCACGACCGAGAACAGCACGATGGGCACCACGCTGGGCAGGAACAGCCACCACGGCACGATGGCCCGGCCATCGCCCAGCCGTGCGCGGGCCTTCGTCGGGCTCACCCGGTTCACGGCTGGCCTCCGGTGGACTCGCGCACCTGCAGGGCTGGCTCGACCACCACCCGCAGGGGGGCCGCCGGGGCCTCGCCGCTGAGGCGGTTGAGGAGCATCTGGGCGGCCATGCGCCCGCGTTCCCCGGCGTGCAGCGCCACCGAGGTGAGGGTGGGGCTGCAGATCTGGCATTCGGGGATGTCGTCGATACCGGTAACGGCGACGTCCTCGGGTACTCGCACCCCCAGCTCGCGCAGGCGCTTGAGAGCCCCGATGCCGATGAGGTCGTTGGCGCAGACCAGCGCGTCGGCGTCGGGGAAGCGGGACCGGACCTCCTCGACCGCCGCGTAGCCCCCCTGCAGGGTGAAGGCGCACGACACCACCCGCTCCTCCAGCCCCGCCCGCCGAGCGGCCTCGAGGTAACCCTGCAGTCGCAGCCGGGCCGGGTTGGTGTCGAGGGGGCCGTTGACGAAGACCAGCCTCGAGCGCCCCCGCTGGAGGAGGTGCTCGACGGCCAGTTCCACGGCCCGCGTGGAGTTGGCTTCGACGTGGTCTATCCCCAGATCGCCGGGCACCTTGCCGATGACGCAAATGGGCTTGTGGATGCGCCCGAGCTGGCGCTCGAGCTTATCGGAGGGCTGGATGGCAATGAGCACCATGCCGTCGACGTGGCCGTTGCGCAACAGGTGCAGCGCGTCGACGTCGGCGCCCTCGACGTTGTCGGTGCTGATGAGCAGCACGTAGTATCCCCGCTGCTTGGCCTCGCGCTGGATGGCCTTGGCTACGGCGACGTACACCGGGTTGCCGATGTCGGGGACGACCAGGGCGATGCGGTGCGTGACCTGCCGCCGCAGGCTGCTGGCCTGGGCGTTGGGCACGTAGCCGAGCTGCTCGGCGATCTTGCGCACGTGCTGAACCGTTTTTTCGGAGACCCGTCCCCGGCCGCTGAGGGCTAGGGAGACCGTGCTCACCGAGACACCCGCTAGTCTCGCCACGTCGGCGGCTGTGGCCGTGCCGGCCCCCCGCCGCGGGGGGTTGGGGGTTTCGTTCGCCATTGAGGGCTATGCTAAAACGATTGAGCAGCCCTGTCAAGCGCCGAGCGGGGTGCCGTCTCGAGGAGGGTGGAAAATGCCCGAAGCGGCCGCATTCGTCACCCAGACTGCATGGGCGGGAGAGCGAGGGCTCCTGTGTGGGGGCGTTGCCGTTCTGCCGCGGGCTCGTGCCGTGGGCGGTCGGCAAGGTTGCGGTCGAAGCTGCCGCTCCGGAGCTTGACACGGAGGCGTGGTGGTCGGCATACTTACGAGGTAAATCGTTTGACCAAAACCTGGCCCCAGGACGCAGGTTAGGGGCTAGGGTCTGGTGAGGGGAGGCTGGCAGGGTGATTAGCGTCGTGGGGAGCGTGAACGTAGATCTGGCCGTCAGGGTGCCCCACCTGCCTCGGCCCGGCGAGACGGTGCAGGGCGAGGACGCGCAGGTGGGGCTGGGCGGCAAGGGGGCCAACCAGGCCGTGGCCGCTGCGCGCCTGGGTGCCGACGTGGGCCTCGTCGCGGCCGTGGGGGTGGACGCCTTCGGCCGGCTGGCTCTCGAGCAGCTCGCGCGCGAGGGGGTGCGGACCGCGCGGGTCAAGCAGAGCCCCCGACCCACCGGCCTCGCCCTCATCGGCGTGGACGCGTCGGGCCAGAACAGCATCCTGGTCTCCCCAGGGGCCAACGCCGACCTCGAGCCCGAGGACCTCGACGAGGCGGCCCTGGCCGGCTCGCCCTGGGTAGCGGTCCAGCTCGAGATCCCCCGGCCCACCTGGCGCCGGGCCCTGGCCGCGGCCCGAGAGGCGGGCTGCCGGGTGGCGCTCAACGCCTCTCCGGTCGCGCCGGGGCTGGACCTGCCCGACCTCGAGGGGGCCGACTGGCTGATCGTCAACGAGGTCGAGGCCGCCCAGCTCCTCAGGGTCGAGCCCACCCCCGACCCTCGGCGGGCCCTCGAGTACGCCCGACGACTAACTGGCTGCGTGGCCAACGCCGTGGTGACGCTGGGGGAGCAGGGCGCGGTCTTCGCGGGTGCGGCTGGGGAGGGACACGCTGCAGGTCGGCCGGTGCGGGCCGTCGACACCACCGGGGCGGGGGATACCTTCAGCGGCGCGTTGGTGGTGGCCCTGAGCGAGGGGGCCTCCGCTGCCGAGGCGGTGGGCTTTGCCAACGCAGCGGCTGCGCTGGCTACCACCCGCACGGGTGCCGCCGCCGCCATGCCGCGGCGCGCTGAACTCGAGGGGCACTGGCCCGGGCCGCGCTAGAGCGTGTTATTTTGGGGGGTGATAGACCTGCCGAATTTTCTGGTCAATCTCCTCCCGATACCTGGATAGGTACCTATTGAGGGACTCTCTTTGACTCCCTGAGAGGACAGGATCACCCGGTAAAGGTTGGAGGCTAGGCCACTCCAGTCGGGTAAGGTCGCGACCAGGAGGAATCTCAACGTGTATGTGTGGGGGTGGATGATCACGGGTGTGCACGAGAACACGCAGGCCTGCAAATTTGGGGAAAGGTCTTAGCACCCCTATGGTAGCGATATCTTGTACCAAAAAGACGGGAGCACGGGCGCGAGCTACTCCCTCGAAGAGGAACTCAGTAGGCATAGGCTGAGCGGGTAAACCTCTTGGTTGAAGACGAAGCTTCGTGGGTGATGCGCTCACAGAAGTTCCTCGCATCCGCATTGCACTTCGTGACAAGACGAGGCTGCTGTCATGGAGCTGCATCCTTTGGATGGCCATACGGCGCCATTTTGTGAATGTAGCTGGGCTTAGACACCTCGTAAAGTCTCTGTAGCCAGGACCCTGTGACAACATCCACTGCTTGACCTGATTGCAAACTGCTCCCGCCTGGCCCCGAAGAGAGGTTCGGAAAGCATGTGCATTGGCCAAAGCTTCTTCAATTGCTGTTGCACCCTGATCGTGAAAGTAATTCTGGTAGAGGGTGGAATAAAGAAGAAGTTCGGCTCGTGCGCACGCGACCTCCGTAAAGAAGTGAAACCTTTCATGTTGTAACAGGATTGCAGCCGCAAGATTAGTCACATCCTCCGAAAATGAAAGGCCACCTCTCGATGCCGACACGAGCATTGAGGCAACCTGAAGGATCCCGCTGGCGCGCAAGTAGATGCCCCAGCCAGTAGCGTAGAAGTGAAAAGGCAGGTAGTACGCCAGCTCGTCAATTGGAGCCGGTGGCCCCCCTTGTATTAAGGGAATCTCTCCCTCTACAACGAGCTTGCCATCCGCAGGAAATTCGGCACCTTCACTGGGTCTGATCCAGTCAGGTACGGGCTGACGTAATATTGGCTCCAAGTCAGGCGGAATTCCCTCCCTACTAGAATCACTGGATGTGGGTGGTGGAATCTGCTCTGAAGGTGGAGAGAGAGAATGTACAGATGTAACAAGATCGTGAATGGACATGTTTCTCACAGTTTAACATCACACCCCTTTTCGGTGTAGTACTTCACCCTCAGGCCCTCAGGGTTTAGCATGCGCGGGACAACCATAGCTATAGCTGTTTCAATTTTCATCGTGGCGGCGCTGTTGGTTGGGCTCTCTATCCCGCTGGTGCAGGGGAAAGTTTCTTCCAACAGCACCTATGGCTTCAGGACATCCAGGACCCTGGCCAATCCGTCCATCTGGTACGTTGCCAACCGCTTCGCGGGCCAGGCCACCCTCGTCGTTTCCACCATTATGATTGCTCTGAGCGTCGTACTCCTGCTCCTAGATCGCTATATGAAGCTTGGCCCCAACAGCCTAACCCTTCAGGGGCTGACTTTCGAGATCGTGCCACTTCTGGCTCTTATCCTGGTGCTTATGCTCTGTTGCAAAGTTCCCATAATGTAGCGAGATGACTAACGGTAGGCGTTGTAGACCAACGCCTTGACCCGGCACTCCCGCATCTGCAGGCGGAGTTTGCGAGAACGCACCCCCTCACCGAACTT
>NZ_QWLA01000061.1 GCF_003574095.1 Calidithermus roseus
CCAGAGAATTAAGATGGGCTGAAGCCAGTCAGCCGGTCGGCCTTTGAGGGGAGGGCGACCTCGAGGCCCGGCTCCCCCTATGGGCCAAACACTCGCGGAGGACAGCGCCCTAGCCCGCCTTTGTGAGACGCTGGGGGCTGATCGAGATCCGTCCCCATAGGCCGGCCAGGCCCATGTCGATGCGGGCTCGAGGGGAGGTGCGGGTTTAGAGCCAGCCCCCCTCGAGCCCACTTCGGTATGTTCCGGGTTTAAACTGGTAGGGATGCGCCAGAATATTAGTGTTGAAGACGCCCTCGAGTCCATTCTCAGCCAAGCCCGGCCCATTGCCGAAAGCGAAAGCGTCCCCCTGAGCGCGGCTTTTCAGCGGGTGCTGGCCCAGGATCTGCCCTCCAGGGTCTTTCACCCCGACGCCGACGACAGCGCCGTGGATGGCTATGCGGTGCGGGGGGAGGAGACCATCACCGCCTCCGTAGCCACCCCGGTGAGGCTCGAGGTCGTCGGGGAGGCCCCGGCGGGCCGGCCCTTCGCCGGCGAGGTGCAGCGGGGGCAGGCGGTAGCGATCTACACCGGCGCGCCCATCCCCAAGGGGGCTAACGCGGTCGTGCGCGTCGAGGACACCGTGCGCGACGGCTCAGGAGTCTGGCTGCTCAAACCGGCCAGCCCCGCCGACATCCGCCACCGGGGCGACGACCTGCGCCAGGGCGAGGTCTACCTGCACCGGGGCACCTGGCTGAACGCGGCTCGGGTGGCGCTGGCCGCCGCCATGGGCTACCCCAGCCTGCCGGTCGTGCGCCGCCCCAGGGTAGGCATCCTCTCCACGGGTGACGAGGTGGTGGAACCGGGCCAGCCCCTGCCCTACGGGGGGGTCTACAACTCCAACAGCTACGCGCTGGCGGGCCAGGTGCAGGAAGCCGGGGGTGAAGCGGTGGTGCTGGGCAAAGTCCCCGACAGCCTCGAGGCGCTGGGGCGCAGCCTGGCGGGGGTAGGTCTGCTCGACGTGCTGCTGACTTCGGGCGGGGTCTCGATGGGCAAGTACGACCTGGTGCGGCAGATGCTGGAGAAAGATGGCCGCATCCACTTCTGGAAGGTCAAGATTCAGCCCGGCGGACCGGTGCTGTTCGCCGAGTACCGGGGGCTGCCGGTGCTGGGGCTGCCGGGGAACCCGGTCTCGAGCATGGTGGTGTTCCACCTGTTCGGGCGGGCGCTGTTGTTCAAGCTGCTGGGCCGCAGCGACGCCCCGTATGCCGGGATTCAGGCCACTGCCGCCACCGCTTTTGGTGCCAACCCCTCCAAACGGGCCTACCGCCGGGGCATCCTGCGCTGGACCCCCGAGGGCTTCACCGTCGAAACCACCGGCAACCAGTCCAGCGGGGTGCTGCGCTCGATGGTCGAGGGCAACGCGCTGGTGATGCTCGAACCCGGCGAAAGCGCCAGGGTGGGCGACCGCGTGACGGTGATCCCGCTGGGTTTTACGGTGTAGAGCGGTTCCCACGAATACCCCACACGGCCTGGTTGTCCGTGTGGGGTAAAACGCGATAGGTGGACTTCTTGCAGAAGTCCTCTTTGGCCTTTGGCGTACGGCGTAGGACGTAGGACGCACGACCCCATTCAAGCATTAAGGTCCACCACCACGCGCCCGCGCACCTGCCCGGCCAAGATTTGCTGGGCCAGTTCGGGCACAGCGGCCAGGTCCACAGTTCGCACGCTGGCTTCCAGCAGGTTCAGGGGCAGGTCGTGGGCCAGCCGCTCCCACGCCCGCAGGCGGCGTTCCCGCGGGCACATCACCGAGTCCACGCCCAGCAGGCTCACCCCGCGCAGGATGAAGGGAAACACCGTGGTCTCGAGCCTCGCTCCGCCCGCGTTGCCGCAGGCCGCCACGCTGCCGCCGTAGGCGATACGCGGCAACACCCCGGCCAGCACCGCCCCGCCCACCGTATCCACGGCTGCGGCGAAGCGCTCGGACTCGAGGGGCCTGGCAGGAGCGGTGAGTACGCTGCGCTCGAGGATTTCCGTCGCGCCGAGGGACTCGAGGTAGGGTCGCTCCTGAAGCCTACCAGTGGAGGCCACCACCCGGTAGCCCAGTCTGGCCAGCACCGCCACGGCTATGCTGCCCACCCCACCTGTGGCCCCTGTGACCAGCACCTCGCGCCCGTCTGGCCTTAGCCCGTGCTCCTCCAGGGTCATCACGCACAGCATGGCGGTGAAGCCCGCCGTACCGATGCCCATGGTCTGGTGCAGGCTCAGGCCCTGGGGCTTGGGCACCAGCCACTCCGCTTTAACCCGCGCCATCTGGCTCAGACCGCCCCAGTGCCGCTCGCCCACCCCCCAGCCGGTAAGCACCACCTCGTCGCCGGGCCGGTAGTCAGGCGAAGCCGACTCCACCACGACCCCGGCGAAGTCGACGCCGGGGACCAGGGGAAAACTGCGGATCACCTTGCCCGCGCCGGTGATGGCCAGGCCGTCCTTGTAGTTGAGGCTGGAGTAGGCCACCTTGACCAGCACCTCGCCAGGGGGCAGTTCGTCCAGGGAAAGCTCGCGCAGCCGTGTGGTGTAGGGATCGCCGGATTCGACCACCAGAGCCTTGAAGGTGGGCATGGCTCAATGCTATCGCCTGGATGGGGGATCGAAGAAGCCTTCAGCCCAGCACCTGGTTCTTGCCCTGCTGCTTGGCCTGGTAGAGCGCGTCGTCGGCGCGGTTGAGCAACTCGTCGAGACCCTGATGGGGGCTGCGCTGGGTGGCCAGCCCCAGGCTGATGGTCACGGGAATGGAAAAACCCTCCGCCTCTACGGGACGCTCGACCACGACCCGCCGCAGGCGCTCGGCCACCTCGAGCGCCTCGTGGTAGCCGGTAGCAGGCAACAGCACCACGAACTCCTCACCCCCGTAGCGGGCGAACACGTCCTCGGGGCGCAGGCTCAGGGCACAGCGGCGGCACACCTCGGCCAGCACCGCGTCCCCGATCAGGTGGCCGTAGCGGTCGTTGACCGTCTTGAAGTCGTCGAGATCGAAGATGAGGATGGAGAGGCCCTTCCCCTGGCGGGCCTGGGCCAGGTGCTGCGCGGCGATCTGCATGAAGTGGCGGCGGTTGTAGGTCTGGGTCAGCTCGTCGGTGATCGATAGCCGGTGCAGTTCCTCGTGGGCGCGCTCGAGTTGCTGTATGAGCCTTAGCTGCTGCGAGCTGAACAGCGGAGCCACGATGCAGGGCACCAGGATGGCGATGCGCACGCCCGTGGAATCCACGCTGCCCCCGTTGAACATCAGGGTGACCAGCACCGACACCAGCACCGAAGCCAGGGTGAGCAGGGCCACCGTGGGCCACAGTCCGAATCGTTTGAGGAAGGCGCGAAGCATAGAAGGTCGCCCTGGCGGCTAGGAGACTACTGCCACTTTAGCGCAACTGCCCGAGGCTCCAGGGTAATTTGGGGCCAAGGTACGGGCCGAAGGGAGGGTAAGGAGAGGCTCTCGGCAGGTTTCACCCCCCCAGCCTGCGCCGGGCTTCCCCGGCGTGGAGGTGCGCCTGGCGCAGGGGTTCGGGCAGGTGGGTCTTACCCAGCAGGGAGCGGACGAACTCGAGGCTCTCCCCCATTCCCACCCGGTGCCCCGGCGAGACGACGAGGGGCCGGACACCACTTCTCGAACACAGCAGCCAGCCCACTTGTCCCTCCTGCCCCATCAGCCGTACCGCGCTCCCGGCCTCCTGGGGCAACTCGGCCTCGGGCCTGCCGTAGAGCAGGGTCTTCCCCACCCCGATGCTGGGCAGGTCGAGGTGAACCCCCAGGTGCGCGGCGATGCCAAAAGCCCTGGGGTGGGCGATGCCCATGCCGTCTACCAGCAGCATTTCCGGCACCCGGCTGAGCCTACTTAGGGCGGCCAGGTAGCCAGGGGCCTCGCGGAAGGAGAGAAAGCCGGGCACGTAGGGGAAAAGCTCGTCTTCAGGCACGCTGGCGCTGGCGACCTCCACCACCCGCCCCTCCACGCGGTCCCACAGCACCGCCACCGCCACCGAGGGCCCCCGCACCCGCGAGAAGCGCGTGGGGTGTGAGGCGTCGAGAGCTGCTAGGTAACGCACCCCACGGGGGTCCCCTTGCAGGATCACCCGCCCCCGCAAGGCCCTTTGAATCTCGGCGGCCTCGCGTACATCAGCGGGGCGGGGAAAGGACAGCATAGCCGGGCTCAGGTAGCCTCACGCAGACGCTCGAGCACTTCCCAGTCGCCGGGCTCCACCCCGTAGAGCAGGGCCACGTAGTAGCTGGCCCAGGCGATGCGGTACCAGTAGCACATGGCCCTGGCCAGCGTACCCTCGGCCTCGGGCTCGGGCAGCTCGATGAGGGTATCGACGCGGCTCTCGAGGATCTCCTGGCTCACCCGCTTGCGCTCGTCGTCGCCCAACAACACCGCCGCCAGGGGATCGCCCTGCTCGTGGCGGGCTTCCAGCCCGGTGAGGAAGAACTCTAGCCCTGAAGGCGGCGGCGTGATGGAGAGGCTCTTGCCGATGCGGGCGTAGATCTGCTGCATGGCCTGGGCCAACCCCGCATAGCGCTCGGGCACTACCCACAGCGGGGTGCGTTCGAGCAGCGAGTAGGCCAGGAACTTGGCCGGGTTCTTCTCCAGCCCCACCTCCGGACGCAGGCGGTCGCGCTCGAGCAAAAGCCCCTGGTCAATGCGGCTGAGCTCGGCCTCCTGCCCCGTCGCCAGCAGCAAGAAGCGCAGGTAGTGGTAAGTGGAAAGGGGGTGGGCCGGCACCTGCACCTCGACCTCCTCGCGGTAGCCCAGCCGCACGATCTCGGCTTCGGCTCCGGCGTAGAGGCCGGCGCTCAGGGCCTGGCCCAGGTCGTAGCCCCCCTCGAGCACGAACTGGGTTCCCCGCTCGGTGAACTCCGCGCCGATCCAGTCTCTCGCCAGTCGCGCCACCCACCAGGCCTCGCCGTAGCCCACCACTCCGTAGGGGGGGGCATAGCTGGCCTGGGGAGCGGGACCGCTGCCCACCAGGTCGCCCAATTCGAAGGCCAGGCCCATGCGGTCGGCCAGGTAAGTCTCCTGTGCATCCAGGTCGCGCATCAATTCAGTGTACAAAGCGCCGCGCGAGCTTGGGCCAGACCTCGGCTGCGAGGTAGGCCACCAGCCCATAGCGCACGAAAGCCCCCCAACTGCTCGTGCTGTTCTTCGGGCTGCTGACGCTACTGGGTGAGCGTCGGGCTTCAGGCGGCACTATGCTGGCGCAGTTCCCGCAACTCCCGGCGCAACAGCTCGAGCAGTTGGGGCGCGGGGGTGTAGCGGAAGCGGGTCGACAGGCGCGGGTCGTATTCCTGCACGAAGACCTGCACCGGCTCGAGGCCCCGCAGGTAGGGGGCGTGCTTGCGAATGGCCGCGTCCATGCGCTCCCCGCTCATGACGCTCAGGGAGCGCCGGGGGTGGTTTTTGAGTTCGATCACGAGGCGTCTCATAGGGTTGCAGTGGGCTCAAAATGGCAGGTCTGCCTCCTCGTCCCTGGGCCAGATGCTCTCCCGCACCCGGCGCTCGAGTTCGCGCTCGAGGGCCTGGTGCATCTGCCACCCCAACTCGCGCTCCTGGGGCCTGGAGGGGGCCTCGAGCAGCCAGATTTCCAGCGCCCGGTAGATCACCCGCAACTCGGGCGTGCTGGCTCTGGCGGCGAAGAGTACCATCGCGGGCACGTCCTCGATGTCCTCTGAGACTGGCGGCGGCTCGAGCGCCACCAGATCCTCTGGGCGTGCCTCGGTAGCGGAGTGTCGGGTTCCCCATTCGCTCTCGTTCATAGCGGCCTCCTTCATTCACCATCGCCCGAATGGCCGGCGATATTTAGCTTATAACATAACAAGCGAATATCAATATGCCTTAAACATCATTTTGGGTTGGGTCTCCCGTGCGAGGTTCGTTATGGTATAGACATACCAATCATTATGTTATAAACTAAATACCGAGGTTCAACCACGGATCATTGCGTAGAACCTCGACGGAGGGCAACCCCAGGATCTACCGACCGCTACGCCACAAACGACCACTCGAGCCCCTCACCCAACAGGCACCCAAGCACACAGGACAGGAACGGAAAGACCATGACCAAACTCGAGATATCCCTGCACCCCAAGCTGGAAAAGATCCTCGGCTACCCTGGCCTCGCCCCCCGCGTGGTGTTCTACTTCGACCCCGGCAGTGAAACGCTGATGTACGACGACGGGCACACTTCGGGCTCGGGCAACTCCTGGGCCTACCTGATCTGGGCCTCCCACCCCTCGGTAAAGCCCCACCTGCTGCGGCTGGAGGGCAGCCTGCTCCTGCTGGACCGCCGCGAGCGCAGCCTCTATGCCGCCACCCGCGACGAAGCCCTCGCCGCCCTGAGGGAGGGCGGAGCCGCCCGGCACGAGCTCGAGCGCCTCCCCGCCCGCGACGGCGGCAGGAGCTGGAACGAAGCCCAGCAGATGCTGGCCGACTTCGTGAGCTGGCTGGGCAACAACGTCACCCGCAAAGCGGCGTAGCCGCGCCGGTAGCGTGAAGCTACCGGACGTAACCCCCCTAGACCGCAACGCACAGCACCGGCGAAAGAGGACCGAAACATGATCCAAGGACTCAACACCCGCACCCGCTACGTCCGTATCGGGAAGTTCAAGATTGGCATAAAGGAAACCGTAGAGCGGGGGGGCCGCAAGATCGATAAGCCCGTCGCGCTCGACTACTTCCGCATCGAAGGCAGCGCCCAGCCCGTGCAGGCCATCCACGGCGAGAAGCCCGCGCAGGTGCTGGTCTACCTCCCCGACAACCTCTCCGAGGCCACCTGGGACCCCTACTACAAGCGCTACGCCCGCTCGGGCCTGCTGTGCCGCGGCGACGGGATCGTGGGGCAGGAGGTGCAGGCCGACGGCAGCCTCAAGCAGCGCGACTGCGCCGAGCGGGGCTGCCCTTTCGCCCAGCCCAGCAAGAAGGGAGACAGGCTCGAGGCCCCCCAGTGCCGCCCCATCGGCATCCTCAGCTTCAAGGTCGTGGGAGTGCCCAGCGCCGGGGTCTACCAGATCGACATCAAGGGCATGAGCGCGGTGAGCCGGGCCGACAGCTACCTGCGCCAGCTCCAGCAGGCCGCCGGTGGCGACCTCACCGGCGTGCCCTTCCTGCTCACGGTGAGCGTTTCGAGGGGCAAGGACGGCTTCCCCACCAGCCGCATCGAGCTGCGCGACGCTCCCGAGACCCTACAGGCCCTCAAGGACCCCTGGAAGCGCCACGCTGCCGGGGCCGCCACCCAGCGGGTGCGGGGCTTCGTGATCACCGACGCAGAGGGCAGGCTCATCGCCTCGCCCGAGATCCCCGTGGAGGAGAACGTCGAGGTGCGGGCCCGCTACGCCTTGCTGCTGAACGAGGCCATCGAGAAGCACTACATCCTGGGCGGCTCGGTGGAGAAGTACTACCAGGTGCTGCGTACCCTCGAGCGCATGAGCGAGGCCGAGGCCAGCGAGGCCTACGGGCGGCTCAAGGACTATGTGGACGAACTCGAGGCCACCCAGAACGACCCCGTGGCCCTGCACGGCGAGGTCGATCAGCGCTACGCGGGCTTCGCCTTCAAGCACCTCGAGCCCGCCGACTACCAGGCGCTGGGCATCGAGGAACCCGATGAGCCCGGAAGCCTCACCCGCCTCGAGGCCCGCAGGGCCGTGGCCTACCTCTATGAGCAGCGCAAGAACAGGGAAGCCGCGTGAAAGACGGTCCCCCGGCACACACCTGCTAGACCCACCCAGACACAGGAGAGATGACATGGGAGCCAACTTAGTACTCGCAAGCGGCGTGCTCAGCCGGCACGAACTGCGTTACACCCCCAAGGGCACGCCTTTTCTGGAGATCGCCCTGGTGGGCAAGAGGCCCATCAAGGAAAACTACGTCTTCACCCGCGTAGACCTCACCTTCTACGGCAAGCAGGCAGAGGCCTGGGCCGGGAGCCTGGTGGAAGGTGCCGCTTATCAGGCCAGCGGGCGGCTGGAATACGAGAGCTGGGAGGTGGACGGGCGCAAGGGCTCGAGGCTGCGGGTGGTGGGCGAGGAGTTGCATCGCCTTGAAAACGCCGACATCCGTGAGGAGGAGAAGGGCCCCATCCTCTACGGAGCCGATAACCGCGTCTTCCTCATCGGTGGCCTCACCGCCGACCCCGAGCTGCGCCAGACCTCGCTGAAGACCCCCATCGCCAAGGCCCAGCTGGGCTTCTCGAGCTGGGATGGGCACAACAGCAAGAGCCACTACGTCGAGCTCGAGGCCTGGGGCGAGTTGGCCGAGTCCTTCAAGAGCCTCAAGAAGGGCAGCCAGGTGATGGTCGAGGGGTCGCTCAAGACCGAGGTCTGGGAAGACCGCGAGAGCAAGACCAAGCGCTACAAGCGGCTGGTGGAGGTGAGCAAGGTCACCGCGCTCGAGCGCCTGAGCACCAATGCCAAGGCGGCCTGAGCCTCACGGACGATCCCCTTCGGGACGGGCTGGCACCCGCGCACCAGGCGGACGATCCCCCTTCGGGACAGAGCAGGCTCCAGCGCTCCATATTCGGACGGGACATTTCTCCCGAGGCATTCGTACCCCACCTCCTGCGCTAGCCTTGTGGGCAGGAGGTAGTCATGGTTCCCAACGTAGGCATCACCGACCGACGTGTGCGTTACCTGCTGGCGATAGTGTTCTTCCTCATCGCTTTCTTCGGCGTGAACGGGGTCTGGCAGTGGGTATTCGGCCTGCTCGGAGTGGTCATGGTGGTAACCGCCAGCCTCAACTATTGCCCCATCTGGGCCGCGCTGAAGATCAACACCCGTCGTAAAACCACCTGACCCCTCCACCCCCTACCTCCCCCCCGGCCTCGCCGGGGGCTTTTTTGTAAAAGCCATAGCGTTTTGACCGCTCCGGGCCGCGTGGTCGTGCTAACCTGACCCTACAGATGCCTGGGGAATTCGTCAGTTGGCAAGAAGTCCGTCACAGCTTGCTGCTGCGCGTCGCCCTGGGCATCTTGCTGCTGGTGATCTATGCTGCCCGACCATTTAGCTTCAACCACCCGCTGATGTATGGCGTCTTCGTCATCATCATCGCCCAGGTCATCACCACCGCCTTTGGCATCCCCCGGCACTGGTCCTGGCTACCTGGCGTCAACTTCTACCTCAACCGCCTTGCCCTCGTCTTGCTGCTGGGGGCCACCGGTGGCGGCTCGAGCCCCTTCGTCGCGGTGAGCTACATAGCGCTGGTGGCAGCCTTGATCTGGTACAACACCCGCCGGTCCGTGGTTATCCTGGTGGGAAGCCACTGGCTGGCCCTGTTCGCCGGGGCCGCCCTCGCCGGGGAGGTGGGTTTCCCCCCGACCTGGAGCTACTGCCTGCTGCAAGCCATCGGCATGGCCATCATCGCCCACATCCTCTCCAAGCCGCTCTCGCAGCTCAACCATCACGCGGCCACCGATCCCCTGACCCACGCCCTCAACCGGCGGGGTGGCTTTGAGGTGCTGGAGACCTGGATCGCCCAGCGCCAGCCTTTCGCCCTGATCTTCATCGACCTCAAAGGCTTCAAGCTCATCAACGACACCTACGGCCACGCCGTCGGCGACGAGGTGCTGGCCTGGGTAGCGCAGGTGTGCCGCTCCACTCAGCGCAGCGGCGACCTGGTGATCCGCTACGGGGGCGATGAGTTCGTGCTGGCGGTGTTGGGCAGGCCCGGTTCGCTGATCCAGCGCCTCGAGGAGCGGCTGAACGCTGGCTTTCAGAGCGCCGCCGGGCACCTGAGCATCCAGGCCAACCTGGGCGTGGTGCATTTCCCTGAAGACGGACGAGACCTCGAGCAGTTGATCCGTCTGGCCGACCAGCACATGTACGCCCACAAGGGCGTGGACCTGGCGACGACCTGAGCCTCAGGGCTCGAGCCAGTTCTCCACCCTCAGCCCTTCCACCCGCCCGAACTCCCGCGCGTTGTTGGTGACGAGCGTCAGGCCCAGGCTGAGGGCGTGGGCCGCGATGAGCGTGTCGTAGGCGCCGATCTTGAGTCCTTTTCGCTCGAGCTCGAGGCGAATGCGCGCGGCAGCCGCAACGGCTGAAGAATCCAGCGGCAAAGGCGGGGCGAGGCGTGTGACGAGCGCTACCTGGGCCAATTTGCCCTGCGGGTCGGCGCTTTTGAGCGCGCCGTAGGTCAGCTCGAACTCGGTGATGGCGGAGATGTTGACCTCGCCGTACTCGAGGCTCTGCAAGCGCTCCAGAACCTGCCGTGGACGGTGCCGGGAGATGTGAATGCAGATGTCGGTATCGAGCAGGTAGCGCATTCAGCGGTCGTCCTTGTCCCAATCCGAGAAGTCGCGCTCCTGCGCCTGGGGCTGCTGGCGCCCTTCCGGCATGAAAGGCTCCCCCTCGCCCAATGCCGCCAGGGCCTCGAACAGCCCCGCCAGGTTCCTGGGCTTCTTGCGTAGCACCACCTCGTCGCCCCGGCGGAAGATCTCCACCTCGTCCACGTCGAACTGGAACTCCTTGGGCAGGCGCACGGCCTGGGAATTCCCGCTCTTGAAAACCTTGGTCGTCTTGATCGTGGCCATGGGCCTAGTATATACGATAGGTATATACTAGGCTCGAGGCCGATCAAGAAATCCCCGGCACGAAAAGGGCAGGCCCAGGGCCCGCCCCTACATTTGCGCTCGGCGTTGGACGCCCTGGGCTCAGTCCTTCAGCTTCTTCGTCGCCTCGATGAGCGCCGGGAGCACCTGGTGCACGTCCCCCACGATGCCGTAGTCGGCGATCTTGAAGATGGGGGCCTCGGCGTCCTTGTTCACGGCGACGATGTACTTGCTCTTGTTCATGCCCGCCTGGTGCTGCACCGCGCCCGAGACAGCCAGGGCGATGTAGGCGTTGGGCTGCACGGTCTTGCCGGTCTGGCCCACCTGCTCGCCGTAGGGCCGCCAGCCCGCGTCCACCACGGCGCGGGTCGCGCCCACCGCGCCGCCCAGGAGGTCGGCGAGTTGCTCCACGCCCGCGAAGGCTTCAGGGGAGCCCAGACCGCGCCCGCCCGTCACCACGATGGTGGCTTCGGTGAGGGAGACGCCCTTCTTCTGCTCTGTCACGCGCTCGAGCACCTCCACCTTAGCGGCGGGCAGCTCCACGCTCAGGCGCTCCACGCTGCCCTCGCCCTGGGGTTCGGCCAGAGGAGTGGTATTGGGCTTGGCGGTGATCACCACGGGCAGGCCGGCGGCCTGTTTCTCGGTGACGCGGTTGAGGAAGCTGTAGCGGCTGGCGATGACCCTCGAGCCGTCGGTGGAGGTCTCGAGGGTGTCCTCCAGCAGCCCCGCACCCAGCCTGTAGGCCAGCCTGGGGGTCCAGGAGCGGCTCTGGCGGCCCCCGGTGGCGATGACCACTTTAGCCCCGGCCCTCTGAGCTGCGGCGTAGGCGGCGGCAGCCCACTTCTCGGCGGTATAAGCGCCCACCTCGGCCACGTAGACCGTGCCCACGTACCGTCTGGCCTCCTCGGCCACCGAGGCCAGGTTTTCGCCGATCACCACACCGCTCACGTCACCTAGGGCGCTCAACTGGCGGGCCCGGGTGATGGCCTCGAGAGCGCCTTTGCGCAGGCGGGTTCCGTCGTGTTCAAGAACTACTAGGATCATTCAAACCTCCGGTGTCTGGAGAAGGTCAAAAGGTGAAAAGGCCAAAAGTAGAACCACGAGTCCGCCCCGCCACCTTTCCCCTTCTCATCTAAATCACTTTCGCTTCCTCGTGCAGCAGCCGGATCAGCTCGCTGGCGGCGGCGTGCGGGTCTTTGGTGCCATCGAGGACCTTGCCCAGGCGGCTGCGCTCCTGGATGCTCTGCTCGAGCACTTCCACCTTGGACGCAGCAGAGATGGGGATTTTCCGGATCTCCTTCTTCTTGGCCTTCATGATGCCCGGCAGGGTGGGGTAGCGGGGCTCGTTGAGGCCTTGCTGGGTGGTGAAGACGGCGGGGAGGCTCACGCGCACGACTTCGGCGCCCTCGTCGAGGTCGTGCTTGGCTCTGGCCTGGCCGTCCTCGAGCTCGAGGGCAGTGGTCCAGGTGACCACCGGCCAGCCCAGCGCCTCGGCGATGGCCGGACCCAAAGCCTGGGAGTCCCAGTCGGCTTGCTGGCCGCCGGTGAGCACCACGTCGGGGGCTTCAGCCCGCAGGGCCTCGGCCAGGGCCTCAGCCTGGGTGATGGGGTCGAGGTAGCCCTCCTGCACCAGGTGGATGGCCCGGTCGGCCCCCATCGCCAGCGCGGTGCGCACCGCTTCCTCAAAGCGCTCGGGCCCCAGAGCCACGATCACGCTCTCGCCACCGTGTTTTTCCTGCAGCCGGATGACCTCCTCCACGGCGTACTCGTCCATCTGGTCGAGGATCAGCGTGGCGCTGGAGAGGTCCACCCGGCCCGCATCGATCTTGAGCCTGGATTCACTGTCGGGGACTTGGCGGATGACTGCAACAAATTTCACGTGTGCCTCCACTTCGTTTCGGCGCGGATAGCCGATAGTCAATAGCTTAGTGGCTATGGGCTATCCGCTGAGGATGTGCCTGGCGATGATGAGCCGCTGGATTTCGTTGGTACCCTCGTAGATCTGGTTGAGCTTCACGTCGCGCAACAGCTTCTCGACGGGGTATTCGTGCATGTAGCCGTAACCCCCGTGGATCTGGATGGCCTGGTTGGCCGCCTCGAAGGCCATCTCCGAGGCGTAGGCCTTGGCGATGGCCGCGGCGTGGGCCTGGGGCAGGCCTTGGTCGGTGAGCCAGGCGGCGTAGTAGGTGTAGGCCCTGGCGGTCTCGATGCCCATGAGCATCTCGGCCAGCTTGAACTGGATGGCCTGGAACTCGGCGATCGGCCTGCCGAAGGCTTCGCGCTCCTTGGCGTACTTGGTCGCTTCCTCCAGCGCCCGCCGGGCGAGCCCCACCGAACCCGCGGCCACGGGAATGCGGGTCTTGTCCAGGGTGTTCATGGCGATCTTGAAGCCATCCCCCTCCTTGCCCAACAGGTTGGCGGCAGGAACCCGGCAGTCCTCGAACACCAGCTCGTAGGTCCCGGAAGCCCGCTGCCCCATCTTGCCGTGCAGCTTGTTGGCCTTGAAGCCGGGCGTGCCCTTTTCCACCACCAGGGCGATGACGCCCTTGTGCCGGGCCTCGGGGTTGATGGTGGCGAACACCACCACGACCTCGGCCTCTCCGCCGTTGGAGATCCAGGTCTTGGTGCCGTTGAGCACGTAGTAATCGCCATCTCGCACCGCCCGCGTGCGCAGGGCAGCCGCGTCCGAGCCGTTGCCGGGCTCGGAGAGGGCAAAGGCGGCCAGCGCGGGTTTCTCGGTGAGCTTTTTGAAGAAGCGCTGTTTCTGCTCGTGGGAACCGGCCAGCAGAATGGGGGTTATGCCCAGGTCGGAGGCCATGGGGATGGTGTAGATGCCCATGCAGCCCCAGGCCAACTCCTCGCCGATGATGACCTCCTCGAGCATCCCCAGCCCCAACCCGCCGTATTCCTCGGGGATGATGGCGTTGAGCAGGCCCACCCCGTGCAGCTTCTCGATGATCGGCCAGGGCACCTCCTCGCGGGCGTCGTACTCGGCGGCCACGGGGGCGATCTGCTCACGGGCAAAACGCCGGGCCAGCTTCTGCAACTCTTTTTGCTCGTCGGTCAGGCTGAAATCGATGGGCATGGCTGAAGGCCGAAAGCCAATGGCTGGAAGCTCCTGGCTTTTAGCTTGGGCTTTCGGCTTTGCTTCACCTCCTCCGCGGATCAAAGGTTGTTTTGCCTCACAGCAACAGCGCTGCTCCCACTTACTTTGACCGAGTATAAGTTTTTTGCACCCGGTACGCAAGCACGGTTGTATATCGTATCATGCCGCAGGTGCGAGAAAAGCGTTATACGATGGGTCGTACGCCAGGTGGTCGAAAGCTTTTCTCCATAAGCCTACGAGCCTTTCACCCTTGGCCACCGGCCATCAGCTTCACGAACCGTGCTACGCGCCCGCGGCCCGGAAGGCGGCGCTCACGACTTCCCTGGCCTCCCGCATGACCTGCTCGAGGTGCTCCGGCCCCCGGAAGCTCTCGGCGTAGATCTTGTACACGTCCTCGGTGCCCGAGGGCCGTGCGGCGAACCAGGCGTTCTGGGTGACCACCTTGAGGCCGCCGATGGGTTCGCCGTTGCCGGGGGCGCGGGTGAGCTTGGCCAGGATGGGCTCTCCGGCCAGCTCGGTAGCGGTGACCATCTCGGGTGAGAGGTTGGCCAGCACCTTCTTCTGAGCCGGGGTGGCCTCGGCGTCCATGCGGCTGTAGGCCGAAGCGCCGAAGCGGGCCTCGAGCTGGCGGTAGTGCTCGCTGGGCGACTTGCCGGTTTTAGCCAGAATCTCCGCCGCCAAAAGCCCCAGGATGATCCCGTCCTTGTCGGTGCTCCAGGCCGAGCCGTCCATGCGCACGAAGCTCGCCCCGGCGCTCTCCTCCCCGCCAAAGCCGAGGGTTCCGCCAAGCAGCCCGTCCACGAAGTACTTGAAGCCCACCGGCACCTCGACGAGGGGGCGGCCCAGCACCTGGGCTACCCGGTCGATCATGCTGCTGGAGACCAGGGTCTTGCCGATGCCCATGCTGGCGGGCCACTGCGGGCGGTTCTGGTAGAGGTAGTGGATGGCGGCGGCGAGGTAGTGGTTGGGGTTCATCAGCCCCTCGCGGGTCACGATGCCGTGGCGGTCGGCGTCGGGGTCGTTGCCCACGGCCACGTCGAAGTGGTCCTTGAGGGAGATCAGCGAGGCCATGGCGTAGGGGCTCGAGCAGTCCATGCGGATCTTGCCGTCCTTGTCCACGCTCATGAAGGCGAAGGCGGGGTCGATGCGCTCGTTGACCACGGTGAGGTCGAGGCCGTAGTGCTCGGCGATGCGCTGCCAGGTCGCCAGCGAAGCCCCGCCCAGCGGGTCCACCCCGATGCGCACACCCGCCGCCTTGATGGCCGCGATGTCGATGATCTGATCCAGCTCGCTTACGTAAGGGGTGACGAAATCGAACTCCTCGGCCACCTGCAAGGCACGCTCGAGCGGGATACGCTTGACCCCCTTCAGCCCCTCGGCCAGGAGGGCATTGGCCCGCTCCTGGATGGCCCCGGTCACGCCGGTATCGGCAGGGCCGCCGCTCGGGGGGTTGTACTTGAAGCCCCCGTCCTGGGGCGGGTTGTGGCTGGGGGTGATCACGATGCCATCGGCCAGGCCCCCGCTGCGGCCTTTGTTGTAGGAGAGGATGGCGTGCGAAACCAGAGGGGTAGGGGTATAGCCCCGCCCCCGCTCGACCCGCACCGTCACCCCGTTGGCGGCGAGGACCTCGAGGGCGCTGATCCAGGCTGCCTCGCTGAGGGCGTGGCTGTCCATGCCCATGTACAGCGGCCCGCTGATGCCCTGCTGGGCGCGGTATTCGGCCACGGCCTGGGCGATGGTGAGGATGTGGGCCTCGTTGAAAGTCCCGGCGAAGGCGCTGCCCCGGTGCCCGCTGGTGCCGAAGGCCACCCGCTGCAAGGGGTCGGCGGGGTCAGGCTGGAGGGCGTAATAGCTGGCCACCAGGCGCGGAATGTTGACCAGAATGCTGTGCGGTGCGGGTTTACCGGCCAGAGGGTGTACGGACATATCGCCTCCTGTCCCTGGATTCTATCGCGCTCTTCGCTGCGTAGGAGCGCCCAGCAGTAGAATGGCCCCGAAAGGGGTGAACCATGTTCAAAGTGCCTGGCTTTGGATTGTTGGCTTTAGTGGCCCTCGGTGTGGCACAAAGCTCTTTTACCCTGAGCAGCCCCGATATCCCCGCCAATTCCACCATCAAAGCCGAGCAGGTCTACAACGGCTTCGGCTGCACGGGGCAGAACATCTCTCCCGCCCTGCAGTGGTCTGGCGCCCCGGCGGACACCAAGAGCTTCGCCCTTATCGTTCACGATCCCGATGCTCCTACCGGGGTCGGCGGGTTCACCCACTGGATCGTCTACAACATCCCCGCCAACGTCAACCGGCTCGAGAAGGGCGCGGGCAACCCCCAAGGCCGCGGCCTGCCCGCCGGAGCCGTCCAGGCCGTGACCTCCTTCGGCACCCCCGGCTGGGGCGGCCCCTGCCCGCCCGTGGGCGACAAGCCCCACCGCTACGAGTTCACGCTCTACGCGCTCAGGGTGGAGAAGCTCGAGCTTCCCGCCAATGCCAGCCAGGCCCTGGTGGGCTTCAACATCAACGGCAACGCCATCGCCAAAGCCAGCTTCACCGCCTTCTACGGGCGCTGATACCAGATTCGGCAGCGAAGCAACCCGACCGAAGTTATCCGCGTAGCAAAGGGCGATACCGCCCCTTGGAAGGGAGTGCTCTAGGATTCAAAAAGATAGCCACTGAGTTTTTGATTTTGGCGACTATCTTTTTGAATCCGGTATAAGTATCCCTTCGATGCTGCTCGACTTCAGCGTGCCGGGGCATGGCCGCCGTCGTGCCCCGGCGGGTTGTCGCCAGCGCGGCAGCGGTGTTGGTGAAGGCCAGGCGCCGGGCTCGAGCAGACCGCCCTACCGTTGGAAGGGTGTGCGGGGCAGGCGGTGGTAGATCTGGGCGTCGCCATTGTCATAGACCCGATTGTCCAGCAACAGCAGGGGCAGGCGGAAGCGCCAGGCGCTGTTGTTGGCTTCCTGGGTGCTCGAGAACAGGGCGTGCGGGGCTTCGGGGTTGTCCGGGTTGATGGTCAGGTTGTTGCCGCCCGGCAGCCCCAGGCCGTAGTTCATGTACCAGGCGTCGTTGAGGCGGGTGATGCGGCCCAGGTAGAGCAGGCTGTTTTCCTCGTACTGGGCCCAGGTGCGGATGGCCTGAAGCTCGGTGCGGGTGTACTGCATCCACAAGTTGGAGATGTGGGGGTCGAGGGTGGCCTTGAGCACGCTCAGGAAGCCAAAGCCCGCCATCACCACCGCCACGATCAGGCGGGTCCTGGGCCCCACCAAGCGGGTCACGCCCAGCACGAAGACCGGAGCGGCGAAGAGCACGAAGTAGACGTACATGCGCACCTGGAGGTTACTCCCGGCCTCGAGGCCTATGAGATCGACGGGAATGGCCACGGCCAGCTGGAAGCCGAAGGCCCCGTACAACGCCAGCAGGAACACCCGGGTGAGCGGGGCCTTGGAGTTGCGGAAGATCGTGGGGGCCAGCAGCAAGATCCAGGTGAGGAAGGAGACGGCGAAGAGGATCCAGCGGAAGGAAGAGATCAGGCGGTAGCCCAGCACGCTGGCCCAGGGATCGGCATCCTGAGCGTAAGGGTTGGATTCCGGAGTGAAGCTGAGGAAGAGGGTGCCCAGCTTTTCGACGGCGGTCTTGAGCAGGTTGAAGTTGTCTCCGGCGGAAGGGTAGATGTACCACATCACGATGAGCACCAGCAGCCAGGAGGTGGCGATGCGCAGCGTCAGGCGCTCCAGGGGTCGGCGGATGATGCCCCACTGGGTGGGCCTGAAGCGCAGGAAGACCCAGGCCACGATCACGGTGAGGGTGGAGGCCACGATGAACGAGGAGCCAAAGAGCACGTTGAGCGAGGAGAGGGTGAAGGAGACGAGGTAGTAGACGGTGAGCCAGGAAGCGAAGAGCTTCCAGTTGCGCGCTTGGATCTCGAGGAAGCTCTTCAATAGTGCCAGCGAGGCCAGCAGGGTCAGCGACACGGTGATCTTCTCGTGGTTGCCGCGTGAGACGGTGAAGACCATCTCGGGCACCAAAAACAGCACCGAGGCCGCCAGCAACCCCAGGCGGTCGCTGCCTAGCCAGCGCCGGTAGGCGCAAAAGCCGAACATCGCCAGGAACAGGTTGCCCACCATGGGCGTGTACCAGCGCATCAGCTCGCCCACCGGCAGCCCGGTGAGGTAGGAGAGCGAGGCCATCCACACCGGGAAGGCATAGCCGTGGGGGTAGTTCTTGGGGTTGATTTCCTGGCTGAAGCTGCCGTAGAGCTGCAGGTTGGACGTGATGCCACTGAAGGCCACCGAATCGATCTCGGCCCACTGCCCGCTGTAGCGCAGGATGAAGTAGCCGCCGAAGGCCAGCCCGATCCAGAAGGCGTAGGTGAAGGAAGAGACCCGCAGAGGCTGCCGGGCGATGGCCCTGGGAGCCCAGAACAAATCCTGCACGCGCTGGGAAAGGCGGGGCAGGTTCACGCGGCCTCCTTCCAGACCCGCAAGATGCCCAGCAGGCCCAGCATCAGCACCAGCAGGGCGAAGGGCGCGGCCACGGGGTTGGGGGGAGGCGCGGTCATCCGTGGGGTGTGGGCCACCTCGAGCCGCCCCACCTCGAGCTTGCGCTCACCCAGCATCAACACGAATTCCCTCGTTCCCGTGAAGCGCGTGGCCCAGTGGATCTCCTTGCGCACGGTGCTCTGGCCCATCAGCTCGAGGCGCTCCCAGCGCTTGAGGGTCTCCTTCTCGACGTTGCCCCACTCGTTGGTGCGCAGCGCGACCAGCTCGGCGGGGCCGCTCCAACTGGCACCGCCCTGGTTCTCCACTTCCAGCTCGAGCGCTACCGGGTATAGCTCCCGGAGCGGGCGGCTCTTGATGCGGGCTACCAGGCGGGGTGGAGGGCTGGGCTCCACGCTCCAGCGCTCATCGCTGGCGCTGTAGCGCAGCACGTAGGCGCCGGGGGCATCGGGGGCCAGAGGGCCCCGGCCCTGGCCCCGGCTTTGCAGCACCAGGCGCAGGCCCTCGGGGGTGCGCCATACCTCGCTCAGGCTCCCGCCGGGCTCTTGCAGCAGGGCGCCGCCCAGGTTGCCCATCCAGGTGTCCAGTCGCCTGGGATCACGTCCCCCTTCGATCTGGGGCAGTTGGGTGGCCCAGGGTCGCCAGCTTTCCCAGTCGGTGGGGACGGGCAGCTCGAGGCTGTGCAACTGCGCCTCGCCCCGCCGCAGCACCACCCCCGTTGGACCTGAGTAGATCACGAAGCCGCGCAGGAAATGCAGCCGCTCGAGGGGTTGGCCGTGCTCGGCGATGACCACCGGGCCTTGTTGCAGCGGCACCTGCTCGCGCACCCAGCTATCGACGTAGTCGTCGGGCTCGAGGTTGTAGCTGCGCAGCACCTGGCCCTTGCCCAGGTTCCAGATCCCGGCCTGAGCCCCTTTGAGGTGAACGCGCCGGTCGATGGGCGAGAAGTACAGCTCGGGCACGCGGTTGTAGACCATGCTGTACTCGCCACGGAACCCCTCGGCCAGGCGCTGGGGGTGAATCTGGGGAAACTCGATGTAGGGCCGGTCGTAGCCGGGAGGCGGCTCGTCGCGCTGGCCGTTGACCCAGTAGGCCAGCTCGAGGCTGTCCTCCACCGAGTAGTCGTAGATGCCCTCCGACCCGCTCTCGCCCCGCGTGGCTTCCACCAGCGTCGCGGCCTTCCAGGGCTTGGTGGCCACCCAGGCCGGATAGTCCCAGTAGGGCACCGCCAGCACCACCTCATCGCCCACCCTCACCCGCGTGCGCATCTCGTGGTTGCCCGCGACCGTGAGGGAGTAGCGCCAGTGGAGGGGATCCCTGCCCTTCCAGCTCAGGCGGAAGGCCGAGCGGGTGGTGCGGTAGACGTCGGGACCGAAGAGGCTCTGCTGGGGCCAGTAGTCGGCCCGCACCACCAGGTCGGCGTACTTGCCGCTGGGGTTGTTCAGGGGGTCGGTATTGAAGCGGTACCAGGCGAAGGGGGCCTCGAAGTCGGTGTAGGGCGGGAAGGACTTGGAGTTGAACGCATAGACCCCCGCACTCTGGAAACCGGCCCAGGTGCTGCGGAAGGCGTGGGTGTTGAGTTCGTAGACCATGGGGCGGTCGTCGCCGAAGGGGTCGAAGCCCTGCACCACGCTCAGGTAGGGGAAGCTGGGCAGCAGGGGGTCGGCCAGCTTGAAGCGCACGCTGGGATCGGAGCGCACCGCCGCGCCGAAGCGCGAGTAGCCCCGGTCGGCCCCGGCGTCGTTGATGATGCGGGTGGTGTGCCACAGGGGCTCGCCGGGGCGCAGGGGGTTGCCGGCTACGCTGAGGCCGAAGATCAGCCCCTCCTGCTCATCGCTGGGCACCAGGCCCTCGAGGTCGAAGTTGGGCAGCCCGTTGCGGGTGAGCCAGTCCTCGTTCTCGTCGCGCGGCCACAGCTCGATGACCTGCTTGTGGGCGGCGGGGAGGATGTACTGCCCAGCCAAGACCCTGACCTCACCGCGCTCGCGCTGGTCCACCACGTAGATGCGCACCCGGGGCCGGTCCACCCTGACCCCGAAGTCCAGGACCAGGTCGTAGCCGCCGGGGGCGAAGCCAAAGAGAAACACGTCGCTGTTGGTGCGACCCCACTGCCACCAGGGCCTCTCCTGGCGCTCGGCGTCGGAGATGACATGGCCCCGCGTCACCACCGCCACCTGCATCCGTAGCCCGTTCCACTCCCCCTCCCAGCGGGCCAGGTCGCCCTGGGCCCACGCCAACTGGAAGCAGGAAGCCAAAAGCGCCAATCCGGCAGCGAAAACCCCTCTGCCCGGACTGAGCTTTAGGTAGCGGCTGGCCCTCATGCCGGCACCGTGTCCAGTTGCAGCTTCTGCGCCCAGCCCTCCAGCAGCGCCAAGCTCCAGGCCCGGTAAGCGGCCTGGGTGGAGTCTACCCTGAGCGGGGGAAGGACCCGTCCCAGGCGTTGCTCGAGGGACCTGAGCTGGCTTCTGGCCCACGGCTCCAGCGCCCCTCCCTGCCGCAGCCAGCCCAGCAGGGGAGCCTGGAAGTGGCGCTTGGGGCGGTAGAGCACCTCGCGGGGCAGTTCGCCGAAGCTCTGTTTCATCAAACCCTTGAGCCCCCCGTCCATAAGCGCTTCGACCCCCAGGCGCAGCACGCTGTCCAGCAGCTCGAGGTCCTGCAGGGGCACCCTGGCCTCCACGCTCGCGCTCATGCTGGCGCGGTCGAGGCGCTGGTTGTAGTGCTCGGGCACGTTGAACAGCAGGTCCATGCGCGCGGCCAGCTCTACCGGGCGCAGGCCGCGGCTGGGGCCAGGCAGGCGCTGGACCCTCTGCCGCACGTCCTCGAGCAGCCCCCGGAGGGTCTCGCCCACCTCAGGGGCCGCCAGCCCGGCCAGGCGGGCCGAGGTGGCCGCGTCGAAGAGCACCGCCGAGCGCAGCGCGTAGCCCTCGAGGAAGGGCCGGCGCCACACGCTGGCCGCGCCCCGGAGGTTTTCACGGGTGTGACTGGAAAAGAAGGGCAGGCTCGAGGCCGCGCGCAGGGCCGGGCCCAGCAGGGGGATGCGGTCGTAGTGTTCTCCCTTCGCCACCGCCTGGTAGGTGGGATAGCCCATGAGCACCTCATCGCCGCCGTGCCCGGTGAGCACCACGATGATCCCGGCAGCCCGGGCGGCCTGGGAGAGCAGCACCTCGCCGCGGAAGTAGGGCTCGAGCACCGGCTCGTCCATGCGAGCGAGCAGGTCGGCGGGGTCCTGGGCGACTTCGGCGGGGTCGAAGGGGATCTCGTGGTGGCGCAGGCCCAGCTTTTTAGCCTGCATGGCGGCGAGGTCGGCGTCGAGCTCGGCCTCGGGGTTGGAGCCCCGAGGCCGCAGGCTGAAGGAGCTGAGGCTTCCGGTCTGGGCGACGACGTGAGCGATGGCCGAGGAGTCCACCCCGCCGGAGAGGAAGATGCCCACCGGCACGTCGGAGATGAGCTGCCGCCGCACGGCTTTCTCGACTGCCGGGCGCAGGTCGCCCGGCTCGACGCTGCGCTCTTCCTGCCAGGCTTTGTAGTGGATGAACCAGCCGCGCGGGTTGCGCCCGAAGACCCGCACCTCGCCGGGGCGCAGCTTCTTCACATCGTCGAGAAGCGAGAAAGGGGCGGGCACGAAGCCCAAGGAAGCGTAGAGCGCCACGCCCGAGGCCGAGAGCCGGCCCCGGCTATAAGGCCGCAGGGCCTTGAGTTCACTGGCGAAATACAGGGCGCTGCCCCGCTCGAGATACAACAGCGGCTTGACCCCCAGCGGGTCGCGGGCCAGGGCCAGCTCCTGGCGCTGCTTGTCCCAGATGGCCAGGGCAAACATGCCATTCAGGCGCTCGAGGGTGGGCCCCACACCCCACTGCTCGCAGGCCTGGAGGATGGTCTCGGTGTCCGAATGCCCCCGCCAGCCGCCCCTGGGCGTGGCGAGCTCGGCGCGAAGGTCGGCGTGGTTGTAGATCTCCCCGTTGAACATCAGCACGAAGCGCTCGCCCTGCATGGGCTGGTTGCCCGCTTCGGAGAGGTCGAGGATGGCCAGGCGGCGAAAAGCAAAACCCAGCGGCCCGTCCTGATAGGTCCCCCCGGAGTCGGGGCCGCGGTGCACAATGAGCTGGCTCCAGGTCGCCAGATCAGGGCGGGGCTTGCCTTGGGGAATGAGGTATCCGATAAAACCGCACATAAATCGTCCTCCGAGTGGGCGAGGAAAGGGAAATTTCGCTAGGCCCGGCTGCCGATGGCCACCGGGGAGCGCAGGCAGGAGCGGTACACCGCCTCGACTTCCGAGGCAGCCTTCTCCCAGGTTAAGGCCAACATGGCCCTCCTTCCGTGAGCCCCGAGTTGCTGCCGCAGGGCGGGGTTGTGGCTGAGGTCGCGCAGAGCGTTTTCCAAAGCCGCCTCGTCGCCGGGAGCAACCAGCCTGCCGCCCCCCTGCACCACCTCGGGTAACCCGCCGACGCTCGAGGCCACCACCGGGCGCTCGCTGGCCAGGGCCTCGGCGGCCACCAGGCCGAAGGGCTCCAGCCACACCGAGGGCACCACCACCGCGTCGCAGGCCGCGTAGATGGCGGGCATCTCCCCCCCGCC
>NZ_QWLA01000062.1 GCF_003574095.1 Calidithermus roseus
CTTGGAGGCTTTGCAAGAGCGTCTGGTAGAGCGCTGTGTCTATCTCCAGGAGCACCCCGAGGTCATCCGGGGGGTGGCGGGGTTCAGGTGGATCCCCAATGGATGACTATCTATCTAAGGTTGGTATAAGCCACCAGGTTGAGCACCCCGCCGGGGGTGATCCTGCCGATCAGGTCGAAGGAGCCCTCCCCCTTCTCCCAGGTGCTGCTGGAGTAACCGACTACCTTGTCGCCGAAGGGGCGGTCAAGCTCGAGGTGGAGTGATTTTGTTAAAGCCATAGGCACAGGCCGAGCGGTCCGGAGGAAGCCGGGCTCAATCCGGGGACCAGATGCGCACGTTGAGCCGCAGCTCTTCCACCAAGCCCAGCATCAGCTCGAGCGCTTCCACGTACTCGCGCACCTTGCCGATCTCCACCGGGTTGCGCAGCAGGGGAGGATCGAGGGGGTTGGTGGGCGTGGGGATGGCCAGGTAGAGCTTGCCGTAATTGAGCGAGGCCAGCAGGGGCCGGCCAAGTTGGCGGCGGAACTGGGCCAGGCGGCGCATGAAGCTGGTGGAGAGCAGGTAGCGGGCCTTGACCTGCTGGTCGGAGCCGGGCGCGGTGTAGACGGCGAAGAGGTCTTCGAAGTCGGGGTCTTCGAGCTTGACCAGCTGGCCTTTCGAGCGATCAAGGCTTTGCAGGCTGTGGGCTAACGGGCCCAGTGTTGGCTCGAGGTGGTCGGGTGTAATCAGGACCTGGCCGCTGAAGGGTTTGGGAAAATCGGCCACGAACAGCAGGCCCCGGAAGAGGCGGGAGCGCCGCTTGAGGGAGGGATTTTTCTCGCGGTTTTCCTCGACGGCGAAAGCCTCCACGTAGGCAAACTTGCACTCCACTCCCTCGATGTGGCCGCGCACCAGGTCGCTACCCTCGACCTCGCTGGCACGCTCGAGCAGCCCGCTGGCCCACAGCTCGAGCTCGTTGAGCGTGCCCAGGCTTTGGTAGACCAGCGTGGGCGCGACCTCGGCCAGGATGGGCTGGATGAGCTTCTGCTTGAAGTGGCGGCGGTAGTTGTACTGCAGCGCGGGATAGGCGGTGAGCCATGCCCCCACTGCTAGGCCCGAGAGCAGCAGTCCGATCGGGAATGCTCCTGCCAACACCACCGCGAGGCCCAGCGCCAGCAGCGGCACCGTAAACAGCGCCAGCAGTCCTACCAGCAGCAAGCTATGGCGGCGCTCCCGCTCCAGCAGGCCCTGGACCGGGAGCAAGACCTGGTAGTAGAGGCGAGTGAAGTCCATCTCGAGCTGCTCTAGACACTCCAGATGCGCGTGTTGAGGTTGAGCTCATCCACGATGGAGAGCACGAAGCGCAGGTCGGTGAGGTAGTCGGCGAGGTCTTCCATGCGGATGGGGCGGAAGATCTGGGGTTCGAAGAAGTTCTTGGGCGTGGAGAGGGCGAGGTAGAAGTTTCCGCCGCTGAAGGCCATGTAGAGCGGGCGCTTGAAGGCCTTGCGGAAGTTGACCACGCGCTGCATCAGGCTGGTGGAGAGCAGGTAGCGGGCTTCGACCTGGTCGGAGGTGTAGGTCACGAAGTAACGCTCGAACTCGGGGTCTTCGAGCTTGACCAGTTGGCCGCGGCTGCTGAAGCGCTCGAAGAGGTCGAGGAAGGTCCCGTCGCCGGAGTCGGGCAGCACCAACGTCGCGCCGTGAAAGGGCTTGGGGAAGTCGAGCACGAAGAACAGCCCCCGGAAGATGGTGTGCCAGTGGGTGGTGCGGCGGCCTTTGGAGTCGGTGGACTCGCTCTTGTACTCGCTGTGGACCTCGCTGACTTTGAGGCGGGTCTGGCCGATGCGCCCGGTGATGAGGTCTTCTTCCCTGTAGCGGTCGGGTTCGCGGGGGAAGAGCTGGCTCGAGCGGTAACTGCCGTAGCCCACGCCCCGCTCAGGCTGGTAGTCGAGGTTGGAGCTGAGGTGCTGGATCAGCCGCCGCACCACCTCATTCTTGAAACGCTGGCGGTAGCGCTGGGTCAGCAGGCTGTGGACGATGCTCACGAGAGTAATCCCGGCAAAGGCCACGAGGCCCAGCAGGTGGGGCTCCTGCACGCTGGGCACCAGAGCGATCAGCAACCCGGCGGCCAGCAGGGTGAGCAGGACGGCCAGCGACAGACAGGAGAGGACCTGGCGGCGTTCGCGTTCCAGCTCCCCCAGCACCGGCTCGAGCTGGCGGTAGAGCTCGCTGAAGCTCGAGCTCACGCTCTCCTCCGGCACGACCTGGGTAGGGCGGAGGTGGCCTGGGTCAGAAGGGGAACGTAGGCGGCTGGACGGACCATGACAGGCGCGCTCGCGAGAGTTCAACCGGAGGGAGGAGGTAGTCAATTGCCAAAGAGTTGGCCTACGTTGGGGGCGAGGCGTTCTCCTTCGGGGATGGTGAACACCGGCTTGCGCTCTAAGCGCATGCTCTGGGCGATGAGGTTGGAGGGGAACATCTCGATGGCGTTGTTGTAGTCGGTGACGGCGGAGTTGTAAAAGCGCCGGGCGGCTGAGATCTGCTCCTCGGCCTCGTTGAGGGCGGCCTGCAGTTGCAGCACGTTCTGGCTGGCCTTGAGGTCGGGGTAGTTCTCGAGCTGCACCATCAGGCCGCGCAGAGCAGCGCTGAGCTCGCCCTCGGCTTTGAAGCGGGCCTGTGGGCTGGTGGCTTCCATGGCCTGCGAGCGCAGCGCCACGACACGCTCGAGCAGGCCGGCCTCGTGGATCATGTACTGCCTGACGGCGGCGACGAGGTTGGGGATGAGATCGTAGCGCTTCTTGAGCATGGCTTCGATCGAGCCAAAGGCGTTTTCAACCTGGTTCTTGCGGGCGATCAGCCCGTTGTAGAGCGCAACGTAGACCAGGACCAGCAGTAGCCCCAGCCCCAGCACGATCAGCAATCCGGTCATGCTTCTACCCTAGCATCCCTGCCTTGGGGGCCGTGTTGTTTATGTACATGAGGGCTGATAGTCGGTAGCCAAAGCGCGCCAAACGCCCAAAACTGCGACCGAGCGGCGTTTTGCTTCAGCTTACCTTCTGCTTTGCACTACCCCTCGTTGTCGGGGAAGGGCTTGAAGCTGTTCCAGGTGAGGCTTTGCCCGTTCCAGCTGCCGCTCAGCTCGTACCAGCCAGCCCTGAGGTTCTGCGGTGCGATCAGGTTGGGTGGCAAAGCCAAGAAGCGGTTGCCGTCGTAGTGGGCCACCACCCGTACCGGGTTTGGCGGGGCGTTGAGGCTGCGCTGGAACAACACCCGCGACTCGCCTTCCTGCAACCAGACCTCCAGCCGCTGGGCCTGCCCCAGGCCCAGGGGTGCCGCCGGACCCTGATAGTAGGCCCAGACTTTGGGCGAGACGATCTTGACCTGAGCCGCCACGAAATCCTTGTCCTTCCAGGAGCCCTCCGCCTCGAGCCACATCCCCGGTGCAACCAGCTTGAGCCAGGGGGAATCGCCTACTACCCTGGTGCCGCCGCAGTAGACCTGTGCCCCATCGTTGAGGGTCACCCGGGCGTAGTAGTTGCGCCGGTTGTCGCGGTTGTCGGGACGTCCAGGGGACTTGTCGTCCTTGTCTTTGTCCTTGCCCTTATCCTTGCCCCTATCGCTACCCTTCCCCTCGGCCAAGCCCGGCGAGCCCAGGCTCAGGCCCAGGAGTGCCAGCAGCCGCAGCAACTCACGCCGGGACATGGTTCACCTCGCTTTGGGGGGAAGCGGCGGGCAGGGTCAGGGTGGCCTCGAGCCCTGGCTTGAGGTTACGGAACTCCACCCCCCCCGAAAGCGCGCGGGCCACGTGCTGTACCAGGGCCAACCCCAAGCCCAGGCCCTGCTTGCGCCGATCGAGCCGGTAGAAGGGCTTGCCCAGCTCGGCCAGGGCCTCCTCGGGTACGCCGGGTCCCCGGTCGCGCACCACCAGCCGCGCCAGCCCGCCGCCCCCCTCCAGCCGAACCTCGACCTCTCCCTCGCTGAACTTGCAGGCGTTGTCCAGCAGGTTTTGAATGGCCTGGCGCAGCGGCTCGGCGGGACCATAGCTCCACACGTCGCCCTCGAGGTACAGCTTCAGGCGCGCTTGTTGGGCTTGGGGCAGGGCGGCGACGCAGGAGCGGACCAGCGGCTCCAGGCGTAGCGGGGTGGGATCGGGCTCGGGGCTGCGGGAGAGGATGAGCAACCCGCTGAGGGTACCCTCCATGCGGCTGAGGCTGGCCTTGAGGTAGGGCATGGCCTGCTGAGGGTCGCTCAGGCCCTGCTCGAGGCTCTCGATCTGAGCCCGCAGGGTGGCCAGCGGGGTGCGCAGCTCGTGCGAGGCGTAGCGGGTGAAGCTCTGCTCGCGCTCGAGGAAACCCCGCACCGCCTGGGTCATGCGGTTGAAGCTCTGGGCCAGCTCGGCCAGCTCGTCGTTGCCGGGGGGCACCGGGATGGCTTCGGGGAAGCGCTGCTGGGCCAGCTCGTGGGTGGCTCGGTTGAGCTGGCGCAGGGGACGCATCAGGTAGCCCAGCAGCAGCGCGGCCAGCCCCAACGCCACCACCAGCGCGACCGGCACCGAGATCAGGAGGGTCTGGGTGTAAGCCGAGAAGGCGTTTTGCCGCTCGCGCACGTCGAGGGCGGCCTCGAGCACGAAGCCCTGCGAGAGCGGGAGGGCATAGCGCAGCCAGGCGGGGTCGTTCTCGGGGAAGGGGCCCCCGGTTTCGAGGATCGCGGCCTCCCCCTCCCGGCGCAGGCGCAGGCGACCTTGGCTGAACTCGGGCAGGTCGGCGATGCGGGCGACCTCGAGCTTGGGACTCGGCTCCAGCCTCACCGCCTCGGCCACCGTGCGGGCGAAGCGCTCGAGGTCGCGCTCGAGGTCGCGCCGAATGGCCTGCTGGAACTGCCAGTAGCCCAGCAAGCCCTCTAGCAGCACCGCCAGCAGGGCTAAGGCGGTGAGGCTGAGCACCAGTCGGCTGCGCAATCCCATCCTAGACCCCCAGACGGTAGCCTCCCGGAACGGTCAGGATGGCTTCGGGAGCCAGCTTCTCCCGCAAGCGGTGGACATAGACCCGCAGGATGCGGTGCCCTGAGTCGGCCTCGGGGAAGAAGCGCTCGAGCAACTCCTCGACGGCGAAGGTCTTCTCGGGGTGCAGCGCCAGCAGCTCGAGCAGGGCGAATTCCTTTTCCGAGAGCTCGCGCAGTTGCTCCTGCCAGAAGACCCGCCGACCACTCTGATCCACCCGCAGCGGCCCTCGGGCGATGTAAGCCTGCTTGCTGTGGGCGTTGCGGCGTAGCAGGGCCCGCACCCGCGCCAGCAGCTCGGTGAGCGAGAAGGGTTTGACCAGGTAATCGTCGCCGCCCAGGTCGAGCCCCTGCACCCGGTCCTCGATGGTGTCGCGGGCGGTGAGGAAGAGGATGCTGCCCTGGTAGCCGCCCTGACGCAGGCTCTGGGCCAGCTCGAACCCCGCGTCCTCGCCCTCGGGGAGCATCACGTCGAGGATCAGCAGGTCGGGCTCGGCCTGGCTCAGGGCGGAATAGGCCCCCTCCACGCTGGCGACCCAGCTCGTCGCGTAGCGCTCCCGCCGCAACAGGGCGAGGAGGGGCTGAGCCAGCCCCTCTTCGTCTTCGACCAGCAGGATGCGCATGGCGATTTTCAGTTTAATCCAGTCCCGGCACTCTGGCGGTTTACTCGAGTTCGATCTCGCGGGCCAGGAGGCTGGAACTGCCGGTGGCGAGGCCCTCGACCTCGACCTGCTGCCCGTCGCGGTTGGTGCCCCAGAACTCCTCGGCGCTTATCTGGTCTTCGTCGCCCTCACCGCCGCTGCTGCGGATATCGTCGCCGCTGTCGTCCTCGTAGCGGGTCAGGTCGTTCACGTGCACCGTGATCCCGCCCACTACGAAGGTGCGGCTGGCGGGATCGAAGTCGCTGATGAGCCCCTCGAGTTCGGCCTCGCCCTTGCCCTCCTCCTGCTGCACCTTGACCCGGCTGGCCCGCACGAGGCTGCCCTCGAGGGTGCCCCTGACGTGGACCCGAGCCCCGTTGACCAGGTTGCCCCGCACTTCGGCCTGGCTGTAATCGACGGTCAGGCTCTCGATCTTGAAGGTCTGGGCCACGGTGTCGAGGTCGGAGACGATGCCCTCGAGCTCGATGCGGGTGCCCCCAGGCTTTTCATCCTCGGCGCGAACCTTGCTGGCGAGGACGGTGTTGCCCGACTTGGTGCCCTTGACCCGCACGAAGACCCCCTCGCTCAGGGTGCCCTTCAGCTCGGCGCCGGAGTAGTCCACGACGTAGGTGCGCAGGCCGTAGGTGAAGGTTTGGGCGGCGGTATCGAGCTCGCGCACCCTCACCCGCAGTTCGACCCGGTTGGGGTCGTCCTCTGCCTCGCGCTCGATCCGGCTGGCCACGATGGAGTCGTCGGCCTGAGCCAGCCCCGCGACCTTGAGGAAGTCGCCCGCCTGTAGATCGGCCAGGGTCAGCGGGGTTTCGCTGCCGTCGGGGTTCTCCTGCACGATGCGGGTCTCGGCGGTGACCAGGGCCTTGAGCCCCACCACCGTCACGAAGCTCTCGGATGTGTTGACCTCGTCGGCCACGCCCTTGGCCCGGTAGCGCAGCTCGAGGGAGCGCACCGCGATGCGGCCACCCTGCTCGCTGCCCTGAGCGACGATCTCGCTGCCATCCCGGACCCTCGAGGCCGGGATGCCCTGCCCGTCTTCGGTGATGCTGGCCTGGCTCAGGTCGAGCACCCTGCCGCCCAGCGTGACGATGTCGCCGCTCTTGCGGACCACTCCCGCCAGGCTCGTGCTGGGGGTTTGAGCGCCCTGGTTGCTGCAGGCCACCAGCAACAGCCCCAACCCCACGATCCACCAGGATTTGCCCATGGCAACCTCCAAAGACGAGGCTAGACCTCCGAGGTAAACACCGAATTAACAGGGGCTTAATCAGCCCGGCGCAGTTATTCGAATCCCCGCCTCGCCCTGCCCGAATTCCACAAGCGAAAGCGAACGACGAACCGCCGATGCCCTACGAAGAGCGCAAACCGGGCGCGAGGGCTGCCTGGGTGCTCGGTTGCTCGAGCTCGTGGGCGCGGACCACCTCGAGCGCTTCCCACAGCACCTCGGGCGTGGCCCCCTGGCGGGTGGCCTGCTGGGAGAGGATGCGCCGCCACAGCTTGCCCCCGCGCTGGTTTTTGAAGAGGTTGAGCATGTGGCGGACCACCGGCCACAGGGGGGTGCCCTGGGCCACCTGGGCCTCGGCGTAGTGGATCATGGCCTGGGCCACCGCCAGCCTCGAGGGCCGGTGCTCCAGGCCGAAGAGCCTGCGGTCGGCCTGCTCGAGCACGAAGGGGTCCTCGTAGACGGCCCGACCCAGCATCACCCCGTCCACGTGGGCCAGGTGGCGCTCTGCCTCCTCGAGGGTGCGCACCCCCCCGTTGAGCACGAAGCGCAGGTGGGGGAAGTCCTGCTTGAGCCGGTAGACCCACTCGTAGCGCAGCTGGGGGATTTGGCGGTTTTCCTTGGGGGAGAGGCCCTTGAGCCAGGCTTTGCGAGCGTGAACGATGAACACCTCGACCCCCACCGCCTCCAGCTTCTCGACCCAGCGCGTGAGGTAGCCGTAGTCCTCGAGTTCGTCCACGCCCAGGCGGTGCTTGGCGGTCACCCTCACCTTCACGGCCTCGCGCATGGCGGCCAGGCATTCGGCCACCAGATCGGGCTCCTTCATCAAGCAAGCGCCGAAACCCCCGCCCTGCACCCGCTCGGAGGGGCAGCCCAGGTTGAGGTTGATCTCGTCATAGCCCCACTCCTCCCCGACGCGGGCAGCCTGCGCGAGGGTGAGGGGATCGCAGCCCCCCAACTGCAGCGCCACGGGATGCTCGCTGGGGTCGAAGTCCAGAAGACGGGGTCGGTTGCCGTGCAGGATGGCCTTGTCGATGACCATCTCGGTGTAAAGCAGTGTGCCACGGCTGATCTGGCGCACCAGGTAGCGAAAATGCCGGTCGGTCCAGTCCATCATGGGGGCGACCGAAAGCAGGTGGGGGTTGGGCTCGAGGCGCATCAGCGGCACTCCAACCCCACCAGAATAGCCCTTATCCTACTGACTCGACCAGATTGCCCCCGGCCCGCTTGGCTGCGTACATGGCCTGGTCGGCGCGGTTCACCAGGCGGTCGGGGGTGTCGCCTGGCTGGGCTACGGCTACCCCCAGGCTGGCGCTCAGGGGCTCGAGTCCCTCCATCAAGGGCTGCCCCAGCTCCTCGCGCAGCCGCTCGGCCAGTTGGGTGGCCTCCTCGAGGCCCGCTTCCGACAAGAGCACCAGGAATTCCTCCCCGCCCCAGCGACCCATGCGGTCGGAGTGGCGGATGCCACGCTGGATGCGCTGGGCCACCTGCTGCAGAACCCGGTCGCCCATCTCGTGGCCGTGACGGTCGTTGACCTGCTTGAAGCGGTCGAGGTCGATGAGGATGAGGGCCATGGGGCGGCCATAGCGCTGGCTGCGCTCGAGTTCGTGACCGATCTCGCTGAGCAGGTAGCGGCGGTTGGGCACCCCGGTGAGGGAGTCGGTGTGGGCCAGGCGGTAATAGGTCTCAGCCTGCAGGCGCAGGCGGGTGACTTGCTCACCAAAGCCGATCACCAGGCGAAAGAGCAGCAAGTAGGCCAACTGGGAGAGGTAGAACTGCGTCAGGGCATCGATCTGGGGCAAAGTGGGTCGCCACCCCCCCAACCACAGCGGCAGCAGGGTGAACAGGCCCGTGAACACGTGCAGGCTCAGGATGACGATGGAGAGCTTGAGGGCGTGGCGGTAGCTGCCGACCAGATAGGTCCACAGGTACAGCACGCCTATCCATAAGGCGGGTAGCCATATGCCGTGACCCCACAGCGCCAGGGCGCTGAAGTTGAGGTGGGTGTTGATCAGGGAAAAAAGGGTCGCTCCGCCCAGCACCGCGTATTCAAAGGCAGGGGTCACCCGCCGCTGCCACAGCAGCGCCCCGTAGCAGGCGAACAGCCAGGCCGTGGCGAAGGGCAGGTTGAGCCGGTCCAGCGCCCCCAGCTCAGGGGTAGGGGTATTGACGAAGGTGCCGATCAGAGCCGCCAGCAGCACCACCGGCAGGCCCAGCCGGTAGACCCGGTTCTTCAGGGTCTCGAGCGCCCGGTCTTCTTGAGGCAACCCTGGCCCAGGGGGCATAGCTCTGATTGTGCACATCGAACGTTACAGCCGCGTTACTAAGTACCCCGCGGGAAGCTTCGCGTCTTGGACCAAGCGCGCCAACAAACGCTTCCCGCGGGGCCCCCAGATGAGGGAAAATCGAGCGGAAGGCACGCTTAAAAAGCTCAATAGCCGAATGGTCGGTTGAACGCTAAGCGCAAGACGCGGGAGGTAATACCAGATTCGGTTGATTCATCACCGAATGGTGACGAATCAACCCGACCGAAGGGAGTGCTCTAGGATTCAAAAAGATAGCCTTTGGGAATCTTTGGATTGGATGATTATCTTTTTGAATCCGGTATAAGACCCCTGGACCGGCGGCGGAGGTGGGAGAGCCTTCAGCGGCCCGTACCCAGCACCTCGCCAGGCGACAGGCGGCGGGGTGCGCGGAACTCGATGTTCTCCCATTCGCCCTCCTCGATGACCTCGAGGGCGGGGTTGCGGGCCTTGAAGTAGGCCACCACCTCCTGCACCAGGTCGTCGGGGGTGGAGGCTGCCGAGGTGATGCCCACGCTGCGCGCGCCCTCGAGCCACTCCGGCCTGATCTCCTGGGCGGTGTTGATGCGTTCGGCTCGAGGGCTGAGACTTCGGGCCAGCTCCAGCAGGCGCATCCCATTGGAGCTCTTGAGGCTGGTGAGCACCAGGAACAAGTCCACGTGGGGCGCGATCTGCTTGACCGCGTCCTGCCGGTTCTTGGTGGCGTAGCACAGGTCGTCGCGCGAGGGCACGACCAGCTTGGGGAAGCGCGACTTGAGGATTTCGATGGTGGCGAGGGTGTCGTCTACGGAGAGGGTGGTCTGGGTGAGCACCACCACCCGCTCGGGGTCGGGGACTTCGACGGTGTGGGGGTCGGCGAGCTTGGGGTCGCGGCCTACGTGGGTGTGAACGGCCACCAGGATGGTGTTGTCCGGTGCCTCGCCCCGGGTGCCCTTGATCTCCTGGTGCTCGCTGGAATCGCCGATGAGCAATATCCAGTAGCCTTCCCTGGCGTACTTCCTGGCCTCGGAGTGCACCTTGGTCACCAGCGGGCAGGTCGCGTCGATTTGGTGCAGACCCTGCTTCGCCGCGTCGGTGCGCAGCCAGGGGGGGATGCCGTGGGCGCTGAAGACCACCGTGTCGGCGAGCTTAGCCCCGGCCCTGGCCCGCTCTTCGCGCAGGCTCTCGATCTCGGCCAGGTCTTCCACGAAGTGCACGTTGTGCTCTTGCTCGAGCCGCCGCACCACCACGTCGTTGTGGACGATGGCGTGGTAGACCACCAGCTCACCCTGCTCCTGCAACTCGCGGGCGGCCTTCTCCACGGCCTCGATGGCCATGACCACTCCGGCGCAGAAGCCACGGGGCTTGGCGAGATAGACCTTCTCGATCACGCTCCTATTGTGACGACTTCTCGGACTTAAGTCCAAGGCTTCTCGGCGACCGACAAGCGGACAGGGCTTTCCACCCTACTAAAGGGGGGCGGTGTGGGCATCAGGGCTCAGGGGCCAGGGGCGTCGTGAAGGCGAAGCCCCCGCCGCCGGAGGGGCTGGGCATGCCGATGTAGTAGCCCTGGGCCAGGTCGCACCCGGCGGCCCGCAGCCAGGCGAGCTGCGATGGGCTTTCCACCCCCTCGGCCAGCACCTCGAGCCCCAGGCTGTGCCCCAGCGAGATCATGCTGTGCAGGATGGCCTCGTCGCGGGGGTTGCCGATCCCGGCGACGAACTGCTTGTCCAGCTTGAGCAGGTCCACGGGCAGGTGTTTGAGGTAAGCCAGCGAGGAGTAGCCCATGCCGAAGTCATCCAGGGCGATGCGAGTACCCAGGTTGCGCAGGGCTTGCAAGTTGTAGATGGCTTTTTCCCGCTCGAGCATCAGCGCGGTCTCGGTGATCTCCAGCCACAGCCGCCCGCGGCCCAGCGGGTACTGCTGCAAGAGGCGAGCGGCCAGCTCGACGAAGTGGGGGTCGTGGAAGTTGCGCGCCGAGAGGTTGAGCGAGAACTCCAGGCCGTGAGTGTGGGCTTCGCGCAGGGCCTGCTCGAGTACGAAGAGGTCGAGCTCCTGGATGATCCCACTCTCCTCGGCCAGGGGCACGAACTCGTTGGGCGGGACCATCCCCCGCTCGGGGTCCTGCCAGCGCACCAGCGCCTCCATCCGCCGCAGGGTCTGGGTTTTGAGGTCGAGCACCGGCTGATAGTGCAGCAGCAACTCGCCCTGACCCAATGCCCGGCGCAGGCCCTGGAGGGTGGACAGGCGCTGGCGGGTGTAGCGGTTTTGGGCCGGGTTGTAGAAGCGAAACCCGCCCCCCTCGGCTTTGGCCTGGTACATGGCGACGTCGGCGGCGCGGGTGAGGGCGTCGAGGTTTTCCCCGTCGCGCGGGTAGGCTGCCAGCCCGATGCTGGCCCTCACGTGCACGGTTTCACCCCCCACCACGAAGGGCTGCTTGAGGGCCTCGAGCAACCGCCTCACCACCTGCATGGCTCCGTGCTCGTCGGTGTCGCACAGCAGGAGAGCGAACTCGTCGCCGCCTAGGCGGGCCTGGGTATCGGCTTCGCGGCTGAGGTTGCGGATGCGGTCGGCCACCAGGCGCAACAATTCGTCGCCCACCTTGTGCCCCAGGGTGTCGTTGATCTCCTTGAAGCGGTCGAGGTCGAGGTAGGCCAGGATGACGCTTTGCTGATTGCGCCGGGCCCGGGCCAGGGCCTGCTCGGCCCGCTCCTGCAGGAGAAAACGGTTGGGCAACGCGGTGAGGGGGTCGTAGTAGGCCAGCCGCTCGACCTGGGCCTGGTAAGCCTTGCGCTCGCTGATGTCCTGCAGGCTGCCCTCGAAGTAGAGGGGCTTTCCCTCCTCGTCGCGAATGAGCTGTGTCACCTCCTGCACCCACAGGCGTCGCCCGTCTCGCCGCACCAGCTGGGTTTCGGTGATCTGAACGCCCCCGCGCAGATACCGCTCGAGCTGGGCCGGACGTGTCTGCGGGGCGGAGTAAAAGCTCCCGGCGTTGTGCTGGCGCAGCTCCTCCAGGTTCTCGAAACCCAGCATCTGCACCAGGGCAGGGTTGCCGTCGAGGAAGTACCCGTCCAGGCTGGTGCGGTAAAGCCCGATGGGCATGCCTTCGAAGAGGCTGCGGTAGCGCGTTTCGCTCTCGCGCAGCGACTGGAAGAGGCGGGCGCGCTCGAGCACCAGGCCCAGCGGGGCGGCGACGTTTTGCAGGCGCTCGAGGTCGGCGTGGCTGAAGACTTCGCTGAGGCTTTCCACGGCCAGCACGCCTCCCACCTCACCTGCGATGCGCACGGGGATGGCCATGGCCGACACCACGCCGCCAATGGGGTCCAGGAAGTCGGGGTCGGCGGAGGGATCGCGGACGAGCTGGGCTTCCCCGCTGCGGGCGGCGCGCCCGATGACCCCCATCTCCAGCGGCATCCGCTCGAACCACTGGTGATAGCCCACCTGATGCCGCAACACCAGCTCCCGCCCCTCGAGCAGGTACAGGGAAGTCAGGGCCCCGCCCAGCGACTCCGACACCGCCTCGACCACCTGGCGGAAGACCGGCTGGGGCTCGAGGTTGGTGGCCAGGGCCCTGAGCACCGAGGAGAGCAGGGTCAGCTCGCCGTGGCGCGCCTCGCTCTGCTGCAGGGCCTGCTCGAGGCGTTGGCGTCGGGTCGCCTCGGCCACGAGGCTAGCCACCAGCCGCAAGGGCGTGGCCTCCTCCTCGCTCCAGCTGGCTTCTTGCTGCCCGAACGCCAGGGCCAGAAAAGCCCACAGCCGCCCCTCGAGCATGACCGGGATGCCCAGCACCCAAGCAGGCGCTTGCGGCAGCAGGATTTGCCCCTGGGCCAGGGGCTCGAGCCAGGGATGGTCCGACTCCAGGCGGGGGGGTGGGGGCTCGAGGCCAGGCTCCGACCAGACGCAGCCCGCTTCGAAGCCCTCCCCCTGCGCTGCGCGTTCGAACAGCGCCACCTGCCCGGCCCCCAGCGCCTGCCCCAGGCGGGCGAGGGCCTGGGGAATCCGGCTATGAGGCTCGAGGGCACTCAGCAGGCCGACCACTTCAGCGGCGGCAATGGGAATCTGGTCACGTCGCGCAGGGCAAGGCGGCATTGCCAGTGCATTGTATTCACACACAGACCAGGGCCCTGTGGCTTTTTACCACAGGGGGAAAACGTGTCTGGGGCGAGGGTTAGGCTCCCGGCCCATAGCGGCCTCCGGGCAGCGCTAGCGCCAGGCCCTTGAGCTCGAGCAGCGTCAGGTGGGAAAGCACTTCGGCGGGGGAGAGCCCCAGCGCTTGGGCCAGGTCGTCGGGCAGGGCCTGACCCAGCTCGAGCAGTGCCCGGTGCAGTGCGGCCTCGGGCCCTTCCAGCTCGACCGCCGGTCTGGGGCGCACCCTGAGCCCCAGGTTGCCCAGCACGTCCTCGGCGCCGAGCACCAGCCCGGCTCCATCCTGAATCAGCCGGTTGCACCCCTGCGAGAAGGGGTCGCCGGGGCGGCCCGGCACCGCCAGCACGTCGCGCCCGAGCTCGAGGGCGAACTTCGCCGTGATCAAGCTGCCGCTCTTGACGCCCGCTTCCACCACCAGCACGCTGCGGGCCAGCGCGGCGATGAGGCGGTTGCGCCGGGGGAAGAGCGGGGCCTGGGGCGGGGTGCCCAGGGGAAACTCCGACAGCAGGCTCATCTTTTGGGCGAGGGGGCGATTCTCGGGCGGATAGATCTGGTCGAGGGCGCTGCCCAGCACCCCCAGGGTGTTGGCTCCGCCCTCGAGGTTGCCCTGGTGGGCTGCGGTATCGATGCCCCGCGCCAGCCCCGAGATCACGCTGACTCCGGCCTGGGCCAGCTCGAGGGCCACCTTGCGAGCCCAGTCGCTGGCCCACGCGCTGGCCCGCCGGGTGCCCACCACCCCGATACTGCGCTCGAAGGGGGGAATCTCTCCGCGCAGGTACAGCACGCTGGGCGGGCTCTCGAGCTGCCGCAGGACCTCGGGGTACCCCGCCTCCCACAGCCCAACCAGCCGGATGCCTAGCTTCTCCGCTTGCTCCCGCTCCCGCTCGGCCCGCCCCTGGCGCAGCACCTTGCGGTACTCCGCACCGATCTGCGGTCCCAGGGTCTCCTCGACGGCTTCAGGACTGAGGCTTTGGCTCTGTAGCGCCTGCATCAGGCGTCTTGGGCCGACCTGGGGAGTGAGCGCGAGAGCGAGTGGGTCCATAGACTGGTTACAAGCTGAGGTTCAATATAACCGTGGAGGCGTCGATAGTCGATGGCGGATGGTCAATGGTCGATAGCCAAAAGCCAAACGTCAAACGTTCGTGGTCTGTAGCGTGCGGTGAAAACCCCTTCCCAACCCTCCCCGCACGCGGGGAGGGTTTATCCCCCCCAGCCCCCCTTGTTAAGGGGGGTGAAGAAGGGGCGTCTTGCGTCTCGCGTACGACGTAGGACGTACGACCCACGCCAGCGTCCAGCGATCGGCTAGGGGCCATCGGCGTTCGGCGTCCAGCTATCAGCCATCCCCCCGCCTGGGGTAACTTAATGCCGTGACCGAAGGTACGACGTATTCCGGCTTCGTGGCTATCGTGGGCAAGCCCAACGTGGGCAAGTCCACCTTGCTCAATGCTTTGCTGGGCGTGAAGGTAGCCCCCATCACCCCAAAGCCCCAGACCACCCGCAAGCGGGTGCGGGGAATCCACACTGAAGGCGATCGCCAGATTGTCTTCGTGGACACCCCTGGCTGGCACGAGGCCGCCGACGCGCTCTCCGAATACATGATCCGCCAGATCGTCGAGGCGCTGGCCGAGGTCAATCTGGTGTTGTGGGTCGTGGACCTGCGCCATCCTCCCACCCACGAGGACGAGCTGGTAGCACGTGCGCTCAAGGCCCGCCCCCAGGGAATTCCAGTGCTGCTGGTGGGTAACAAGCTCGACGCCGCCAAGCGCCCCGAGGCGGCCATGGAAGCTTACGCCGAGCTGCTGCCCGGCGTGGAAAGACGCATGCTCAGCGCCACCCATGAGGGGGCCGTGGCCGAGCTGAGGGCCGAGATTCTAGCGATGCTGCCCGAGGGGCCCTTCTTCTACCCGCCCGACTTTTCCCGCTCCGATCAGAGCCCGCAGGAGTGGTCCGCCGAGATCGTGCGTGAGGAGGCCATGAAGCGCCTGCGGGAGGAGATCCCCTACTCCATCGCTACCAAAACCGAGGAGTTCACCGAGCGCCCCAACGGCATGGTCTACATCCGCACCGTCCTCTACGTCGAGCGCGAGGCCCACAAGCCCATCCTCATCGGGAAAGATGGCCGTATGCTGCGCGAGATCGGCACGGCGGCCCGCAAGCAGCTCTCGGTGTTTCTGGCCCGCCCGGTGTATTTGGAGCTCGAGGTCAAGGTCTACCCCAACTGGCGCAAGGACCCCGAGGCCCTGCGCGAGCTGGGTTACGAGTAACGCCACCGTAACTCCTTACAGGTCATAATGACCCTTAGCTCGGGCATAGCTGAGGGCAAAATAGATCGCGGAGGCGTATCGGAATGAAAGTAGTGCTGTTTTGCGGCGGCCTCGGCCTGCGGATGCGCGACTATTCGGAGAGCATTCCCAAGCCCATGGTGCCCATCGGCTATCGCCCCATCCTCTGGCACGTCATGAAGTTCTACGCCCACTTCGGCTACAAGGACTTCATCCTCTGCCTGGGGCACCGCGCCGACCTCATCAAGGAGTACTTCCTCAACTACCAGGAGACCCTCACCAACGACTTCGTGATGACCGGAGGCAAGCAGGTAGACCTCATCACCAGCGACATCCACGACTGGAAGATCACCTTCGCCGATACCGGCTTGCAATCCAACATCGCCCAGCGCCTGCTGGCGGTGCGGCCTTACCTCGAGGGCGAAGAGGTCTTCCTCGCCAATTACTCCGACGGCCTGTTGGACATCGACCTCCGAGCCTACGTGGAGCGAGCCCTCGCGAGCGGCAAGATCGCCAATTTCGTCAGCGTGCGCCCCAACGTGACCTTTCACTACGTCAGCGCCGACGAGGACGGCACGGTGCGCGACATCCGCTCCTCGGCGGAGTCCGACAACTGGCAGAACGCCGGGTACTTCGTCTTCCGCAAGGAAATCTTCGACTACATCGGCCCCGGCGAGGAACTCGTCAACGAACCCTTCCACCGCCTGATCCAGATTGGCCAGCTTGTCACCCACAAGCACCACGGCTTCTGGGCCTGCATGGATACCTACAAGGAGATGCAGGTGCTCAACGACATGTACTCGCGCGGCAACGCTCCTTGGGAACTCTGGAAGCAGGGCTCCCGGCCCGCCGGGGTTCCCGTGACCCGCCCCTGAACCTATGTTCACTCTCTCTCCCGATCCAGGCCAGCCCTTCCGTGTGCTGTTCGTGGGTGCTCACAGCGACGACATCGAGATCGGCTGCGGCGGCACGGTGCTGCGGCTGGCGCGCGAGTACCCTCGTCTTGAGGTGAAGTGGGTAGTCTTCAGTGGCAACGAGGCCCGGGCCGAGGAAGCTCGCCGGGGTGCGGCACTTTTCCTGCAGGGCGTGGCCAGGGCCGAAGTCGTCATCCACGGCTTTCGCGACGGCTTTTTCCCGGCGCAGCTCGAGGCCATCAAGGAGCAGTTCGAGGCCCTCAAAGGTTTCGAGCCGCACCTCGTCTTCACCCACGCCCGCGCCGACCGCCACCAGGACCACCGCGTGCTGAGCGATCTGGCCTGGAACACCTGGCGCTCGCAGACCGTCCTCGAGTACGAGATCCCCAAGTACGACGGCGACTTGGGCCAGCCCAACCTCTACGTGCGGCTCGAGCCTGAAGTCCTCGAGCGCAAGATCGACTACCTCATGCAAGCCTTTGGCACCCAGCGCTCGAAGCACTGGTTCGACCCCGAGACCTTCCGCGCCCTGCCCCGCCTGCGGGGAATGGAGTCGGCCACGCGCTACGCCGAGGCGTTCTATGCGCGCAAGGTGGTGATTTAGGTTGTGCGTTGTGCGCCGATAGCCGATGGCCGGGCGCGGGTCGTACGTCCTACGTCGTACGCCAAACGCCTTGTTACCCCCCCTTAGCAAGGGGGGCTGGGGGGGGGTAAACCCTCCTCGCACTCGGGAGGGGTTTCACCACGGGCCACGAGCTGATGGCTGACGGCTGACTGCTTACCGCTGCCTGCCCGGCGTAAGCTTACTCACACCGTTTTCTAACTCGAGCCCCTAGCTTAGGTACGTTTATGCCCTGGCTTTTGCCCAAGCCCATCCCCGAAGCTTCCGACCGAATGCTCCAGCGCTGGCTGGGCGAGCTGGCCGAGAAGCTCTCCGACCCCTCCACCGACCGCTACGCCCTGGTGCGCGACGAACTCGCGCGCATCCTGCACGCGCGGCCTTACGCCGAGCTGGCCGAGATCGCACCCATGGCGGCCTTCGCCCTCGATGCCCGCAACATCACCTTCGAGGCCGAGCACTACATCGCCACCGATTCCGAGAAGTTCGACCGGGTCAAGCCCCTGCTGTGGCTGTGGAAGACCCTCGACCTCACGCCGCTGGGGCAGTCGGTGCACTCGGGCGTGGCCATAAGGCGCATGCTGGCCCCCTTCATCTTCAAGCGCGTGGGGCGCAACCCCAAGTTCTTCCAGAACGTGGAGTTCAGCGTGGGCTACAACCTCGAGCTCGGCGACGACGTGGTGGTGCACCGCTACGCCTTTCTCGACGACATCGGCGGGCTGGTGATCGGCGACCGCTCCTCCATCTCCGACTACGTCAACCTCTACAGCCACACCCACCACGTGCTGGCCTCGCCCGACGTGACCCTCAAGCAGACCCTCATCGGCTCGGGGGTGCGCATCACCTACCACGCCACCGTGCTGGCCGGCGTCTGCATCGGTGACGACGCGCTCATCGGCACCAGCGCCGTGGTGACGAAGGACATCCCGCCCCACGCCATCGCGCTGGGCATCCCGGCCAAGCCGGTGCGCTACAAGGTGCGCCACGACTGCCCCTACTGCCGTCGGGGCGAGCCCCACCCCTCGCAGTGCCACGACCGCCTCCCCGACCGCAAGCCCAACCCCGACTACCCCGACTTCCTCAAGCCGGGCTTCGGGACGCGGGAGGCGTGAGAACCGCCAGCGGGAGCGGTCAGCCGTCAGCTTTCAGCGCTCAGCGATAGGCTTGTGGTTCGTGGTCAACCCCTCCCCGGCCCTCCCGGTTGGCGTCGAGGGCCGAAGCATCTTGCGTACGACGTAGGACGTACGACCCGCGCCCGGCGTCCGGCTACCGACCCCCCCCACCTCCTATGGCACCATAGAAGAATGCGCCGTGGATGTTTGTTCTTCCTGGTCGGGCTCGTGATCTTGCTGGGGGTGCTGGGCTGGCTGGCCAACACCTTCGTGATCCAACCGGCCCGCGCCCTGGTACAGGATTTTCGCCAGCTGGTTCAGCTCGAGAGCAAGGTGCAGCGGCAGGAGCCCTATCGACCCCCGGCCAGCGGGCAACTCAGCCCGAGTCAGGTGCAGCGCTTGCTGCGGGTGCAGCGCGCCGTCAAGGAAGGGCTGGGCTCGAGGTATGCGGCCATCGAGGCCCGCCTGCGCCAGCTATCCGACCGCTTCAGCTCTCAGCAGCAGCTCGACTATCGCGCCGCTTTGGACCTTTTCCGCGACTCCGGAGCGCTGATCCTTGATGCCAAGAGGATCCAGGTGGAAGGCCTCAACGCCCAGGGCTTCACACTCGAGGAGTACCGCTGGGTGCGAAGCCAGGTCTACGGCGCGCTCGAGCTGGGCCTTCCCAGGCTCGATCCCCAGAAGCTCCTGTCTCAGATCGCTTCGGGCGACTTCAACCCCCAGACTGCGCTCGAAGCCCCGCCTTCCAGCCCCGCCAACCGCAAGCTGGTGCAGCCTTATGCCAAAGAGCTGCGCGATTTCTACGCCTTCACCTGGTTTGGCCTGTAGGGCCGGGGTCGGTGGTGGCGAGGGGGTCGTAGAGCAGCAGCCGCAGGGGGTAGTTCGAGCCGGCGGCGGGCAGGGTGGACAGGCGGATGTGGCGCTCGCTGCGCGCGTTCAGCATGACGCGGGTGAGCTCGTAGGGCTGGCCGGGGCGCAGCAGGGGGAGTTCGTAGCCCTGCCCCTCGAGCCACACCACCCCCCGCGCGATGCCTCCAGCTGCGCTGAGCCGCAGGCCCACCGTGCGCGGGGTGTCCGAGGGATTTTGCAGCCGCAACTCGTAGGTGTACAGCACGCCCCAACTGCCCTTGATGGCCTTGCCAGCGCCGTTCTGGAAGGCCCCCTCGCCCAGGCTCATCAGGGTGCTTTTGCCCGCGACGTGGGTCTGGCTGACGTGCTTCTCCAGTGAAGCGAAGCGATAGACCGGCCCCTGGGCGTAGGTCTCCAGCGGGGGGTCGCCCTCGCCGGGGATGCGGGCGATGAGGTTGAGGGTGGCCGCCGGGCCCTGGGTGACCACGGCCTCGAGCAGGCCGCTCACCACCTGCTGGCCGCGACTGGGAAGCTTCAGGAGCAAGCGGGTGCTGTAGGGCGGGAGTTCGATGAGTTGCCCCACCTGGTTCCAGTACAGCTCGAGCCAGCGCTTCGTGGCGACGTGCCCGGCGTAGACCTCGTCGGCCACCGGGCCTCCGGCGGCGTCGCTGACCCACACCTGTACCCGCTCGGGGGTAGGGTTGCTCAGGCGCAACTCGAAGTCCAGCGGCCCCGCGCTGCCGTTCTTGTGGTGATAGACCAACCGCACCCCTTCTCCCGCTGCGAAGCGGTAGTGGAACAGCCCCCGGCTGGCGGTGACGGCCTCGGGGTCGTTGGAGAGCAGCAGTTGGGTGGTGCGGTGGGGCGGGTAAGGGGCGTGCTCGAGCGCGACCTGGGCCGAACCCAGGTTCAACACGCGCTGCTGGCCGTAGTCCAGGGGGGGCTGGGCGGGGAGGGAGGGGGCCTCGAGGCCACTCCAGCCCAGGGCGCGGCGCAGAGCCTGCTCCACGAAGGCCGAAGGGACCGGATTACCCGTGAGCAGCACCGGTTGGGCTGCGCCGAGCCCGAAAAGTAAGGCCATCCCAAGTAGCCGGGGCAGTGGACGCATGGCCAGTCCAATCTAAGGCCCAGACGCCTGGAGGCTGGCCCAGGCCGGATTAAGAAGGCTTAAGGCCAACCGGATATGGCGCTTTTCCCCCATCTGAGCACTCACCCTCATCCCTCGCTTACTCTGCCCCCTGAATCCTCGAGCCAGAGGCAGATCTGGGTATGGGGGTGGAGCCTTGTGGTATTATGGTTGCGCTTCGGTATAGAACTTAGAGTCCTGGTATTAAGCACGTCACGGAAGGGGTTCGAAGCCGCCCAGCCCCTGCCGGTGAAGTGTGACCTCAAAGGAGGTTCGTATGGACAAGAAGCCGACTCGCTCGGAGGCGAGGAGAATCGGCCGGCGGGCCCTGCTCAAGGGGTTGGTTGGAGGGTTGATCGGATTTTCCTTCGTGCGGGCCCAGACCCGGCCCCCGGTAGTACGCGTAGGTACCCTCTTCGACTACACAGGGGCCTTGGCCGAGTTTGGCCCTCCTTTTCGCCGCTCGGCCGATCTATGCGCCCGCCAGATCAACGAGGCCGCCCAGGCGGTCTTTGGGGGTCCAATCCTGGAGCTCATCCATGAGGATTCCGGCACCACCGCCTCAGTGGGCATCGACCGCGCCCGCAAGCTGGTCGAGGTCGATCGGGTTCCAGCCATCATCGGCTCGCTGGCCAGCGGGGTGACGGTGCCGGTGGCCGAGTCGGTGACGGTGCCCGCTCGAGTCCTGCAGATCTCGCCGGCCAGCACCTCGCCGCTCATCAGCGCCCTGCCCGACAATGACTACCTCTTTCGTACCACCGCCTCGGATGCATTGCAGGGGGTGGTGGCCGCCCAGTTGACCCGGGGCGAGCTCGTTCCTGGATACCGCTTCAACACCGTCTCAACCATCTATGTGAACAACCCCTACGGCCAGGGGCTCTCCGAGGTCTTTGCCCGCGCCTTCGAGCGCAGGGGGGGAAAGGTCCTGGCCCAAGTGCCCCATCCCGAAGAGCCCAAGCCCACCTACCGTGCCGAGCTCGAGCGGGCCCTGGCAGGCCGCCCGGAGGTGCTGCTGTGCATCAGTTACCCCGGCCAGGCCACGGTCTACCTCAAGGAGGCTATCGAGATCTTCCGCTACACCAGCTTCCAGTTCGTCGATGGCACCAAGTCGGAAGATATAATCAAGGCCATAGGCCCCCAGGTTCTGGAGGGAAAACTTGGCACAGCCCCAGGCTCCGATCCTGAGTGGGGCGGATTCCGGCGCTTTGCCGAAGCCTACCAGGCGGCCCATGGCGAGCGTCCGCCCTTGCCCTTCATGGATGCCACCTATGACGCGGTAGCGGTGGTGGGCCTGGCTATCGTCCACGCCATCTCCTTGGGCATCACCGATCGGGCCCGGATCACCGGCACGGTGCTGCGCGACCGGCTGCGCCTGGTGGCCGGTCCGCCCGGCCAGGTGGTGGGTGTGGGCGAGTTCCGCAGAGCCTTCGAGCTCTTGAAGAACCGTCAGGTGATCAACTATTCCGGTGCGGCGGGCGAGGTTGACTTTGACCAGAATGGGGACGTGGTCACCCCGGTGGAGATCTGGCGCTACGCTGGAGGGACCATGCACACCGTCTCTATCCGCCGCGCGGGCGAGATCCCTCGAGCCTAGAGCAGTTCCCACGAATACCCCTCACAGCATGGTTGGCTGTGAGGGGTAATACCAATTCTACGACGAGGTGACACATAAAGCCTCTTGAATCCAAGGCCAGAAGCAAAGCTGCTTGACCCTGGTTGGGTCAGCCGCAAGCTGGGTGAGAAACTGCTCGGCAGCCAGGCGCTTGTGC
>NZ_QWLA01000063.1 GCF_003574095.1 Calidithermus roseus
CTTGGAGGCTTTGCAAGAGCGTCTGGTAGAGCGCTGTGTCTATCTCCAGGAGCACCCCGAGGTCATCCGGGGGGTGGCGGGGTTCAGGTGGATCCCCAATGGATGACTATCTATCTAAGGTTGGTATGAGCGAGCTGCTTTGTCCCTTTTTGCCCCTCGAGGCACTACTCTCGTGGTCTGGGAGGGCACGGCAAGGCCTCGTTGCAGCCAGGCCAATTCCCCCATCAGCTTTGTCTCGCTTCCCGAGCCAGCACGCCTGGCCCACCCGGGACCTGGCCGAGCCTCCTCGAGAGGAAGCCGGATCAGAGCCTTGCCCATACCTTCCCCGCGATCTGCTTGAACATCTTCTCCGCAGGCTTGGTCGGCGTGAGGGAATCGATATACGCGAGTCGCGGCCTTGTGGCGACGAGGGCGCCGATGCTGTCGGTGCGTGCGGAGTTGGTGAGCAGGACGAGGTCGCCACGCCGGATCTCGGAGGCCAGGCCGACGAAGGCCCTTCCCAAGGGCAGCCCTAGTTTGTCGGCATAGAACTTGCACTCGCCGACCAGGTGGACGCGCCAGTACCTGGGCGCCCGCTTACGGATGCGAGCGGCCTGGGCCTCCCACGTAGGCAACACCAGCAGGTCGGCCTCGTGCGCGACCCCCGAGTGCCCCATCACCTTGACCCCGGTGTGCACCTCGGCGAGCAAAGGCCATGAAGGCCATAACGTAGGGATAAACTCCCTGACGTAGGTCGACAGGTCAAGGGGCGCCCCTCTCGCCAGGTATTTCCAGAGAGGCGGCAGCGGCGTGACGACCCCAAAAGTACAGCCCGGACCTGCATGAAGGTCCCCGGGTGAGGCCCGGAAGCGGGCCTCGAGCCCCGGGCCCGTTCTCGAGGAGCGTAGGTTTACCAGACCGACGGACAGCCCCTGCTCCTCAGCCGCCCTGAGCAGCAGCGTGAACGCGTAGACCTCGTACATGTCGTTGTCGCGGAGGACGCCGCCGGAGGCGCTGGAGAAGCCGGAGACGGTATGCCCGAGGGCGGCCAGATTGCGGGTGATCGCGCCCTCCAGGCGCTTGAGGCTGGGCTTAGCCACGGCCCCTCCGGACCCCGGCCCGCAGCACCTCGAGCGCCTCCCGGAGCTCGGCCAGCGGTCCTCCCTGCCCGTCGACCACCCCGCGGTCTACCCGGTACACCTCGCGCTCAGCGTCCGGCCCCTCCCCCGGGCCTTCCACGAAGGCCACGGAGACGATCTCGGACCCTGCGAGGGAGGAGAGCCCCTCGAACGCCGCGGCGCTCACCGAGTAGGCCTCGGCGAACACCCGCTCCACGCCGTCGAGGAGGGCCTCGAGGCGGCGAGCTGCCCGGTCTTCCGGGCTTTGCTCAGGGTTATCGGTTTCCAGGGCGAGAGCGGCCTCCACCTGGTCGGCGATCCACCCCAGCCCGAACCCTGCCAGCATCCGGCGCAGGTCGTCGTAGAATTCCGCGAACTCACTAGGCTCCATACTAGGCTCCATGGTGTCGATCGTCGCTTGCAGCTATGCCCCGACTCCAGCCGCCGCCGGGCTCGCGTGACGGCTTATCCCCATACCTACTCCCGGATAGTGGTTCTTCATACCTGCTCCCGAGTATCGATTAAGGCTTCCTCCAACCAACCCTTGTGCGGGGAATTTCCGGCCCGCTCCTCCCCCTCTCCGCATGCCGTCAGCACGCCCGGCGCAGGTGGTCCTTGTTGACCCAGCCCTCCTTGGGGTAGGCCGTTCGGGCATGGAAGTAGCGTACCCGCACCCAGCGGCCCTCCTCGTGCAGCACCTCCACCAAGTCCCCGGGGTAGAGCCGCGCAACCACCGCACCCGTGGGCGATGCTTCCGCGCGCAGCGGGGCCTCGCGCACGGCCTTGGCGCAGACCCCCTGGCAGGGGGCGTCCAAGCGAGCCACCAGCGCTTTTCCGGCCTCGTGGACGTGGCGCAGCTCTTCGGAGATCTCGCGTAGGACCTCGCCCTGCTCCTGTTCCTGCGCCAGCAGCTGCGCCATAGCCTGGTCGTTGCTACGACCGGCGTAAATATCGTGCATAAGGGTCAACAGGGTGAGGCTTCGACCCAAACCTCGTGGGAGACGCTGGCGCTCCCCACCGCGCCGGGCTGGCCCACCAGGAGCGGGAGCTGCGTGAGGCCTTCGGCGCGGGCTTCACCTACGTCGAGGAGGGCACGGGATCGAGGGTACCCGGCCCGGCCGGGTAGGCGACGGCGGGGCACCGCCCGGCCCGGTGGGGCTGAGCTGGTGAGGATCCTCCCAGTCCGCCGGTAAGGCCCCCCGACCGAGAAAGGCGCGAACACGCCCGGCGGGCGGGGCAGCACCCGAGGGCCAGGGGTTGGCCCCTTCCCCGCCGCCTCAACGTCGCGCGCGCCAGTCCAGCCGCAGCGGGATCAGCACCAGCGACACCGCGCAGAACGCTGCCAGGACCAAGACCGGTGCGTACAGCGCGGGGCCCGTGTGGCCCGAGATGGCGGCGTGCAGGGCGGTGGCCGCGTGGGTGGTGGGCCAGAGGTGGGCGACCACCCGGAGGGGGTCGGGCAGGGCCGCGGGGGGGTAGTAGACCGGGGCGAAGAAGACGATGACGGTCTGGAGGATCTGGGTCAGCAGGCTGGCGACTTGGGCCGAGGGGCTCCAGAAGCCGATCACCGCCCCGAAGCCGGACATCGCGTAGGCCGAGAGCAGCAGGATCGGCACCGCCACCGGCGGCAGGCTCACGCCGAAGAACGCGGCCGCCAGCAGCGCGGTCACCGCCGCCGCGGGCAGGGCCAGCAGCGTGCCGCGGGTGGTCACGGCGGCCACGAAGGCGGCCTTGGAGATCGGCAGCGCCGCGTAGTAGTCGAAGGCGCTCACCTCCTTGAGGAAGCCCAGGTGCTGGCCCAGCGACAGCATCCCCCCGAAGCTCAGCCCCATCACCAGGCTTCCCACCACCAGGTAGCTCACGTCGGCCTGGGCCTGCCGCCCGACCAGGAGCCACAGGAACACGAAGTAGGAGACCGAGACGAAGGAGGACTGGACGAAGTACCAGAACCAGGTCTCGCGCAGCACGAACAGCTCCGCCCGCAACAGCCAGGCGAAGTCGCGCAGGGCTTTGAGGGGCCCGCTGGCGTGGGCAGGGGCCTCGAGGCGGAAGGTGGGGGAAGGATCAGCCTGCATGGGGCACTCCTGGGCCGGCGGCACCGGAGGTGAGCCGGAGGTAAACGTCGTCCATGCTGGGGGTGACCAGGCGGAAGTCGTCGAGGGCCTCCAGGCCGACCAGGGCGACGACCCGGCCCAGCAGCCGGTCGGCCTCCTCGGGGGTGGCGGTGAGTTCCCAGAACCCCGGCTTGGGGCTGCGGCTGCCGGGCAGCCCGCGTAGCCGGGGCTCAACGGAGGCGAGGAAGGGCTCCCTGATGCGGATCTCCAGGCGGACCAGGTTAGCCACCGCCCGCTTGAGTTCCCCGGGGGTGCCCAGCGCGACCAGCCGCCCGCGGTCGATGAACGCGGCCCGCTCGACGTAGCGCTCGGCCTCGGCCAGGTTGTGGCTGGTGAGGACCACGGTCACCCCGTGCTGGGCCCGCAGCTCGTCGAGGAACTGCCACAGGCGGCTGCGGTTGGCCGGGTCCAGCTCATTGGTCGGTTCGTCGAGCACCACCCCCCGCGGGTCGCCCATGAACGTCGCCAACAGGGTCGGGAGGCGGGCCTGCCCCCCGCTGAGCTGCGCGAGCCTCTGGCCGGCGATGGCGCCGAGCTCGAAGCGGTCGATCAGCGCGTGGGCCTGGCGCCTGGCCCGCGCGGCGGGCAGCCCGCGGAGGACCCCCGCATAGACCAACACCTCGGCCACCGTGTAGTTGCGCAGGATGGGGGCCCGCTGGCCGAAAAAGCCTACGTACCGCGGCACCACCGCCGGGTGGCGCACCACGTCCTGCCCCAGCAATTCGATGCGCCCCGAACTGGGCCGTAGCAGCGCGGTGATCTGGCGCACGAAGGTGGTCTTCCCGGCGCCGTTGGGCCCGAAGACCCCCAGGATCTCCCCCTGGCGGATGTCGAGGGAGATCGCGTCGTTGGCCAGCACCCCCCGCGCCTCGTAGCGTTTGGTGAGCTCGCGGATGACGTAGAGGTTCACAGCTACCCTCCTGCTCCAGGACCGGCTGGGGCCTTGGTGAAGCTAATGATATAGAACACGCTGGCGAACCACTGCACCTCGAGGCCAGTGACGCCGGCCGGGAGCCGCGTGAGTGGCGGGTCGCAGCCGAAGGAGGGGTTGGCCGTGATCAGGGCCCGAGCCCAGGGCAGGCCCCGCAGGTGGCGGGGAATGCTGTCGTCGCTGATGACCACCCGGCCCCCGGGCTTGACCACCCGCGCCATCTCGGCGATGCCCCGCCCTGGGTCGCCGAACTCGTTGACGAAGCCGAAGTGCACGACCGCGTCGAAGGCCCCGTCGGGGTAGGGCAGGTGCTCGGCGTTGGCCACCGCCAGCCTGACAGCGTGTCCTCGGGCCAGCGGGTGCTGCGCGCATAGCGTGACCATCCCCGGCGAGAGGTCGACCCCCTCTACCGAGATCCCCTCCGCCGCGCCCAGGAGGTGTGGCAGGTTGCTCCCTGTCCCCACGCCCACCTCCAGCACGCGGTTGTAGGGCTTGAGCTGGAGCTGCTGTACTAGGGTCCGTCGGAACACCGGCTCGCTGCCCTCGAGCAGCCGGGCGATGGCTTCGTCGTACTGTCCTGATAATTCGTCGAAGTGCTGGCGGTGACGGACCGTCTCCCCGGCGAGTTGCTTGGGGAAGGTCAGGTCGGGGATCTCCACCCCCGGTAAGTACGGGAACCGCTCCCCGCAGCACGCGCAGCGCAGGCTCAGTTCCTCCGCGTCGAGATCGCCCCGGCAGGCGGGGCACACCAAACCGACAGACGTCGCAACCATGACATAGCCTCCTCAGTCCGTGCAGAGGGACTCTCCCGCGTCGATGACCAGGTTCGTGCCGGTGATCGAACACCCGCCCGGGCCACACAGGTACAGCACGCCCTGAGCTACCTCCTCCGCAGAGGTCAACCGCGCGAGCGGCAGGCGGGCAGAGATGGCCAAGCTCTCAGCCCGGGTCAGGGGGTAACCCCGGGCATTGGTGAGCAGCCGGGTGCTGGCCACCGAACCCGGGCTGACACAGTTGACCCGGATCCGGTGGCGCCCGAGCTGTCGGGCCAAACCCTTGGCTAAGCCGACTAGGCCTGCCTTGGCCGCGCCGTAGACTGGGGCAGCACTCGACCCCACCTCGGCCGAGATCGAGGCAACGAAGACGACGGAACCCCCGCCGCTCGCCTTCAGGTGCGGCACTGCTGCGTGTACGCAGGCCACGGCCCCCGCAAGGTTGACGGCGACGACCTCATAGAGCTCCTCCAGGGGGGCGGCCTCGAGCGGGCAGGTAGGCCCCAGCACCCCCGCGCAGTACACCAGTGTCTCCAGGGACCCAAGCTCCCGGCACGCTGACTCCACCGCTGCCTGGCAGGCCGCGGGGTCGCGCAGGTCGACCGCGGTGATCCCCGCGAGCGACTCGAGGGCGGCCGGGAGGGGCTGCTTGTCGAGGACGTGCACCCGGTATGCCGCGCTCGCCAGCGCCCGCACGACGGCGGCTCCGATGCTGCCGCTGCCCCCGGTGACGATTGCTCCCTTCATACGGCCTCCCCGGCATGGCCGAGCAACTGTTGCGGGCTGGGCTCGAGCCATAGCCATAGCCCCCAACCCTTCGGGACGCCCCCCCTGCCTATGGGGAGGATGCCCACCCCTTGAGCCGCCGCATAGGCCGCAGTGAGCAGCCCCCGGAAGAAGGCCAGCCGCAGCACCTCACCCTCCGCGCCCGGATCGGGCGGCAGCGCATCACGGCATGCCCGGTAGAGCGCCTGGGCCCAGCCCAGCACCCTGGCTTCCAGGGATTCACACTCCGGCGGGTCGAAGACCGGCAACGCGGGCTTCAGCCGCCTGGCGCCGGGAGCCCTGAGCAGACCCAGGTAGCGCAGCTTCCCGGCCACACCCGGCGGGATCTCCCCGGCCGGCGCCTCTCCCGCCCGCGCGACCGCGGCCAGCACGTCAAGCTCGTGGGGCTCGAGGTTGAGGGGCAGCCCGGGAACCCTGAGCCGGTCCTCGGCCCAGAACTCACCCAGTACGGCGGCTGTACCCCACCGGAGGCGCACCCCGCACTGCGTGGCGGGTAACGGGAGCCCTGCATAGCCCACCACACGCCATTCCGCCCCGGCCCGGGGGTGGCTGGCCGCCGCGGCGGCGCGAGCGAAGCCGAGGTCCATCAGCCACCCGCCGACCACGAGGTGCTGGACCCGGTCCCACGCCCAGCCCTGCTCCGTGCAGGCGGGGGTGCGTCGGTAGCCTGTCTCCAGATCCGCCGCCGCCTCGCCAAGCACCTCGAGGTAGCCTGTGAGGACCGACTGCACTCGGTCGGCGATGTTCCGGGAGGCCCCGGGGTCCACCAGGCCCAGGCGGGCGGTGGGCCGGGCCACCCCCCCTGCTTGGGCCAGCTCTACCAACCCCCACTCCTGGGCCTGCTCGAGCACCCCCGCCTCGCCCCGGAGGTAGAGCGCTCCGCGATCGCAGCCGACTGACAGCTTCGGCAGCACCTGCAGTACCGGGTAGGGACATGTGCCGAACACCACGTATCGCACGGCTTAACCCCCTTGCGCCAAGCCAGCGAGGTGAGCTTGGCAGGCCGCCGGATGGGCGAACAGGTGGAATTCGCGCGCTCCGAAGACCATCGTCCAGATCTGGTCCACCGGCGCGGCCAGCTTCAGCCGGGCGCTGAAGGCCGCAGGGCCGCCGAGCTCCTCCGGTACCATCCGTACAGGGTCGATGATCAGGGCGGGACTGCCCGGCAGCACCGCCACCGCCCAGGCGTGGGCGGTCAGCAGGCCCTTGGCCGAGCTCACCGCCACCAGCGCCTGGCCCAGGAGTCCCCCTCCGCTGACCAAGACGCAGCTCTGCCGCAGCCCGCAGGCCAGCAGGGCCGACACCAAAAGGGCAGACAGGGTGATGCAGTTACCCTCCCCCATGCCCCAGGCCTTTTCGAAGGGCTCCCAGCCCTGGGTGCCCACCCAGCGGATGGCCCGTAGCCGTCTCAGGAGCAGGTCGAGGGTGCGGGACGGATCACGGACGGGCTCAGGCTCGGTCCCGGCCCCCGCTTCCTCCACCAGCCGACGGACCACCGGGTGCTGAGGGTCGACAAAGGCGAGCCACTGTCGTACGGCACCGTAACGGTCGGGGTCGAGCCGCATAACCCTCTCAGGCCGCGCCCGCCCGGCTGCGGAGGCGCTGGTGGTACGAGTTGCGGTAGACATCGGGGAACATCCCCGCCTTCTCCAGCGCGGCGCACAGCGGGTGCGGGCCGATGAAACTCCCGAACTCGGAGTAGGCGTAGGCCCGGCAGCTCCCCTTGCAGCTGTGCCGGAAGACGCAGTCAGCGCAAACCCCGGTAAGGGTGGCGTTCTCGTAGTCCTTACGCAGCGGCTCGATGCTGTTCTTCACTACTTCGGCGATGGAGTCCTGGCGCAGGTGCCCAAGCACTAGCCCCCCGTCCGCGCCGGTGAGTGCGCAGACCGAGAGGGTGCCGTCGGGGAGGATGCCCAGTAACGGGAAGCTGCACGAGACCAGGAATTTGACGCGATTGTCGCGCATGAGGTACTGCAGATAGCGCGAAGGGATGGCCGCCGGGGGGACCTTGATGAGCACCCCGCCCTTGTAGTCGCGCATTCCGCCGAGGATGAGCTGGAACACCTGCTCGTACTCGACCGGTGTGAGCGCGAGGTCGTCCTTCGACTCGCTCCCCCGGCCGACAGGGTTGACGATGGGGAAGGCCAGGATGTTGTCCTGGGGGTGGAAGTCCAGGTTGTTGGCCAGCCGGAAGAGATCGGGGATGCTCCGGAAGTTCTGGCGGTTGACCACGCACTGCACCCCGAAGGGGATATTCGCCGCGCGCAGGCGGTACAGGGCCTTGACCGTCGGGTCGAAGCTGCCCCGGCCGCGTATCCACTCGTGGGCCTCCCGGGTCCCACCGTCCAGGCTGACGCTGATCCAGACAAAGACCCCCCGATCCAGCGCGTCGCGAAAGAGGCGCACGTGTTCGTCCCGGATGAGCATGGCGTTGGTCTCCACGCTCAACGCGAGGCCGTGCTCGAGGATGTGCCCGATGATGGTGAACGCATCCTTGCGGAGCAGGGGCTCGCCGCCGGTGAGGATCACCAGGCTGGCGTCGATTTCCTTCAGCTGGGCCACGGTGGCCAGGATCTCCTCCGTAGTGAGGTCGGCGGAGGTGTCGGCATGGGGCGAGGAGCTGACCCAGCAGTGCTTGCAGGTGAGGTTGCAGCGGTTGCTCAAGTACCAGTACACCAGCGGGCGGAAGCGGTCCGACCCCTGCTGCACCCGCTCGGCGACTACGGTCTCCACGGGCACCTCCGCCTAGGCCTGCAGCAGCTGGGCTGCCAGACAGCCCGCGACGAAGTCCTGCACGTCGCGGCGTACCAGGTCCGGGTCGGCCTGGGCGAACTCTTCACAGACCGCCACGATGATCTGTTCGAGCGAACGGTTCCCGTCGGACAGCTCGAGCACCCGGCGGCCCACGTCGTTGATGACGAAGACCTTGCCCGTGACCGGGTTGAGCACCGTAATCGCCCCTGACTCATCCTCATTGATCACAGCGTGTTCGATGAGCGTTGGCCGCTGCCTGAGTAAGTCGAGCGTGTGTTCCATCATGCCACCTGCTTTGACCTGCGGTTCAGAAGAATCCCCCCTCGAGGTACCTCATGGGGATAGTCTTGGTATAAACCGTCGTCGGGAAGAGCGTCTCGAGGATCCCTCCGCGGATCTCGACCTGGTGCGGCACGTTGGGGGGAATCGTGTAAGCCTTTCCCGGCTCCAAGCGCTGTTTGCAAACCTGCCCCTTCGCGTCCGTGTACGCGACCCAGATCTCGCCCGAGACCGGGTAGAGCAGGTCGATGTTTCCGTGAGCGTGGGCTCTCCCTGCGGGTATCTGGAACACCTTCCCTTCGGCCACCCGGTAAACCTTGCGGCCGAAGCCCGACAGGAAGCTGGCAAAGAGCTCCACCGTCACGCCCTCGTCTTGTTGGATCTCGGGACTACGCACGTTCAGCATCGAGCAACCTAGCCAGAACCCCAGGTTGGCCCACTGGGCCAACCTGGGCTAAACACTGGGGCAATTAACCGCCGCCGGGGGTGTAGCCCGAGCCCGAGCAGCTACCGCCGCCGGTGCTGCACGACCCCGCCACCGTCACGAACTGCTCGAGGTCGAGCAGAACCGGAGGCTCGTACTTCGGCACCAGCTTGGGCGCCTCATAGGTCTTGGCCGGTTTCTCCATCACGATCACCTCCTCTCCAGCCTCAAGCGGGGCTGTAGGTGCCCCACCCAGACTCCACACCAGGCGGGGTAACCGCCCCCCACGGGCCGCGCAGACCGCCGCCGCCCACCGTGCTAGGGTCGGCCCAGGCCATGCCCAGGCCGATGGCCACAGCCGCCAGAAGAGCCACAATCCGACTGGAAAGACTCATCGCAAGCCTCCGCGTTCATCGGGTTCGTCGCAGGGGAGATCGTCGAAGTGAAAAATAGAAACTGTACGTATTGTGAATGTTTTGAGATTTGAGGATAATCGTATTATGTTCCCGCCAGGACAGCGATCGATAAGTTTGCACGAGCTGGTGTTAACCGAGCGGTACCCGGACGGTCTGGAGCATTACCAGGGACTGGCGCAACCCAGCCCGCAGGACGACCGGATGGCGGGGGCCTGCTTATGCAACCTGCGGAGGCTGCAGGAGGCCAAGGAACTCCTGCTGCGGGCCCAGGCCCGGGGGTGTTGCGCGGCCGGCATCGAGTTGGCCACGGTGTACCGCTTCCTCGGGCAGCCCAAGCTGGCGGCCGCGGTGCTGGAGCAGGTGCCGCAGGCCGAGCTCGACGCCTTCGACCGGGCCCTGTGGCTGCGCGAACGGGGGGCGGTACACTTCGCCGATGGCGAACTGGGCCAGGCCGCGGAGGCCCTGGAGCTGGCCTGGGGAGTGGCCCACCGCTCCTCCGACACCGGCGCGCTCCTGGCGTCCATAGGTCACCTTCTAGGCCTGGTCTGCGGGGCCCTCGGCCTGGATGCCCGGGCCGCGCACTACCTCGGCGAGGCCCTGCGGCGCGCGCACCCGGGCCGGGCTGGGCACATCCGCCTGACCTGGGCCCTCCACCTCAGCTACCTCGGGCGGTTCGAGCTACCTGTACTTCGTGCTGGACAAGGACCCCTGGGACCCCCGCGCCCGGGTGCTGTGGACCAACCCCGCCAACCCCGACGGCACGGTGAGCGTCACCCCCGAGCTCTCGGCCACCTACCCCGACGGCCGCGCGCCGCTGCCCTCCGGCACCTACTCCTGGTGGGTGGCCGGGGTGTCCTTCGACGAGAAGGGCGTGGTGGACGGCCTCAGCTTCTCCGACCCCCGCTCCTTCACGGTGCCCTGATGACCCTGGCCGCGATGGAGCCGTACCCCCGCCGCCGGACCCGGACCCCAACCCTCGGGCTCGTCTCCGGGCTGGCCCTGCTGCTCCTCCTGGCCGCCTGCGGGGGAGAGGAGGGCGAGGGCGACCCTGCGAGCCAGACCTACACCCTCACCGCGGTGGAGTCCCTGCCCGCGGTGCCGGGCGACACCCTCACCGCCTACGGCACCCTCCCCCGGAGCTTCAGCCTGAGCCTGGAGGGGGGCCCCCTCGCCGCGCCCTTGGCCCTGACCCCCACGCCCGTGCAGGGCGGCGTGCGCTTCACCCTGCCCCCCGCGCTGCTGGCCGGCCAGCCCACCCTCTACCTGCGCTGGGAGGGGCCCGACGCCCAGGGCAAGACCTCCCTCAGCGCCCCCCTCGCCGTGCTCCCCCGCGTCGAGGGGGCCGCGCTGAGCGGGCGCACCCTGTACCTGAGCGGGCGGGGCTGGCCCGCCACGCCGGAGGGCCTGGAGGCCGCCGAGACCCTGACCCGCCTCGAGGTGGACGGGCTGCAGCACCCCCGGGGCTGGAGGGGGGCCGGCTGGTCCACACCCTCCCCGAGTCGCAGGGCTACGGCCGGCTCACCCTGCGGGTGTGGGTGGCGGGCCAGGCCTCGGCGCCCTACAGCCTGGACCTCGAGGCGGGGGCGGTGAAGGGGAGCGTGGCGCTGCCCGCCGGCGCCGGCCAACGCCTTCCCGCGACCGGAACCGGCGGCGAGACCGGCTTCCGGGCCAGACGCCCCGACGGGGAACGCCAGATGAACGCCCTGGTGGTGCGGCACGAGCCGGGGGCGCTGGGCCCGCGGGTCCTGCGGGCCTGGGGCCCGGGCCTGAGGCGCCGCGCGGGCCTCGTGCTGCGCCCCAGGGGCGGGCGGGGCCAAGACCAGGACCGGGGCCGGGGCGTGGCCTTCACCCGCCTGGAGTTCGCCACCCCGGCCCAGGCCGAGGCCGCCCGCCGGCGGCTGGAGGGCCGGCCGGGGGTGCTGGGGGTGGAGCACGACGCGGTGGTGCGCCTCGAGGCCCTCGCCGCCCAGGGCGCCTGCAGCCTCACCCCGCCCGAACCCACCCCCGATGGCCAGGGCCAGTGGCACCTGCCCCTGATGGGCCTGCCCGCGGCCTGGGAGCGCACGAGGGGGGAGGGCATGGTGGTGGCGGTGGTGGACACCGGGGTGCTCCCGGACCACCCCGACCTGCAGGCCAACCTGCTCCCCGGCTACGACTTCGCCGACGACGACCCCGACTCCGCCGACACCGCCGGGCACGGCACCCACGTGGCCGGGCTCATCGCCGCCAGCGGGAGGGTGCGGGGGGCGGCCCCCGGCGCCAAGGTCGTGCCGGTGCGGGTGATCGCCAAAGACAGCACCAGCGCCTTCACCCTGGCCCAGGGCCTGCTGTGGGCTGCCGGGCTGGACCCCGAGCGCCCCAACCCCAACAGGCCCCAGCTCATCAACCTCAGCCTGGGCACTGAGGCCTACTCGGAGGTGCTGGCCCAGGCGGTGCAGGCGGTGCGGGCCGAGGGCATCGCCCTGGTGGCCGCCGCCGGCAACTCGGGGCAGCGCTTCCTGAGCTACCCCGCCGCCCTGCCCGGCGTGATCGCGGTGACGGCGCTGGCCGGGCCCCGCAGCGCCTACCAGCCCTCCTACGCCAACCGGGGGGAGGGGCTGTGGCTCAGCGCCTACGGGGGCGACCCCGGTGCCGACCAGGACGGCGACGGGGTCTGCGACGCCCTGCTCTCCACCGACCTGGCCCCCGGCGGCCAGGCGGGCTACGGGCTGCGGGCGGGCACCAGCATGGCCGCCCCCCTGGTCAGCGGGGTCGCGGCGCTGGCCCTGGCCAGCGGCACCCGGCCCGACCTGCTGCGCCCCACGCTGGCGGGCACCGCCACCGACCTGGGGGTGCTGGGCTACGACCGCGACTTCGGCCACGGCCTGGCCACCGGGCGCGCGGCCACCCCCGGCACGCCCCGCACCTACCTGCTGGCCCTGGGAGATGACGGCAAGCCGCTGGCCTGGACCCTGGTGCAATCCGACCTCAGCTACACCCTCTCCAACCTCCCCGCCGGGCAGCCCCTCGCCCTGGTGGCCGCCTCCGACGCCGACGGCGACCGGCGGCTGGGGGAGGCGGGCGAGCTGATCTCCGCGCCCCGCCCCTTCACCCCGCGGGCGGGGGAGACCCTCAGCGCCGAACCCCTCGCGCTGGAGGTGGCCGACGGCGGCCGGGAGGTCTACCTGTTCTGAGAGCGGCGTGCCGCATCACCGTGAGGAAGCCTGTATGAACGCCCTGTCGAGACGCTTTAGCCCCCTCCTGCTGGCCCTCTACCTTGGCCTCAGCCTGTCCCTGGCGGCCCCGATGCCCCTGACCGTGCTGGGCGGCTTCGACAGCCTGCTGCTCCTGGGCAACGGCCGCCTGAGCTACACCTACGACCCCGCCACCCACACCCTGTTCATCCCCGGCGCGGCCCTGGCCCCGGGGGCCGAGCTGCCCGAGGGCGTGCTGGCCGAGGCGGGGGAGGACGGCCTGAGGATCAGGTTCGCCGAGCCCTACCGGGTGGCCGTCTCGCCCGAGCCCCCCAGGGGCTGGCGCAGGTAGCCGCGCGGGTGCTGGCGGTAGCGGACGAGCACCGCGGCGGCCGCCCCGCAGGGGACGCCCTCCAGGGCGCGCTGCAGCGCGCCCTCGTCACGGCCATGGACCACGGTCACGGCCTCGCCTCAAGCCCCAGCCGCTCCCTGACCAGCCGCACCGGCAGCAGGTCGCCGTAACCAGCGCCCTGGGCCTCGACCTCGGCCCGCAGCAGGCAGGGGTCGGCGGCCAGGCCGCGAAGGAACAACGCCCGGCGGATGGCCTCGGGTGTCCAGTCGGGGTGCCTCTCGAGCAACTCCTCCACCAGGCGGCTCAGGCGGCGCCGGCTGGGCGCCAGGGCGGGGCTCTTCTCGGGGATTGGGATCGCACTGTGCCTCATATAATCTCCTATGATGAATACATATATCACAGAATTGCCGGGCGCGGCAGCCGGGGAGCGGTGCCACCCGGCTCGTACCAGGGCTAGGGAGAATGGGCGCGAAGCTCCGGGTTTTGATGCCAGCCCCAGCCTGTATTCGCCGGGGCCAGCCTTGAGGGCCAAGAGCGATCAGGGAGCTGGGGCGTGATCCGAGGGGTAGGCTGTCACCTGCTCAGCCTGTCGCCTTCACGAGGGGCAAGCCCGATGTGAATGATGTAGCGCTGGTTGCCCGATTTCCTGCGATACCGTTCGAACAGTTCCAACAGCTCGCGCTGGAGCGCTTTAGCGTCAGGAGGGTCTAGTAGCAGGGCATCGCTCCAGGTGTTGAGTACGGCGGGCACCCCATCGCCCAGAATATCCCAGGATCCCTTGCGGTCTTGGGACGGGTTGATAGTGAGCGTTCCGTCGAGCTCGAGCCTAATCTCCACCCCACGCTGGTGTAGAAGCTCCGGAGATGCCTGCTCTAGGGCCACCCAGAGCCTGTGGTTCCATACGCGTTCGGTGTGTTCGAAGTGCGCCATCGGAACCAGTTCTTGCGGCACTATGTACCGTTGTGCTCGGGCTTGATAGTACCTGATTGGCCTTCCCACACGCCGCTCGACCTTGACCACCTCGAGAAGCCCCAAGCGTAGAAACTTATCCGCCCAGTAGTGAAGGTTCGGGATCGGTGTAGAGAGCTCCCCGGCGACCTGCCTCAGGCTGCGTGGCCCCTTCATGAAGGGCGCGAGGTAGACCAACGCCTCGGGCCGGGTCAACAGCTCCGCCGCTTTCCGGTCGTTAACGACCATCTCCGACCTATTCAGAGATTGATCTTCCATTTTAACAAGGCTAACACATAGGATGCCTCCAGCTTCGTACAGCCCCTTGGGATCACTTTTTCAGGAAGCGAGGTGCAGGGTGAGCAGGCACTACGTGCCGACCAAGTACTTGAGCTACTCGACCTCCGAAACGGGCTCCCTCGTTATCTATAACACCCTCAATGGAGCGATCTGTGCGGTGCCGCCGGGGCAGGCCGCCTACGTCAAGGGGGCACTAAAGCGCAGCGCGCGGCACCGGGCTCCGCTAGAGGGCATTCTCCAGGACCTCAGCGAGGGCGGCTTCCTCATCCCCGAGGGCACAGACGAGAACGAGCTGCGCCACCTACAGTACCTGCGGAAGTACGATGATCACAGCTTGAGGCTCATCGTCATGCCCACGGAGGCGTGCAACTTCCGCTGCACCTACTGCTATGAATCGTTCGAGCGCGGCAAGATGCCGCCTGAACTGCGCGAGGGGATTAAGCGGTTCGTGGCGACCCAGAGCAGGCTGGAACAATTTGATCTCAGCTGGTTCGGGGGTGAGCCGCTTCTCGCCGCCGATGTGGTTGTCGAGCTGACCCAACATTTCCACATCTACTGCCAGAGCCACGGGATCCGCTTCAGCTCGAGCCTGACAACCAACGGTTCCCTCCTCACCCCCGACCTCGCCGAGCAACTGCTCCCCTATGGCTTGTCGTTTCTCCAGATCACCCTAGACGGGGTTGAAGAAGAGCATGACAAGCGACGCGTGCCGATTGACGGCGCGCCCTCGTTTAGGCGGATCATGGATAACCTCCGCTACCTCAAGTCCACGAGCTACCCCTTCGTGGTATCCCTGCGGCACAACTTTGATCCCGAAGGGCTACGGCGTTTGGAGGAATTCCTCCAGCTCCTCGCACAAGAGTTTGGTGGAGACCCTCGCTTCACCACCAGCTTCTACGCCATTGGCACCTGGGGCGGGGCGAATGACGACCGCCTCGAGGTGTGTGAGCAGGACTCGGCCTACCAAGCTGTCATGCGCGCCCGCCGGTTGGCGACCGAGGCGGGTCTGCGCAACACCTTTGTCCTGGAGAGCCTTCAGCCCAACGGAGTCGTGTGCTACGCGGCGAACCCGCGGTCGTTCGTGATCGGCTCGGACGGTCAAGTGTACAAGTGCACCGTGGAGCTAGACTACCATGACCGGAACATCGTCGGGCGGCTTCACCCGGATGGCTCGATGGACCTGGACTGGCGCAAAGTTGCCCTGTGGTGCGAAACCAACGGGCTGGAGGAGGGCAAGAAGTGCTCGACCTGCTTCTTCAGCCCGAGCTGCTACGGGGCGGCCTGTCCAAAGGACTGGATGGACAGTGGCGATTGCCACTGCCCGACCGAGAAGGTGACCATCCGGGAGACTCTCCAACTCATCCAGCTCGAGGCGACGATGCCCGAAGCCGATGGGGTCTCCGCTGGTCTGCAGTGTACGAGAGGCTGACCGCGCGGAATCATGTGCGGCTTCGGCTGATCGGGAGGAGGGAGGTGATGTGCGGAGGCTCATAGAAACATCACGGTGATCGAAATAAACCTCAGCGTCATCCGATCGGTCTCGGGTATCAAGCGTTCGAATGGAGGTAGACCATGCAGGCCAAACAGATCAGGTGGATCGTAAAACCCGTGCAGGCCTCTCGACCCGGCACCCGTCCCAACACCAACGTCAACTGCCTCTGCTAGGCAGCTCCGGTCCCGCCTAGCCGCAGCGGCTAGGCGGGACCGGAATGAACGACTATGTCCTCCTCACTCTGTGACAACCTGCTCGTTGGCGTATCGGGGGGCATACAGTGCGTCAACCTCCACAACTACCTATTCCACTTCCGAACGGTCCTGGCGAGGCAGGTTAAGGTGATCATGACGCCGTCCGCGGCCAAGATGGTGAGCCCGGCCGTGCTGGAACTTTATCTTGATGACAGGGTTTTCGTGGACTTCTGGGACCGGTCTACCGAGGTGAAGACCCCCCACATCCAGCTGACCCGGTGGGCCGACTTGTTTGTGGTAATTCCTGCCTGTGCAGACATCATCAGCAAGGCCGCGAATGGGATCGCCGACAATCTCCTGGCCGCGGCCATCGTCAGCTACCCTGGACCTGTGATTTTCGCGCCCTCAATGAACCCCTCGATGTGGCGCAGTCCCGCCGTACAGCGCAACCTAAGGACGCTGACAACGGACGGGCACTACGTCATCCCACCTGCCCCAGGGGTCGCCGTCGGTTCGGGCGAGTGGGAAACAGGCATGGCGGCACCAACACCGGAAGAGGTCGTGCGGCACCTGAGACACGTGCGGATGAGGCGCCTCAAGGAGGAGTACTGGGACGAAGCCACCCGCGAAAAGCCCAAGACCCCCTTCCAGAGGAAGCTTGAGCGGCTGCAACTCATGACCGAGGCGGCGGCCGAACCCCCGCTTGTGAATCCGACCCCGACCCCACCGTGACCGGAGAAGCCGATCCGTAGGAGCCTCCTGCTCACCGGACTGCAAGGTACGAACGTGCAAGCTACCCCACCGTATTCCAGCATCTTCCGCAACCCTGCGTTCCTGGCGTTCTGGGCGGCGCAGACTGTCTCTTCGGCAGGGGACGCTGTTCGCCGCATGACCCTGCTGCTGTGGGTCTTTGCCGAGAGCGGCCAGTCTGGCCTGGCTATCGCTGCGATTACCGTTGCAGAGACGGTACCCTACCTGTTGCTCAGCCCCCTGGCCGGGGTGTTCGTGGACCGCTTTAACCGGCGGGCCATCCTGGTCGGGGCCGACCTGGCCCGCGCTCTGCTCAGCCTGGCGCTGGTCTACGCGGTGGTCAGCCACAGCCTGTGGTTGGTCTACCCGGTCATACTACTAGCCACACTGTTCTCAGCTGTCGCGGAGGTGGCCGCCGGCACCGTGCTGCCCCGCGTCGTCGAAGACCGCCAGCTCGAGCAGGGCAACGGGTTGCTCGTCATCGGCCAGCAGGCCGCCCTCATCGCGGGCCCGGCCCTGGGCGCCGTGCTCTACACGACTGTGGGCCCAGGAGTGGCTTTCGTGGCGGACGCTGCCACCTTCTTGTTATCGGCGCTGCTCATCGGGCTAGCGCTGCCCCCCCACCGCCTTCAGCCCACAGAATCAGGGACTCCATCCCGGGGGCGGAGTTCATTGTGGGGCGATATCCGTGCGGGCCTCCGCTATCTTCTCGGTGCGCGCCTGATTCTGGCTAACTTCGCCATCACCTCCACAACCGCTCTGGCCGCGGGGATCAATGGCACCGTGATGATCTTCTTCATCACGAGAACCCTTGGCCACAACGCGCCTGACTTAGCTTGGCTCGCCGCCACCAACGGCGTCGCCCAGATGCTGGTGGGCGGCTACGTCGTCTGGCTGGCCCACCGGGCCCGGCTCGAGCGCCTGCTGGCCGCCAGTCTCGGCCTGATGGCCCTCGGGGCGACCCTGGTGGCCGCCGCGTGGAGCCTGCCCGTGCTGGTGCTGGGGGTGATCCTCACCTCCCTGGGCAACGCCCCCTTCAACATCGCCCGCGACACCCTGGACCAGCGCTACGTCCCCCTGTCCTACCTCGGGCGCGTGCGCAGCGCGGTAGACATGTCCACGACGGCCCTGTTCCTCGCGGCCTCGAGCCTGTCGGGCTATCTGGTCCCGCTGCTCGAGCCCCGCGCCCTGCTGTCGGCGTCCGCCACCATCTCGGTGATCGTGGCGCTGGCGGGCTGGCTCGTCCTGGTGCCCCTGCTGAAGAGAGCCAGCCCGCCTTCGGAAGGAAGCGTAGCGGCTCAGGGGCAGGAAGATCATGTCAGACAGCCATAACCCTAAGCCTGACGAATTCGCTTGGTTGGAAGACCTGTGCGATCCGCGGACAAGGCGCTTCCTCGAGGACGAGAACACCCGCGTCGAGAGGTTTCTCGCGGGGCACGTCGGGCTCTACCGTGCTGTCATAAGCGAGCTCATGGCCCTGAGGAGTGTGTTTACGGAGTCACCGGCCATGCCGATTGGCAACTACCTCTATTACGACCGCACGGATTCGCCTGACGGATGGCCCGTTTTCTGCCGCCGCCGGGTGGGGACTTTGGAAGAGGAGGTGCTCGTAGACGTGGGAGAGCTGGCCTCCGAGCGTGGGAGCCTACATGCCATGGTCGGCTCGATCAAGCCCAACGATGACCATAGCAAGATCGCACTGTCCATTGACCTTACTGGGCACGAGCGGTATACAGTGCTGGTTAGGGATCTCGAGAATGGCAGATTCTTGGAGGAAATACCCGACGTATACGCTGATTTCGAGTGGTCGCCGGACGGAAAGGGCCTCTATCTTCTGGGGCTGAGCGAGTCAGGGCGGCCCGAGCGCTTGCTGTTCCGGCCACTCGGGCCGCAGGGAGTAGGCCACCAGACCCTGCTGGTTGAACCAAACGAGCATTATGCGCTCACGCTCGCGCGTTCGCGCAGCCGGGCCTATCTTTTCGTGACCTCGGTCGGTGCCGAGGACACCGAGGTCCATTACCTCGAGCTGGACCGTCCGAATCGCCCGGTACAGCTGTTTTATCAGCGCAGAGAGAGGCTACGCTACTGGCTGGAGCACTGCCGGGATCGCTTCGCGGTGTTGACGAACCTCGACCGGACAGATCTCCGTGTGATGTTTGCTCCCTGCGAACCAACCCCGCCAGAGGGATGGATCGAGGCGCTTAGTCCAGCCGAGGGGGTCGTTTCAGGGATGGACGCCTTCGCCAGCCACCTGGTCATCTACGGCCACGAGAACGGGTGCGGGCGGATTTGGGTCCATGACCTGGCACAGGGAGAGACTTGGCCAATCCCAGCCCCTGAAGCCGGGGTGCCGGAAGGTCTCGGGGTGTTTTCTCCAGCCGAAAACGGTGACTACCACGCTCGCTGGTTCCGGTTCGAGTTCAGCTCCCTGGTCACACCGGAGGGACTTTGGGAGGTCGACCTGGAAACGCGATCGGTGCGGCTGGTCCATCGCCACAGCATCCCGGGCTACGACTCCGGGAACTACTGCGCGGAGCGAGTCTGGGCCGAGACCGACGACGGGAGCGCTATCCCGATCTCTCTGGTCTACCGCCACGGTTGCGCCGCGGGAACCGTACGCCCGTTGTATCTCTACGTCTACGGGGCATACGGCGCGGTCACCAGCCCTAGCTTCAGCCCCTTCCGCCTGCCTCTGCTGGACCGGGGTGTGGCCTTCGCTATTGGGCATATCCGCGGCGGGGGCGAGCGGGGCCAGGCCTGGCACGACGGGGGGAGGCGGCTGAACAAGCGCAATGCGGCCCTCGACGTGATTGCCTGCGCCCAACACCTTATCCGCGAGGGCTATGCCTGTCCCGATTCCTTGGTGCTTGCGGGTGTCAGCGCGGGTGGGGCGGCGGTGGGCGCCGCGCTCAACGCGCGGCCCGACCTGTTCCGGGCGGTGGTGGCTAGGGTGCCGTTCGTGGATGTTGTGGGCGGGATGCTCGACGAAACCAGCGCTCTCTCGGCCCTGGAGACCGCCGAATGGGGCGACCCAGACGCCCCAGACGAGCTCGCCTACATGTTCTCGTACTCGCCTTATCAGAACCTCAAGCCCGGCCGTTACCCCGCCATCCTGGCGGTGGGGGCCATGAACGACACGAGAGTGCCGTACTGGATGCCCGCGAAGTGGGTGGCCCGCATCCGAAGCTATCGCACCGGCCGCAACCGGCTCCTCCTGAAGACCCACCTGGATACGGGCCATCTGGGGGCGGGGAACCTGATCGACGAACTCGAGGACGCCGCCCTGGAGTGGGCCTTTGTGTTGGCCTGTGTCGGTCGAGACACCCACGGAGATATAGCCGAAAAGGCCACAACGCAGGCTTGTCCGTAGGGGCTCGGCGGGATCTGCGCCCGTTTCCCTCGACTGCTAGCCGCTGCCTTCCACCGGACGGGTGTGTGTTCCCCTGAGGCCCCTGCATGCACACGAAGGCGCGGGGCCCGCTCCGGCCCCGCGCCGCCCCTCCGCAAGACGATTTAGCCCTGGTGCCCGGGCACCTCTGCCGCAGGACGTACCCCCTCCGCGACGGCCCGGGCCAGGCCTGGGGGGCTTATGACGCGCCTCGGGACGGCAAGGCTCGAATGCGATGGGGCGGGGCCTACCCGAGGAGTAGCCGCCGCCGCCTGCCCGGTCTCGCCCCCGCGCGCCCTGTACCCCTGGCCGGGCCTCGGAGCGCGAGGTTTGCCGAAGGGGCGCATTGGTTGCCCCGGCGGGCGGTGTGAGGTCCGTTTCCCCCCCCGGCTCCCGGCAGCGAGCAGGGGACCCGGACACGGGCCGTTCCCGTTTGCGCTCTCGCGCGACCATCCAGGCGGATCACGGCCCCATCCTAGCCGAGGCTGCCCGAGTAGTCAATATATATTTCCTCAATAGGACTTTGCGGGCACCACCCCGGCCAGCGGGCGGCGGGCCCCGATGTAGCGGCTCATGGGCTCGACCACCACGCCCCCGCGGGCCTGGCTGGCGTGGGCCATCAGGCCGTCCCACAGCACCAGGCCCACGTGGTCCACCGGCCGACCCGGCGCGCGGAAGAACACCAGATCCCCCGGCAGCAGGTAGGCGGTGGTGACGGGCGGCGCTGCTGGTGCTGGGGCAGGTGCTGCTGGGCCTGGGACTGGGCCTGGCGCTGGCCGCGGCGGGGTGGCTCCTGGGCGGGGCGGAGGGATCCGGGCCGGCGGCCTCCGCCCCGGCCCGCGCCCTCGCGCTGGCGGGGGCGGCCCTGCTCGGCGGCCTGGCCCTGGTGGAGGGGGTGGTGCGGCGATGGGGCCGCTAGCGGACGATCCCCTTCGGGACAGAGCAAGCTCTGTGCACCGATCGGACGATCCCCTGTCGGGAGGGCCTGCGGCCCTGCACCGGGCGAACGACCCCCTTTGGGACGGGCGGGCGCCAGTGCACCGCCCGGTGCGCCTCCCGCCGCGGCGGGGGTGGTTCGCGTGAGGCGCGAGGGGTTCGCGCTGCTGGTGGTGCTGGGCGTGGTGGTGGTGGTGGGCCTGGGGGCGCTGCTGGTGGGCGTGCGCATGGCCCAGGAGGCCGAGATGAGCCGCCTGGAGGCGCTGGGCGCGCTGGCCGAGGTGGACCTCGACGGCGAGCACAACCGCCTGCTGCTGCGCCTGGCGGGGCCGGCCCGCGAGGAGCTGCGCCGGGTGCTGGGCGAGGCGGGCGGCCAACAGCGGCTGGGACGACGTGCAGCTGGCGACGATGTACGCCGACGCCAAGAAGGAGCTGGGCGTGCTGGACTACGACGACCTGCTGCTGCAGGGGGTGAGGCTGTTCAAGCTGAGCCACTCCGCGGCGGCCATGGCGCGGCGGCGCTGCGTGCAGCTGATGG
>NZ_QWLA01000064.1 GCF_003574095.1 Calidithermus roseus
GCCGGGTGGGTGGGGGTGAGGTTGAGGGTGATGCCCACCTGGGCTCCCGGAACCGCCGCCCGCAGGGCCTCCGTCGCCAGGCCGTGCGAGAGCAGCAGGTGGTGAGCGGCCTGCAGGGAGAGGGCGAGGTCCTGGCGACCGGGGGCGTGCACACCGATGCCATAGCCCAAAAAGGCCGAGCACCACGGCTCGTTGAGGGTGATCCAGTGCTTGAGCCGGTCGCCCAGGCGCTGCCCCACCACGGCGGCGTACTCGGCCAGGGCATAGGCGGTGTCGCGCTGGGGCCAGCCGCCCGTGTCCTCGAGGGCCTGCGGCAGGTCCCAGTGGTAGAGGGTGGCCCAGGGAGTGATCCCGGCCTCGAGCAGCGCGTCCACCAGCCGCTCGTAGAAGTCGAGCCCCGCCGGATTGACGGCCCCGCGGCCCTGGGGCAGCACGCGGGGCCAGGCGACGGAGAAGCGGTAGGCGTTCACGCCCAGCTCCCGCATCAGGGCGATGTCCTCGCGGTAGCGGTGGTAGTGGTCGCAGGCGGTGTCGCCGGTGTCGCCGTTGCGGACCTTACCGGGGGTGTGGCTGAAGGTGTCCCAGATGCTGGGGGCGCGACCATCCTCCCTCACTGCCCCCTCGATCTGGTAGGCGGCGGTGGCGGTGCCCCAAACAAAGTCGGTGGGAAAGTCGTCGCGTTGAATGCTCATAGTGCTGTCCTCGTTGGCAAAGCCGGGGTGAAAGGGCTCAAGGGGTGCCTCCCAGAGCCCGCAGCAGGGCCTCATACGCCGGTTTGGGCCGGTAGAGCGGGTCGAAGATCAGGGGTTCGGCGGCAGCCCGCCAGGAGTGGGCGTCGGTGAAGCCCCACAGCGTCACGGCGGTACAACCGCGGACCGCGCGGCAGGCCGCCAGTACCTCGGCGTAGACCCTGGCCTGGGCCTCGAGCCGCTCCTCCCTCGAGCCCGCCCCCTTTAGCTGCACGTCCAGCTCGGTGATGTGCACCTCGAGGCCCAAGTCGGCGAAGCGCTGCAGGTTCTCCCGCATGCGCGCTTGCTGGGGGGAGAAGGTGCTGTCGAGGTGGGCCTGGAAGCCCACGCCGTCGATGGGCACGCCCTTGGCCTTGAGCGCTTTGAGCAGGGCGTAGATCTCGTCCGACTTGGCGCCCATGCCGTCGGCGCCGTAGTCGTTGTAAAAGAGCTTAGCCTGGGGGTCGGCGGCGCGGGCGAAGCGGAAGGCGTGCTCGAGGTAGTCGGGGCCCACGGCCCGCAGGAAGGGGGTCTCGCGTAGGCCCCCGCGGTCACTCACCGCCTCGTTGACCACGTCCCAGTAGGCCACCTGGCCGCGGAAGTGCCCGGCCACCGCCTGGATGTGCTCTTGCATCACCGCCAGCATGGCCTCGCGGGAGAAGGTGCCGCCGCGCACCCACGCGGGCAGTTGCTCGTGCCAGATGAGGGTGTGGCCGCGCAAGCGCTGGCCGTGCTGGCGGGCAAAGCGCACCAGGGCGTCGGCGCCGGTGAAGCTGTACTGCCCTCGCTCGTTGCTCAGCGAGGCCCACTTCATGGCGTTCTCGGCCACCACCAGGTTGAACTCGCGGGCGAGGAGTCGGGCGTAGTCGGGCTCGAGGGGGTCGTACAGCGCCGCCAGGTCCACCGCAGCCCCCACCAGCAGCCCCTGGCGCTCGGCCAGTGCGCGCAGGGACTGGGGGGAAGGGGTCTGAGCCAGGGTCAGCGCCGCCAGCCCCACGCCGAGCCAGTAGGCGCTAACTCTTGAGCGCACCGGAGGTCAGTCCTTCCATGAGCTGGCGGGCGGCGAAGACGAAGAGCAAGAGTAGCGGGGCCACCAACAGCGCGGTTCCCGCCATGATCGCGCCCCACTCTACGTCGGTCGCTCCCTGCAGGGTGCGCAGCACCACCGGTAGGGTCTGAGTTTCCTGGCTGCGCATGATCACCGCCACGTCGGCGAAGCGGTTCCAGGAGCCGATGAAGGTGATCAGGCCCAGGGTGCCCAGCACCGGGCGCACCAGCGGCAGCACGATGCGCCAGTAGATGCCGAACTCGCTGCACCCGTCGATGCGGGCGGCGTCTACGAGGTCGCGGGGGATGGCCGAGGCGATGTACTGCCGCATCATGAAGATGCCGATGGCCCCGGCCATGCCCGGCAGCCACAGCGCCTTGGGGGTGTCGATCCAGTCGAAGAGGTGGAGTCGCCCCAGGAAGGTCCCGGCGAAGGCGTTGGCCAGGGGGTCCATGGCCCGGTCGAGCTGGGTCATGACCAGGTAAAAGGGGATGAGGTTGAGGATGGCCGGGATCAGCAGCGTGGCCTGCACGAGGGCGAAGAGCTGGTTGCGCCAGCGGAACTCGTACATGGCGAAGGCGTACCCGGCCAGGCTGCAGAAGAACAGGTTGCACAGCGTGACCACCAACGCCAGGTAGACGTTGTTCCAGTAGGCCCGCCAGAAGGGGATCTTCTGCAAGAGGATCTGGTAGTTGGTGCCCAGGTCGCCGCCGAACCACAAGGGGGGCGGGGAGCCGAAGATCTCCGAGCGCTCGTGGGTGGCGAAGACGAACATGAAGTAGAAGGGGGCCACCGTCGCCAGCCCCCCCAGCAGCAGCAGCCCGTAGCCTCCCAGGCGGGCCAGGCTGCCGCCGAGGTTACGGCGGGCGGTGGGTTTGGGCGCTTGCACCGCCATGCCTCAGTCCCCCCTTCCCTGGGCCGCGCGCCCGAAGGCCAGGTTGTTGATGATGGTCAGCACGGCGATGAAGGCGAACAGCAGCCAGGCGATAGAGGCCGCCGTGCCCATCTCGAGCCACTCAAAAGCGGTGCGGAACATGTACATCGCCACGGTCTGGCCGCCTTGCGTCGCCGAACTCGCCCCGCCGTTGAGCAGCACGAAGGGTTCCTCGAAGAGCTGCATGTTGCCGATGATGGTGAGCGAGACCGCGAAGAACATCATGGGGCGCAGCAGCGGCAGCGTCACGAAGCGAAACTGCTGCCAGCGCGTGGCTCCGTCCACCGAGGCCGCCTCGTAGAGCTCGCGGGGGATGGCCTGGATGGCCGAGAGGTAGAGCAGGGTGTTCCAGCCGGTGTACTTCCAGATCACCACCAGCGCGATCCCCCACTTGATGGTGGAGTTGAGGAACCAGTTGATGTTCTCGTCCGGCAAAAACCAGCCGAAGAGCGGCAGGGTGTTGAGGTAGGCCAGGGTCTGGTTGATCACGCCCTTCTGCGTCGAGAACAGCGTGTTGAAGATCAGGGCAATCGCCACGGTGGAGGTGATGTAGGGCAGGAAGTACACCGCGCTGGTGAAGGTCTTGAAGCGGCTCAGGCCCATGTGGATGACGAAGGCCAGCGGGATCGCCAGCAGGTGCTGCGGCAACCCCGAGACCACGCCCAGCCACACCGTGTTGTACATCGCCCGCCAGAACATGGGGTCGGTGAGGGTGAAGCTGTAGTTCTCCAGGCCCACGAACTTCCAGTGGCCCCAGCCGTCGGTCTGCGACCACGACTGGAAGGACATGTACAGCGAGAACAGCGTGGGATAGAGTCCAAAAACCAGAAACAGGATGAAGAAGGGGCTGACGAAGACATAAGGGGCCCAGCGGCGCTGCAGGTTGCTCCAGCGCATCTGCCGGCTGACGGCCCTGGGAGGGGCGGTGCTGCTGCGTTGCACTCAGACGCTCCTTTCGCTACAGCGCTGTAGGGGTTTCAGGCATGGCCCACACCGAACCCGAGGAGTCCGGTGTGGGCTCGAGTCCTCCCGCGACCGGCAGCGCTAGCGCATACGGCGCTCGATGAGGGCCTTGGCCTCGGCCAGCGCAGCCTTGATGTCCTTGCCCTCGTCCAGCACCTGCGACAGCGCGGTGCTGATGATCTCGTTGGCGATGCGGTCGTACTTGTTGGCCTCCACCGGCTTGATCTTGCGGGCGGCTTCGCGCCACAGCACGCGGGCTTTCTGGCCGCCCAGGAAGTCCACGCCCTCCTCGAACACCGGGTCGGTCTGCGCCGAAAGCAACGCTGGGAAGGCCCCGATAGCCTTGAAGGCGGCGATCTGCGAGGCGCGGTTGGTGGTGAGGTACTTGATCAGCGTCCAGGCCTCGGCTTTGTTCTTCGAGGCGCTGGGAATACCGTAGAAGCTACCGCCCCACGAGCCATACAGCCCCTCGGGGAGTTGCTGCACGCGCCACAGGCCCTTGGTCTCGGGGGCCATCCAGTTCTGCAGGTGCCCTTGCAACCAGGCGCCGGAGAACTGCGTGGCGACGGTGCCCTTCTTGAAGCCGTCGTACCACTCGTTGGTCCAGGCTCCGATCTTGGCGTCGAGCCCGGCGTCGCGGATTTGCTTGGCCAGCTCGAAGGCCCGCACGAAGCGAGGGCTGTCCACGATGACCTTGCCGCTTTTATCGAAGTAGTAGCCCTCGCCCGCGCCTACGCTGGCGAAAATGTTGATCCAGGCCACGTCGGCGGCATTGGCGATGAGGAAGATGTTCTTGTCCATGGCCTTGATCTTCTTGCCCGCCTCGATGTACCCGTTCCAGGTCATCATGCTCGAGGGGTTGACCCCGGCCTTGTCGAGGATGTCCTTGCGGTAGTAGAAGGTGCCCGGTCCGATGTCGACGGGCATGGCGATGAAGCGGCCATCGGCGCTGGTGGCCTGGGCGATGGTGTAGGGCGTGAAGAGTTTCTTGTACAAGTCGGCGTTGTAGGGGGGCTTGTTGAGGTCTTCGAAGCCCTGCCCTTCGGCAAAGCGGCCCACGAAGCCGATTTCAATGGCCTCGACGTCGTGCAGGCCTTGCCCGGTCGCCAACGCAGTGGTCAGGGCGTTGTGGTGGTCGGCGTATTGCAGCGTCACCAGCTTGACTTCGATGTTGGGATAGAGCTTGTTGAAACCGGGTAGTTGAGCCTTGATAGCGTCGTCGAGGTTGGGGAAGACCCCCACCGTGATCACTTTCTTCTGGGCCAGGACCATACCCCCCAAGGCCAGAGCGGCCAGCAACACAACTGCGATTTTCTTCATCCAACACCTCCTCACTTGACTTTCCTCAAATGCCGATTACCGGGGCTTGCAAACGCTTTCAGAACAGGATTTTCGCACCTCCTTCACCGTGATCGTGCACCGTGGGCGAGCCTCGCCTAAGGCGAGCTCCGGGGAATTCGTGGGAATGGGGCATCAGCGCACTCCCTGGCGTAGCAGGGCCGTGGACTCGCGGATGATAAGCCTGTTGGCCAGTAGGGGAAGGGTGTAGGGCCGCCCCTCGAGCTTGGCCAGGATGGCTTTGGCCGCCTCGCGGCCAAATTCCAGCGTAGGCTGGGCCACCGTGGTGAGGGGTGGGGTGGTGTAGCTTGAGATCGGCACGTCGTCGAAGCCCACCAGCGAAATCTCTCCCGGCACCTGGATGCCCCGGCGGTACAGCGCCAGGCGGGCCCCGTAGGCCATCTGGTCGTTGGAGGAGAAGATGGCCGTGAACAGGGCGCCTCGAGAGAGCAGGGCCTCGACCGCCATGAGGCCGGAGGGTTCGTGGTAGTCACCCTCGACCACCAGGCGGGGGTCGAAGTTGAGGTTGGCGTCAGTGAGAGCCCGGCGGTAGCCCTCCAGGCGCTCACGGGCATCCTGTTGGTACAGCGGCCCGGCGATGTGGGCGATGCGCCGGTGGCCCAGCTCGATGAGGTGACGGGTGGCCTCGTAAGCGCCTTGCACCTGGTCGGCGTACAGGCAGTCCCTTTCCAGCCCCGGCACCACGCGGCCAATCACCACCGTGGGCAGGTGTGCGGCCATCTCGAGCAGCTCCGCGTCGGGGAGCAGCCCTCCCATCACGATCAAGGCGTCGATCTTGCGCCCGCTGAGCACTTTGAACGCCTCGCGCTCGGTGTCGGGCCGCCAGTGGCCGCTGGCGAAGATCGGATAGTAGGGGCTGCCGTCGAGCCCCTGCTCGATGCCCTTGATCACCTCGGAGTAGTAGGGGCTGGCCACGTCCTGGGTCATCACCCCCACGCTCATGGACTTGCCCCTGGCCAGGCCCTGGGCGAAGAGGTTGGGCCGGTATCCCAGCCGCCGGATCGCTTCGTAGACCGCGCGCTCCTTCTCGGGCGCGACCCGCGCCGTGCCGTTGATGACCCTCGAGACCGTGCTCGGGGAGACTCCCGCCTCCCGCGCAACGTGGCTCAAGGTGACCGAATCAGGCACGCTATCCCTCCAGGCCGATGGCTCAGCTACAACAGTGTTAGCTGGGTCACAGTAAAGCACGCTTTGAAAGCGCTGTCAATACCTTAGAAGCAAGTGTTTTACGGATCAGACAATTTTACATACGGAACCCTTTTGTCGGCTCGGGAAGCTCTCTGATGAGCCTTAAGCTCGAGAAATTGATTACCAGAAAAGGATTCTTGCTCTGTCTTTACAAAATCGCGGCCACCGAAAAGCACAGAAAGCGTTTTCTGTAGTGGCACTCGGAGGCGATTGCCCCTACGCATTGCCAAAAGCCTCTGCCATACGATGCCGGGAAGCATGACCCCTGGCGTTTTGCGTTTGGCAATCAGCTTACACCCCATCCCGGCTCACCCACTCGAGCAGTTCCTCGGCCTCCTGGTAGTACGCATCCTTGGGGATCAGCACGATCCCGCCCCGGCTTTGAACCGGGTAGTAGGCGTGCTCGAGGCTCAAAGGCAGCCGGGCCTGATCGCTGTGGCGAAACATGGCCGGGGGATTGAGGCCGGGAAGCCATATCCAGCGCAACCGCTCGGGTAAGCCCAGGCGCACGATCAGGGCCAGACGCAGCAGGCTTCCTACTTCGTGCCGGAATCCCCTCATACCCTTCAGTGTAGCCCAGGTGACACGGCGTTCGTTACCTGGACCGTTAAGCGGTGCGTTTCAGGTGACGGCGGGCCATCCTGAGAGCCTTTCATGGGGACTGTGGCGGGGAAAAGCCCAGTGCCAGCCGATCCTTAACGCCCACTTTACGCCAAGTAGCTACACTCTGAGCAAGGCGTTGGGTCATTCCTATTAGCGGCTCGACCTCATGGAGGAGAAATGAGATCCATTTCGCGGAGTGCTGCAATCTCGATGGTTTGGATTTTAAGCAGTCTGGCTGCCGCCTTCGGCCCGGAAGATGCCCTGCAGTACAAAGACCCTCGCCTGGAACTGCTCAAGACCCAATTCGACGCCGCCCAGCAGGCTTTGCAACTCGCCCAACTGGGGATCGGGAGCAGGGCGATACCCACCTTCAGCTATGGCCAATCTCCCGACCCGTATTTTTTTGGCAGCACCATCCCATCCAACAGCTACGGGCTGCGCTTCGAGCTGGGCTGGACCCTCAACCCCAGCAGCGTCGGACAGTTGTCGCGTACCCTCGAGGACCTCCGCGAGGCTTACCTGCGCTTGCAGCGCGAGAGCACCCGCTCTGCCCTGCAGGCCCACATCCGCGTGTGGCAGCAGCAGCTCTTCCTGCGCGAGGCCGAAGCCCGGGTGGGGCTGGCTCAAGCCCGTCTCGCCGCTACCCGCGAGCGCCGCGAGGAGAACCAGGCCACCGACCTCGACGTGCAGCGGGCCGAACTCGGCCTCGAGGGCGCCCGCCTGAACCTCGAGCTCGCCCGCAGCGCCCTGAGCGACGCCCAACGCAACGCCGCCGCCTACGGCCTGAGGGGCACTGCCGAGAACCGCACCGTGCGCTTCGCCACGCCCGAGGTCGATCCCAAGACCACCCCGCGATACCTCAGCGAAGTGGCCAACCTCACCCAGGCTCAGATTGAAGCCCGCAGCGCCAGCTTCTCCTGGCTGCCCACCTTCAGGGTCGGCCTGGGGATGAGCAGCAACCGCGACGCCTTCGGCATCGGAGGCGCGCTCAGCTTCAACGAAGGGGTCCTGGGGGTAGGCACCAGCCTCGAGCTGCGCAAACCCTCCACCGACCCAAGCGCCGCCGTAGAACCCAGCTGGGGCCTCACCCTCGAAGCCGAGATCAACCTCTACGCCCTGATCTTCAACACCTCCTACGGTGCCAATGCCCGCGTGCAAAGCCAGAGCCTAATCCTGCAAACCCTCCAGGCCCAGATCGCCGCCGACCTCCAGGCCCGCCGCGAGCGCCTGGCCCTGCACGAGCGCCGCCTGGCCTTGCTCGAGCGCTCCCAGGCGCTCGAGCAAGAGTACTTGGCTCAGAGCAAGGCCCGCTACGAACGGAGCGAACTCACCGACGAGGAATACTTCGAGCGCATCGCCGACGCCCGCAGCGAGATCGACTATAGCTTTGCCTGGAGCGAGTACGTCGACGCGGTCAGCGAGTACCTCGAGCTCGCCGGACTGCCCTGGGCACTGCGGCGGTAGAACGGGAAGTTTGTAGCCGTGGAGGCAGACCTCTCCTCATCTCCTCACGGAAGTGGCCGATAGCCCATAGCCAGGGCGCCTCGAGGATCGCATCCTTTGGCCTTTGGCGTTCGAGCTTTTGCGTACGACATACAGCCCTTTGTGAAATTGCCCGTTATCTTCCCGTTGCCCACGCTACGCACCCCTCAAAGCAGTTAACGCTGCCCATCGTGGGCTGTTGGAGACGGGATTGAGCTTTCATAACGGAACTGTCACGCTGCTGCTTCTAAGCTGTAAGCTAGGTTTTTCGATTTTGGGAGGGAGAAGCGTGAAGGTAGTGATTCTCGCAGGTGGGGTGGGCAGCCGGCTCTCCGAGGAGACCGTGGTCAAGCCCAAACCCATGGTGGAGATCGGCAACATGCCGATCCTGTGGCACATCATGATGCATTACTCGCACTACGGGTACAACGAATTCATCATCGCCCTGGGTTACAAGGGGGAATACGTCAAGAAGTGGTTCGCCGACTTTGCGGCCTACTCGGGCAACATGAGCCTCGACCTGGGCCGGGGCACCGTCGAGGTGGAAAACCCCCACACCCTCGACTGGAAAGTCAGGCTGGTGGATACCGGGCTGCACACCAACACCGCAGGGCGCATCAAGCGCCTGCGCCCCTACCTCGAGGAGACCTTCTTCATGACCTTTGGCGACTCGGTCTCCACGGTCAACCTTCCCGAGTTGCTGAAGTTTCACAAAGGCCACGGCAAGCTCGCCACCCTCACCGCCGTCCACCCCCCGCCCCGCTTCGGGCAGCTCATCCTCGAGGGCAACCGGGTGGCCGACTTCAGCGAAAAGCCCCTGGAGACCGCCTGGATCAATGGCGGCTTCGCGGTGCTGGAGCCTGGGGTCTGCGACGAGTACATCGAGGGCGACGCCAGCGACCTGGCCGAGACCTGGGAGCGCCTGAGCATGGCTGGCGAACTCATGGCCTTCAAGCACGAGGGCTTCTTCCAGCCCATGGACGCCCAGCGCGACAAGGTGTACCTCGAGAAGCTGTGGGACAGTGGCCGCGCCCCCTGGAAAATCTGGGACGAGCAGGCCCGCAGCCTGGACGGGAAGGTTTTCGGGCAGGTTTAGAGGAGCATCGCGATGAAAATCCTGGTTACGGGTTACAACGGCTATATCGGCAGCGTGATGGTGCCCTTCCTGCAAAACGCCGGGCACGAGGTAGTGGGCCTGGACAGCTTCCTCTACGAGGGCTGCCACTTCAGCGAGGAACCTGCGGCCATCCCCTCGATCCGGGTGGACGTGCGGCAGGTCGAGCCCGAGCACCTCGTGGGCTTCGACGCCGTGATCGCGCTGGCCGCCCTTTCCAACGACCCGCTGGGCAACCTCAACGCCCAGACCACCTACGCCATCAACCACTACGGCGTGGTGCGCACCGCCAAGGCGGCCAAGAAGGCGGGGGTCAAGCGCTTCCTCTTCGCCAGTTCGTGCAGCCTCTACGGCGCGGGGCCGCAGGATTTCCTCGACGAGAGCGCCCCTTTCAACCCGGTCACGCCCTACGGCGAGTCCAAGATCCGCTGCGAGTTCGACCTCATCCCCCTGGCCGACGAGAACTTCAGCCCCACCTTCATGCGCTGCGCCACCGCCTACGGCTTCTCGCAGAGGCTGCGCTCGGATTTGGTGGTCAACGACCTCACCGGCCTGGCCTACCTCACCGGCCAGATCGCCATGAAGTCGGATGGCATGCCCTGGCGGCCCTTCGTGCACATCGAGGACATCTCCCGCGCCTTCCTCGCCGCCCTCGAGGCCCCCCGCGAGCGCGTGCACCTCGAAGCCCTCAACGTGGGCCAGACCAGCGAGAACTACCGCGTGCGCGAGGTGGCCCAGATGGTGGCGGAGGTGGTTCCCGGCAGCGAGGCCACCTTCTCCGACGGGGCCGAGCCCGACATCCGCAACTACCGGGTCAACTGCGACAAGATCAAGGCCGTGCTGCCCGAGTTCAAGCCGGTCTGGACGGTGCGCAAGGGCATCGAGCAGCTCTACGACGAATACCGGCGCAACCCCTCTCTCACGCTGGAAAGCTTCAAGAGCTCGCGCTTTATGCGCATCAAGCGCATCAAGGAGCTCCAGGCCGAAGGCAAGCTCGACGAGGAGCTCTACTGGAAGGAGACTGTGCAGTCTTGAGGTGGCTCGAGCCGGACCACGCTGCAACACCGAAGCTTCCGGCGGTGAGCATCACGAGGAAGAGGATTTGAGGATATCGCCGTGAGAAAAATACACCGCTGTCGCTCGTGTGGTTCGGCTCAGCTCGTGAGCTTCCTCGAGCTGGGCAACCTGCCTCAGGGGCTCATCCCCGCCCAGCACCTGGGGGTGCTCGAGGGCCGCGTGCCCATCGAGCTGGGTTTGTGCCAGCGTTGCGCTTTGGTGCAGCAGATGATCGCCACCCCCTCCCCTTCCAGCGAGCCCGAGGACTTCGCCTACTTCGGGCTGGGCAACACGCAGGACTTCCAGCAACTCGTGGAGGAGCTGCAACTGGGGGAGGAGAGCGTGGTGCTCGAGCTGGGCAACCCCCTGGCCGAGCTGCGCTCCAGGCTGCAACAGAGCACAGTGGAGGTGCGGGGGGTGGAGAGCCTGGGCCGCGACTACACCCAGCACCACCCCAAAGCCCACCTCATCCTCGCCCACAACACCCTGGCCGAGGCCCAAGAACCCGGTGGCTTCGTCGCGGCCATCGCCCTGGCGCTGCGCGAGGAGGGGGTGGTGTTCTTCGAGAGCCCCTACATCCGCTACCTCATCGAGGGGCGCGAGTTCGACACGCTGCACCCCCAGCACAAAAGCTACTTCTCGGTAATCTCGATCCAGACCCTGCTGCTGCGACATGGCCTCAGGCTCTTCCGCCTCGAGCGCCACCCCACCCGGCCAGGGCTGCTGCGCTTTTACGCCAGCAAGACCCGCCCCGCCGAGCCCTCGGTGCACCGCCACCTCGAGCTCGAGCGCCGCCTGGGCATGTCCAGCCTGGCCTTCTACCAGGAGTTCGCCTCCCGCGTGGCCTCGGCCCGTGAGGCGCTTTTGGCGCTGCTGCTGGAACTGCGGGCCAAGGGCAAGCGCATCGCCGCCTACGGTGCGAGCGCGAGAGCCGTGCTGATGCTCAACTACGTGGGATTAGGCCGCGAGGTGGTCGAGTACGTCGTCGATCCCGACCCCTTCAAGCAGGGGCTCTACGTCCCCGGCGTGCACCTGCCCGTCTTCTCGCCCGAGCATGCCCTGGTCAACCGCCCGGACTACCTGCTGATCCTGGCCTGGGACTACGCCCAGAGCATCATCGAGCAGCAAAGCGAATTCGCCCGCCTGGGTGGCAAGTTCATCGTGCCGCTGCCGCACCCGGAGATCGTGGGGCCGCTGGTGGAGGAGGCGGTGGGGGTCAATCGGTGAAGCCGGGTGCGGGTCGTACGTTCTATGCCATACGCAAAACGCAATACGCGGGATGCCTTGGCCCTCGGCCCTAGACCCTCGACAAACCACAGGCCACACGCCACGAGTCTTCCACTGACCGCTGATGGCTGAAAGCATCAAACAACGGAGCTTGCACACCATGTCCATCCCCCAACCCCAGACCAACCCCTACCCCCAGGCCAAGCCGGGGACTAAGCACTGCCGCGCTTGCGGGCACACGGAACTCGAGCCCTTCTACCGTGCGCCCCACATCCCCATCCACTGCATCCGGCTCATCGCCACGCGGGAAGAAGCCCTGGCGGTGCCCAGGGGCGACCTCGAGCTGGCCTACTGCCCCAATTGCGGCTTCATCCAGAACACCGAGTTCGACTTCGCCCTGCTCTCCTACGACGAGAACTACGAGGAGACCCAGGGCTTCTCCCCCACCTTCGGCAAGTTCGCCAAGGAGCTCGCCCGCAAGCTGGTCGAGGACTACGGCATCCGGGGCAAGAGGCTCTTGGAAATCGGCTGCGGCAAAGGGGAGTTCCTGCTCGAAGTCTGCAAGCAGGGCGGCAACACCGGCATCGGCCTGGACCCCGCCGCCGTGCCCAGCCGCCTGCCCGAGGCCCAGGGGCTCATCGAGTACGTCATCGACTGGTACGAGAACCACGCCGGGCGCACCCCCGAGGCCGAGCTGGTGATGCACCGCCACACCCTCGAGCACATCCCCGAGGTCGCCCAGTTCGTGCGGATGGTGCGCTCGCACATGCGCTCCGACGCGCTGTACTTCATGGAAGTGCCCGACGTGCGCCGCATCCTCGAGGAGTGCGCCTTCTGGGACATCTTCTACGAGCACGCCTCCTACTTCACCCAGGGCTCGCTGGGCCGCCTGCACCGCCGGGCCGGGTTCCGCGTGCTCGAGAACGTGCGGGCTTACAACGAGCAGTACATCCTGCTGTATGCCAGGCCGGGCGAGCCCAACGCGCTGCTGCCCGAGGAAGACGACCTCGAGCTGCTCAACACCCTCGTCCCGCAGTTCAAACAGGCCGTCGTGCAGGAGATCGCCCGCTGGCAGGGCCTGATCCGAAGCTGGCACGCCGAGGGCAAGAAAGTGGTGATCTGGGGCGCGGGCTCGAAGGGCGTTTCCTTCCTCACCACGCTGGGCCTGCAAGACGAGATCGAGTACGCCGTGGACATCAACCCCTACAAGCAGGGCTTCTACATGCCCGCTACGGGCCACAAGGTGGTGGGACCGGACTTCCTCGAGGCCTACCGCCCCGACGTGGTGCTCGTCATGAACCCCATCTACCTCCCCGAGATCGGCAAGATGCTGGCCGAGCGGGGCCTGCACCCCGAAATGCTTGGGGTGGGGGCGAGGTAGGAGGGAGGTCGGCTGCCAGCAGTAGGTGTCCAGGGTCAAGGGCTAAGGGATGGGGCGTCTTGCGTTTTGCGTACGACGTAGGACGTACGACGCCGGACGCCCGCCCCGCGCCCGGCGTCCGACTATCCGCGCCGGTTACTCCAGCCCCGACATCTTGCGGTTCTTGGCGATGTAACTCTGCCAGTTCTCCGGCACGTCCTCTTCGGGGTAAATGGCCGAGACCGGGCAGGCCGGCACGCAGGCTCCGCAGTCGATGCACTCGTCGGGGTGGATGTAGTACTGGTCACCGCCGTCGTAGATGCACTCGACCGGGCACACCTCGGTGCACGAGTTGTCCTTCACGCCGATGCACGGCTCGGTAATCACGTGGGGCATGGCTTCACCTCCTGGGGGATAACGGCTTGGGCTCTGGCCGAGCGGCCACCGTATGCGCCCTATTGTAAGCAAAATCGCCGGTTGTCAATACCCTTGTACCCGACACCGTCCCAGACGGCACAAGAGGCACTCGAGACCATCTCGAGAAGTAGCCCCATTCCCCATCAACTTGCCATCGAAGCCACGAGCCACTGGACCCAATCGCCCAACACGGGCATAGAAAAAGCCAAGGCACGTCAATCGCGTTGTCAAAGTGCTTTCAGGCCCACGACCCGGCGCGCTCTGGTAGGCTATAAGCCCATGGCGGTGTGCCTGACCGACGAGCAACAGGCCATCGTGGCCCACGACCACGGGCCGGCGCTGGTGTTCGCCGTGGCGGGAGCGGGCAAGACCACCGCGCTGGTGCACCGGGTCGAGCGGCTGGTGCGGCAGCGGGTCTTCGACCCCCGGCGCATCCTGCTGACCTCCTTCAGCCGCATGGCCGTGGCCGACCTCAAGCGCGCCCTCTCGGCGTGGCCGCACTGCGACGCGGTGCGCACCTCGACGCTGCACGCGCTGGGCTTGTGGGTCGTGCGGCGGGCGGCCAAGGAGGGGCTGGTCGTGTTGAAGGACGAGCCGCTGGGCGAGGGGCAGGAGCGCGCGCTGCTGGCCAAGACCCTGCGGCGGGCGCGCGAACTGCGGGTGGACTACGCCGACGAGCTCGAGACCCTCGACCTCGAGGACTTCCTGAGCTACGTGGGGGCCTGCAAGGGCAACCTGCACTACGCCGACCTCGAGGCCGCCGCCCTTCCGCCTTCAGCCCGGCAGGTGGCCCGGCAGGCCCAGGCCCCGGCGGGGCTCGAGTGGTACTTAGACCTCTACCGCCTCTACGAACAGGTGCGGCAGGAGGAGGGCGCGCTGACCTACGACGACCTGCTGCTGGTGGGCTGGGAGCTGCTGGTGCGGCACGAGGGGCTGGCCCAGGCCATGGCCAAAGGCTTCCAGGCGGTGCTGGTGGACGAGTTCCAGGACGTGAACCTGGCTCAGTCGGAGATCCTCGACCTTCTCACCCCCGAGCGCAACTACATGGTGGTGGGCGACGACGACCAGACCATCTACGAGTGGCGCGGGGCCAGCCCGCGCTTCATCCTCGAGTTCGAGCGGCGCTACGGGGCGAAGAAGTACCTCATCCGCGACAGCTTCCGCTGCTCGGCAGCGCAGGTGGCCTTGGCCGGGCGTCTCATCGCCCACAACCGCCAGCGCGAACCCAAGCGCCTGAGCCTGACCCGCGGCTTCGAAGGGCAGGTCTTCGTCCACAACCCCCAGAGCATCCCCGACCAGGCCCGCGAAATCGTGGGGGAGATCGCCGAAGCCCTGCGGCGCGGGATGCGCCTGGGCGACATCGCCATCCTGGTGCGGCTCTACGCCCAGACGCCCTACATCGAGCAAGCCCTCATCGAAGCGCAGATCCCCTACCGCGTGGTGGGCAGCCCGCCTTTCTACCGCCGCCCCGAGATCGAGACCCTGCTGGCCTACCTCGAGCTCGGGCGGCTCGAGCTCACCCCCAACCCCGACCCAGGCCGCCTGGCCCAGGCTTGGGGCCTGGCCTACAACCGCCCCACCCGCTACCTGAGCCGCACCCTGGCCGAGGCCATCCGCAAGCGGGCCACGGCCCAGCGCCTTCCCCTGAGCCGGGCCCTGCGGCAGGCCGCCCTCGAGGTCGAACCCCGTCTGAGCGAGCGGCTGGAGGAGCTGGCCGGACTGCTCGAATGGCTGGGTCAGGTCCAGGAGCAACGGGCAGCGGGGGTGCTGGCCGCCCTGGACGCGCGGCTGGAGTACAGCCGCTACCTGCGGGCCCACAGCGGCTTTCCCGAGGTGGGCGAGGGCAAGGCCGCCAGTGTGAAGGCCTTCCTGGACTATGCCCGTGACAAAGGCAGCGTGCGGGAGTTGCGCGAGCACCTCGAATACCTGGCCGACCTGCAACTGGGCCACGAGGAGGAGGCCGAGGCCATCACCCTGATGACGGTGTTCCGGGCCAAGGGGCTCGAGTGGCCCTTGGTCTTCCTCCCCGACTGCACCGAGGGCACTTTCCCCTACGGCGGCAACCCCAACACCGAGGAGGAGCGCCGCCTGTTCTACGTCGCCCTCACGCGCAGCAAGGGCCACACCCACCTCTACGTGCCCCTCTCCGGCACGCCCTCGCGCTTTTTGCGCGAGGCAGAGGCCCAGCCCACCCTGCAAACCGTCGAGCGGCTGGGGGAAGCGCTGTTCAAGCCCGCCAAGGCCCTCTCCAGCCTCGAGACGCTCACGCTGGCCCGCGACCTGGGTGCTTTGGGCCTGGAGCGCTACCTCTATCGGTGGTGGCCGGCCCCGCCCGAGCAGGCCCGCGCCGTGGCCCAGAAGGTGCTGCGGCTGTTCGCGGCAGCGGAGCGGGAGGGCTGGCTCGAGGCCCTGGGCCTCTCCCCCGCCCAGCGCGAGGTCTGGGAAGCGCTGGGACCGCTGGAGACCCCGCCCGACCCCCAGGAATTCCGCGACCTGGCCCAGTTCCTGCCCCGCGCCACCGTCGTGGCCTCTCTCGAGAACGTGCGCCCCGGCCAGAAGGTGCGCCACCCCCAGTTCGGGCTGGGCACGGTGGTCCGCCTGGAGGACGGAGTGGCGATGGTGGCTTTTGGCGACGGGCTGCGGCGGCTGGCCCTGCGCTACGCGCGGCTCGAGGTCCTCGGGGGATAGCAGTTTTAGGAAGGGCGGGCGTGGGAACCCGTCCCCCCCGAAGTCGGCCACAGCCGATGGCCGATAGCCAAGGTGCGTCTGAGGGTATGGGTCAAGAACTACACCCCTTTGGCGTAAGACGTAGGACACCCCGGCGCTTAGCACGGCTTCTAGCGGCTATTGATCCTCGCCTCTAGCTCGAGCAGCTTTCGCTTTCGCTCCAGGCCCCAGCGGTAGCCCGTGAGCTTGCCGTCGCTGCCGATGACCCGGTGGCAGGGTACGACCAGCGGGAGTGGGTTGGCCCCGCAGGCCCGCGCCACCGCCCGCACAGCCTTGGGGTCGCCCAGCGCCCTGGCGAGCTCGCCGTAGGTGCGGGTCTGGCCGGGGGGGATCGCCCGCAGGGCTTCCCACACCCGTAGCTGGAAGGCGGTGCCACGCAGGTTGAGGGGAAGCTCGAGCGAGGAGAGCTGCCCGCAGAGGTGCTCGAAGATGGGCTGCACGAACTCGCTGAGCTGACCGGGCTCGAGCTCGGCCTTGAGGCGCTGCACCACCGCCCTGTACGCTGGCACCTCCCTGGGGCGGCAGCGCAGGCAGGCCCGGTAGCCGGCAGCCTCGGCGGCCTCGGGAGTGTCGAAGAAGCTCACGTTTTCCGGCCTGGGCCGCCGGGCCGGGCAGTAGATACCGGTGCTGCGCACCGCCACCACGAAGCAGCCATCGGCCTCGCGCTCGCGCCGGGCGAAAGCTGCCCAGCGCTCGGCTTGGGTGGGGTCGTCCAGGGTCAGGCTCATGGCATCAGCCTAGGACCAAAGCCAGCCGCGGGCTATCCGAAGCTTGCGGTCAAACCTTCCCCAACAGAACCTCGCGTTGTCAGATAACCTTGTTTTAGCCCGCCCATGTGACTAAACTGCGGCTGCCATGGACAGCGCGCACCGCGGTCTGCTCGAGCTCCTGCGCCGGCTCGTCAACGCAGTGAGCGTCGATGAGTTCTTCCAGCAGGCCCTGCAGGGAGCCCTCGAGCTCATCCCCTGCGCCGACGCGGGCAGCATCGTGGTGCGGGGAAGGGACGGCTACCGCTACGCCGCTCTGGCCGGGTTCGATCCCCGGCTGGTACAGGATGTCCGCTTCTCCCTCGAGCAGACCCTCGCCTGGTACGGCGGCAGCCTGCAGCAGGCCCTGCAGGCTCGCCCTCGGGTCCACCGCGTCGAGCACCACCCCTCCGGGCTGAAGCGGCTCGAGGCCGCCATGAAGGGTTTCCGCTGGACGCTGGTGGTGCCCATCCCTCTGGCGAGGGAGATCGAGGCCATGCTCAGCCTCGACCGCAGGAACCCCGAACCCTTCCCCCCAGAATCCCTCGAGCTGGCCGAGGAGTTGGGCAAGAGCCTGGAGGTGGTGCTGCGCTCCCTGCGCGACCAGGAGCGCATCCGCGAGCGGCTTCAGCGCGAGGAGGCCTTCTCGAGAGTGCTGGCCTCACTCGCCACCTTTAAGGACGCCGAGGCCCTGTGGGCCTCCCTGCCGCAGCTCATCGCCGAGCTGATGCCCCTCGAGCAGGCCTCCGCGCTCCGCCGCGAGGGCGAGGTGCTGCGGGTGGTGGGCAGTCTCAGCCCAGACCTTCCCCTTGGCTACCTCATCCCCCAAGGGGTGGGGATGTCCTGGCAGGCCATCGAACGCCGCCAGGTGGAGTTCGCCCCCCTCTCCGATCCCCGCGTGCACCTGGTCGGTGTGCCCGACCCGGAGGGCTACCACGCCGCCTTCGTGCCCCTCTTCGACGCACAGGGCGAGGCGCTGGGGGCGCTGGCTTTCTACGGCGAGCGGGCCTTCGCCCCCGAGGACACCGCGCTGCTGGGGGTGCTGGCGCAGGGGGTGGGCAGCGTCCTCTCCAGGCTCGAGGCCCAGGCCGCCCAGGCCCGTCAACTGCTGCGGCTGGAAGCCCTGGCCAAGGCTACCCAGGCCCTTGGCCCGGCCCACACCGTCGAGGAGGTTTGCCAGCGCACCGTGGAGGAGGCCCTGCGCCAGACCCACGCGGTCTCCGCCTTGCTCAGCCGCCTGAACCTGGCCGATGAGAGCCTGGAGGTGGTCGCGGCGGCTGGCCGCGCCGCCGAGCGAGCGGTGGGGATGCGCTTTTACAACGGCCAGGGGCTGGCGTGGAGGGTCTACCGCAACAGGGCACCCCTCTTTATCGCCGACGTTTCCCAGGTGGCAGGCGCACAGTTCGCCTCCGGCAGGCGCAGCGTCGGGGCCTACCTTGGGGTCCCCCTCTCCGACCCGGAAGGGCAGTTTATCGGGGTGCTCTCGGTCGATACAGCCGGAGAGAGCGACTCGGCCAATCCAGGGCGCATCATCCCGGAGGACCGCTACATCCTCGAGGCGCTGGCCCAGGTGGCGGGGGTGGCTATCTCGAGGCTCTCGGCCCTCGAGCAGGCCCAGCGCCGGGCCGAGGACTACGAAGCGCTGGTGCAGATGTCCGCCGACCTCGAAACCCTCACCGATCCCCTCGAGGTCGCCCAGCGGGCCCTGAAAACCATGCTCGCCCTCAGCGGCATGGAGGCTGGCGGGCTCTACATGCTCCAGGACGACCCACAAAGCCAATCGCCGCCATATTTCTGGCCGGTGGTGAGCCTGGGAAGCTACCCGCCAAAGCTACTGGAGCTCTACCGCCGCTTCCCCATTGGCCCCAAAGACGGGATGCTGGGCCGGGTCTGGCAGGAGGGGCGCACCCTGTACGTGCGGGACTACCAAAGCCTTCCCGAAGCCCTGCCGAACTACCTGGAAGTGGGCTTCCGCTCCATGATCATCACCCCCGTGCGCCGGAAAGGCGAGCCCTATGGGCTGCTGGCCCTGGGCAGCTTCAGCCGGGTGGTGAGCCTCGAGCCCAACGCCAGGCGGCTGCTCGAGGCCGTTGCGCGCCGGCTGGAGCGGGCTTTGGAGCGGGCGACCCACCTCGAGGAGATCACCCGCACCCGTGAGGCGGCCCTGCGCGCGCTGGGCCTGGGGCTGGAACTGCGCGACCTCGAGACCAAGGGCCACACCGACCGGGTGGTGGCCCTTAGCCAGGCCCTGGGGGAACGTCTGGGCTTTGCCGACCTGGAGGGCTTGCGACTGGGAGCCTACCTGCACGACCTGGGCAAGCTGGCAGTCCCCGACGAGGTTCTGCAGAAGGCCGGGCAGCTCAGCACGGGAGAGTGGCGCATCATGAAAGCCCACCCCGAGATCGGCTACGAGATGCTGCGGGGGCTTTCCTTCCTGCCGGAGGCAGCCCTCAACGTGGTGCGCTACCACCACGAGCGCTGGGACGGCTCGGGATACCCGCTGGGTCTGCGCGGGAGCGAGATCCCGCTCGAGGCCCGCATCTTCGCCGTGGTGGACGTCTACGACGCCCTCTCCCACGCCCGGCCCTACAAGGAAGCCTGGGAGCCTCGAGCCGTGCGCTCGGAGCTCGAGGCCCAGGCCGGCAAGACCCTCGACCCTGAGGTGGTGCGGGTCTTCCTCGACCTACTGGCCTAATTCACCCCTTTTGAGCCAAAGCCGATTATGGTATGGGGCGTGCAAGTGCTGCGCGTGGCCCTGCCCCTGCCGCTGGAGCCCATGAGCTACCTGCCCCCGCACACCCCGGAGGGGGAGGCCCTGGGGCGGCGGGTGGTGGTGCCCTGGCGCGGCGAGTTGCGGGTGGGGGTGGTGGTGGGCCTCGAGGACGGCGCTCACAAGGGCTTCGCCCTGCGCCACGCGGTGGCCTACCTCGAGCCCTACCCCTGGCTCAGGCCCCAAGACATCCACTTTCTCGAGCAGGCCGCCCAGGAGCTCTTTGCCCCCTTGGGCACCGTGCTGAGCGACCTGCTGCCCTTCCTCGAGTCCCCCCTCAAGCACCGCCTGCGCCTGCTCCCCGGTGCCGCCACCAGCGTGCTGCCCAGCGGCCTGGAGAGCCTGGCGGAGGGCTGGCAGGAGGGTCGGGGCTTCGACCCCAAGCTGCTGGACTACCTGCGCGAGGGCGGGGTGCTCGAGGAGCTCGTCGAGGAGCAGCGTCCCTCGCGGCAAATCCTGCTCCCCCTCAAGGCCCCCGACGGCAGTCTCAGCGCCAAGGGCCGCCTGGCCCTGGAGACCCTGCACGCCCTGGGCCAGGCCGAGAGCATGGCCGCGCTGGCCCAGCAGGCCGGGGTGAGCGCAGGCGTGGTCAGGACCCTGGTGGACAAAGGCTACGCCGCCTTCCAGGAGTTGCCGCTCGAGTTGCCCAGCGTCGAGGGGCGCGCCCTCGAGCCCCTGCCCCTGCCCCCCGAAGCCCAGCGCATCAGCGGGGGGCGCTGGCTCCTGCGCCTGCGCGCCCTGAGTGCCCTGGTGGGCCAGGGGCCCGCCCTGGTGCTCTTTCCCGAGGTGGCCCAGCTCAAGCGCTGCCTGCCGCACTTTCCCCAGGCCCTCCCCTTCCACGGCGAACTCTCGCCCGAGCTGCGCCGCCAGATCTTCCACCAGATCGCCGCTGAGGGGTTGGGGGCCTTCAAGGCGGTCTTCTCCACCTACCAGGGCCTGCTGCTCCCCTTCAGCCCCCACCGCATCGTGGTGGTGGAGGAGGGCAACGACGCCTACAAGCTCTCGGCGGGCTCGAGGGCCTTCATCCCCTACCTGGCCGAGTTGCGGGCCAGGCGGGCGGGCATCCCCTACACCACCGTCTCGCTGGTGAGCAGCCTCGAGTCCGAGTGGGAGCTGCGTCAGGGGCACGAGCTGCCCCTCCAGCCCCCCCGCCTTCACCTGCTCGACATGCGGCGGGAGTGGGGCTGGCCCATCTCGGGAGCGGCGGTCAACCTGTTGCAGCAGGTGGCCGAGAAGAAGCGCCAGGCAGTGGTGCTGGTGGCCCGGCGGGGCTACAGCGCCCTGCTGCGCTGCAAGCACTGCGACTGGAAGGCCATGTGCCCCGACTGCGCCCTGCCTCTGCGCCTGCACCGGGCCGGGCGGGCAGGCCGCCTGCTTTGCCACCAGTGCGGCCACGAGGAAAAGGCTCCCCCGCTGTGCCCGCAGTGCGGCTCGGAAGTCTTCGAGCCCAGGGGGCATGGGGCTCCAGCAGGTACAGCAGGCTGCCCTCCAGGCCCCGCAGCGCGGGCAGGGGTTGCTCCGGCAGCACGGCGGGGGCCGCGCGGTAGGCCTCGGCCCTGGCCAAAGCCGGTT
>NZ_QWLA01000065.1 GCF_003574095.1 Calidithermus roseus
ACCGTACCCGAGCCCCCTGCGGCCCTGACCCCAACCCCCAGCCGGGCGCGTGCGGGCACGGGAGTGCTGCTGAAGGTGCTGTGCGCCATCACCCTGGCCTACAGCCTGGCCTACGTGGCCCTCAAGGCCAGCGACCCGGCAGCCGACCTCTGGACCACGCTGGGCGTGGTGGTCTTCGGGCTGGGGCTGGCGGGCATCCAGTGGCGCCTGTCCGAGACCTCCTGACCGGGGTTTACCTGCTGCTGGTGGCGCTGCTGGGAGTGGCCAGCCTCTGGCCTCGCCTGAGCGAGCGTTTCGTTGCGGTAGAGGTGGTGAGCCAGAGTTCGCCGCCTCCAGCCGCCGAGTTACCCCCGTCCACACCCGCGCAGCGCATCAGCCTCAACCAGGCCAGCCTCGAGGAGCTCGAGCGCCTGCCCGGCATCGGTCCTGCGCTGGCCCGCCGCATCGTGGAGGGTAGACCCTACAGCCGCGTCGAGGACCTGGATCGGGTCAGGGGCATCGGCCCCAAGACCCTCGAGCGGCTGCGGCCTCTCGTCGTGCCATGATCCCCCACGCCCTCGGCCTGGGCGCACTGGCCGGGTCGCTGACCCAGCTCGGCCCGCTGGCCTACCTGAGCCTCCTGCTGGTGGGCTGGCTGCCCAAGCCCGAGCGCTGGGCCTTTGCCGGGGCCTTCGGGCTGCTGTGCCTGCGGCTGCTGCTTCCCTCCGATCCCTGGGCCGGCCAGATCGGCTCTCGGGTGGAGCTGGAGGGTGTGGTGCGCGAAGGCTTTTTGAGCACCCCCCAGGGACGGGTCTACGTGCGGCACTTTCCCCTGCTCAAAGACGGGCGTTACCGGCTCGGCGGGGTGCTCCAGCGCCCCCAGGGCAGGCGCAACCCCGGCGGCTTCGACCAGGCCCTGTGGCTGCGCGGGGTGGGGGTAGGAGCGGTGCTCGAGGTGGAGCGGGTGCTCTGGAGCCAGCCGCTGCCCCGTGGCCCGCGCGACGCCTTGCGGGCCCGGCTCGAGGCCGGCCTCTCCCCCCCCGTCGCGGCGCTGGCGGCAGCCCTCACCCTGGGGGAGCGGCGCGACCTGGGCGAGACCTACGGCGAGTTCCAGCGCTCGGGCCTGGCGCACGCCCTCGCCCTCTCCGGGCTCAACGTCGCCATCCTGACGGGATTTCTGGTGCTGCTGCTCTCCTTCGCCGGCCCGTACCGCTATTTGGGGGCGCTGGCCATCCTGCTGGCTTACTTGTGGCTGGTAGGACCCTCGCCCTCACTGGTGCGGGCCGAGATCATGGCGGCGCTGGTGCTGGTGGCCCTGTTTGTGGGAAAGGGCCGGCTGGACGTGCTGGCGGCTTTGGGCTGGGCGGTGGCCCTGCACCTACTGTGGCAGCCCTCCGCGATCTACAGCCTCTCCTTCCAGCTCTCCTACCTGGCGGTGCTGGGGATGGCCCTGGTGCTGCCCAAGCTCCCCCGGCCCAGCGGCCTCAAGGGCTGGCTGCTGGCCGGGTTTGTGGTGACCTTGGCGGCGCAGCTCTTATTGCTGCCTCTGCTGCTGCACCACTTCCACAGCCTGCCCCTCCTCTCCCCCATCGCCAACCTCCTCGTGCTGCCCTTCCTCAACCTGTTGGTCCCGCTGGGCTTCGTCAAGATGTTCCTGGGGAACTGGTTGGCTTGGCCCTTCGAGTGGCTGGGGCGGCTGACCCTCGAGCTCGTCGGGCTCTTTGCCCGTGGTCCCCAGCTCTTCTGGGGTGAGATCAGCCCGGTGGGCTTCGCGCTTTATTACCTCGGGATCACCCCATTGCTGGCCGCCCTCTACGGCCACATCTCCTGGCGGCGCGGGGTGGTGCTGACCGGGTCGGCGGTGCTGGCCTCCAGCCTCAGCCTGCTCGCTCCCGCCGCGGAGTACTGGCAGCTCGACGTCGGACAGGGCGACTCGGGGCTGGTGCGGCTCCCCGGCGGGGTGGAGATCCTGGTGGACGGGGGGCGGGAATGGGCGGGCCGCCGGGTGGTGGGAGCCTTGCGGGCCCTGGGGGTCGATGACCTCGAGCTCGTCGTGGCCACCCACCCCGACGCCGACCACATCGGTGGTCTACCGGAGGTGCTCGAGTCCGTTGGAGTCGGGGCGCTGGTCACCGGGCCGCCACAGCCCCAGGACGCCCAAGAGCGGCCACTGCGTGCAGTGGCCCAGGCCAGGGGGATCAGGGTCATCGAAGCTGGCGCGGGCAGCGTGCTCGAGGTCGGTCAGGCTCGCCTACGCTTTCTCGGACCCGGCCACAACGGCGCACAGGACAACGCTCGCAGCCTGGTGTTCGTGCTGGAGTGGCGTAACCGGCGCATCCTGTTCACCGGCGACGCCCCCATTTCCGAGGAGCGGCGCTGGGAGGCCCGGCCCATCGACATCCTCAAGGTCGGGCACCACGGCTCAGCCAGCAGCACCGGGGAGGAGCTGCTCGAGGGGTTTCGACCCCGCCTGGCGGTGATCGGGGTCGGGGCCAACGTGTACGGCCACCCCACCCCTGCCGTCCTGGAGCGCCTGCGCAGGCACGGGGTGGCGGTGCGGCGCACCGACTTGGAGGGGGCTATCCGCGTGCCCCTGCGGTGACGACCCCCTTCCCTCTAAAGCAGCTAGGGCAGTGCTCTACAATGAATGCTCGTGACGCCCGAACGCGAACACAAGCTGCGCACGGTGCTCTCCCGCCGTCAGCCCGACCTCACCGTGCTGATGGAGCAGGTCAACAAGCCCCACAACCTCTCGGCCATCCTGCGCACCTGCGACGCGGTGGGGGTGCTCGAGGTCCACGCCATCCCGCCCCAGAAGGGGCTGCCGGTGCTCGAAGAAGCCGAAGCGGGCAAGATCAGAACCTACAACGACACCTCCGGCTCCGCCGCCAAGTGGGTGGGGCTGCGGGTTCACCCCGACGTCCCCTCGGCCTTCGCCTACCTCAAGGGCCAGGGCTTCAGGATTTACGCCACCCGCCTCTCAGAGCAGGCCACCGACTACCGCGCCGTGGACTACACCCAACCCACCTGCATCCTGCTGGGGGCCGAGAAGTGGGGCGTGAGCGAGGAAGCCGCCGCCCTGGCCGATGGGCACATCGTCATCCCCATGCTGGGCATGGTGCAGAGCCTCAATGTCTCGGTGGCCGCCGCGGTGATCCTCTTCGAGGCCCAGCGCCAGCGCCTGGAGGCCGGCCTCTACGAGCGGCCCCGGCTGAGCCCGCAGCAGTACCAGGCGGTCTGGGAGGCCTGGAGCGACCCCAGGCGGCGCTAAAGCACATCCTGCCGCCCGCCACCTTCCAGCCCGGCGGGCTGGCTATACTCAGAGGTCGTGAGCACGCCTGCCGACCCCCGCATTCCGGTTTTGGGCCTCGAGCCCTCCGCCCTCCCCGCCGAGGGCTTCCGCCGCGCCCAGATCGCGGGCTGGCTCTACAAGCAGGGCGTGCGGGACTGGGAGGGCATGAGCAACCTGCCCAGGGCCTTGCGGGCCGAGCTGGCCGGGCGCTACCGGGTTTCGGAGTTCGCGGAGGTGACGCCCTTCGCCAGCAAAGACGGCTCGGTGAAGTACCTCTACACGCTGTGGGATGGCAAGAAGACCGAGGCCGTCTACATGCCCTACGCAGGCCGCCGCACCATCTGCGTCTCGAGCATGGTCGGCTGCCCGGCGGGCTGCACCTTCTGCGCCACGGGCAAGATGGGCTTCGGGCGCAACCTCACCGCCGCCGAAATCCTCGACCAGATCCTCTTCGCCGCCCACCACCAGGGGCACTCCCCACGCGAGATCCGCAACGTGGTGCTCATGGGCATGGGCGAGCCCTTGCTCAACCTCGAGCACGTCTTCACCGCCGTACGCCGCATGCTCGACCCCGAGGGCCTGGCGATGAGCCCCCGCCGCATCACCCTCTCGACGGTGGGCATCCCCCGCGGCATCTACCGCCTGGCCGAGGAGGACCTGGGCGTGCGCCTGGCCCTCTCGCTGCACGCCCCCGACGACGAGACCCGCAAGCTCATCATCCCCACCGCCCACCGCTACAGCCTCGAGGAGATCATGATGGCGGTGCGGCACTACTACGCCAAGGTCAAGCGCCGGGTGACCTTCGAGTACACCATGCTCAAGGGCCTCAACGACCACCCCTGGCAGGCCAGGGCCCTGGCCAAGCACCTCGAGGGCCTCTCGGCCCACCTCAACCTCATCCCCTGGAACCCCTGGGAGGGCGCGCCCCACCAGGGCACCTCCAAGGAGCAGATCCTCAAGTTCGCGGCGATCCTCGAGGGCCTGGGCGTGCCGACTTCGATCCGCTGGAGCCGGGGACGCGACGTGGGGGCGGCCTGCGGGCAGCTCGCGCTGAAGCAGCCGGCGTGAGGATGGCGGGCGTTCAGACCTCCAGCCGCGTGGGCACTCCCGGCTCGAGCCACAGCGTCTTGGCCTCGAGACCGGCCTCGCGGAAGGCCCGTTCGACCTCGGCGCGGCCCTCGGAGAAGTGCGACCAGCCTTCGTGGTGGATGGGGATGAGGGTGCGGGGCTCGAGGCGCTCGGCGAGCTTGAGGGCTTCGCGGGCGTCGAGGGTGTAGCGGATGGGGCCGGTGAGGCGGAAGCGGGCGGCTCCGACGTGGAGCAAGGCCGCGCTCACCTTGAAGCGCCGGGCGACTTGGGCCAGCCCGGCGAACCACACCGTGTCGCCGGAGATGTAGAGCCCGCCGTGCCGCTGGCCGGGCCACTCGAGGAAAAACCCGATCACCTCGCCCACCACGGGCAAGGCGATGCGCGGGCCGTGCTGGGCCGGGGTAGCCGTGATGCGGATTTCGCCTACCTGGACCGACTGCCAGGGGGCGAGCCCACTCGCGTTGCCGCCGAGCCGCTTAGCACCCGAAACCGTGGTCAGGACGCGTTCAGCCTGGGGCAGGAAGGCCCGACCGGCGGCGTCGAGGTTGTCGAAGTGCTGGTCGTGGGAGAGCAGCACGGCGTGGATGGGCGGCAGGTTCTCGGGCGCGATGGCCAGGCCGGTGAGCTTGCGCGAGCGCAACTGCAGCCGGCGGGCCGCCTCGCCCCGGATGGGGCCCTGCTCGAGCGCGTACACCCCGCCGGGCGGGTCGAGCACGGGGTCGGTGAGGAAGCGCCAGCCGCCCACCTCCAGCAGCACCGTGGCCGCTCCAACGTAGGTCAGCGTCGCTTCCATGCTGCTCGAGCCTAACCCCGGTTCGGGTTCAAGACAACCGTGGGTGTTCGGCGCCGCTTGGCTAAAGCTGAACGGCCTCATCTCGAGCCGATACAATACTCAGCGGTATGAAGCCAACCCTCACCGCTACGCTGCTGCTGGCCGGAAGCCTGCTGCTCGCTGGCTGCCAGGCCGATAAAACCGCCGCCATCTGCAAGAACAAGCCCGAAGCCCTCAAGACCACCAACGAGGCCGTTACCGATCTCAAGATCGAGGACGTGAAGGTGGGTAAGGGGGCCGAGGCCCTGCCCGGCAAGACCGTCAAGGTGCACTACATCGGTCGCCTGGTCGATGGCAAGGAGTTCGACACCTCCTGCCAGGAGGGCCGCGAGGCTTTCGAGTTCACCCTGGGCCAGGGCCAGGTCATCCCCGGCTGGGACAGCGGCGTGCTGGGCATGAAGGTGGGCGGCCAGCGCAGGCTGCATATCCCCGCCGCCCTGGCCTACGGCGACCGCTCCCCCAGCCCCGACATCCCCGCCAACTCGGCCCTGATCTTCGACGTGGAGCTGATGGAAGTACAGTAGCCATAAGCCATGAGATTCGTCGTCATCACCGGGCTCTCCGGCGCAGGCAAGACCAGCGCCCACTTCGCGCTGGAGGACCTGGGCTATTTCTCGGTGGATAACCTGCCGCCCGCACTGTGGCCCTCGCTGCTGGAGACCTTGCAGAAGGAGAGCATCGACAAGGTGGCGGTGGTGGTGGACATCCGCACCCGCAAGTTCCTGGGCGACCTCGAGCCCACCTTAGCCCGGCTCAAACCCTTCCTGGTCTTTCTCGAGGCCCGCCCCGACGTGCTCCTCAAGCGCTACAACCTCTCGCGCCGGCTGCACCCGCTGGGCACCGGCAACCTGCTGGGCGAGATCGAGGCCGAGAAGAACGCCCTGGCCCCCTTGCGCAACCGGGCCGACCTGGTCATCGACACCTCCGACAAGTCAGCGCGCGAACTCAAGGAAACACTGGAAAAGGCCCTGGGCGAGGAGGAAGGCTTCGTGCTGCGGCTGTTGTCCTTCGGCTTCAAGTGGGGACCGCCCCAGGACGCCGACCTGGTGCTCGACGTGCGCAGCCTGCCCAACCCCTACTACGATCCCCAGCTCAAACCCCTCTCGGGCACCGAGCCCGCGGTGGCTCAGTACGTCTTCAGCCGCAAGGAGGACGAGCCCTTCTACCGCGCCCTCATGACCACGGCGGGCCTGGCCGCCGAAGGGGCCCGCGAGAATGGCCGGGCAGCCTACACCGTGGCCATCGGCTGCACCGGGGGACGCCACCGCAGCGTGGCGGTGGTCGAACGACTGGCCCAGGACATGAGCGGAAGGTTTAGAGTAGGGGTTGAGCACCGCGATGTGGGCAAAGGTGAATAGCCCTCTTTCTGGCCGACCCTCTCCCCTTGGCGAGGTGGGCCGTGCGGGATAAGGCCGTGCGCATCGGCCTGCGCTGGCAGAGCTGGCGCTGGCTGCTGCCGGGGATGCGGGTCAAACGCTACCTGCTGGTGGCGTTGCTGGGCGGGTTGCTGGGGCTGGTGGGCATCCTCCAGCTCTCCTGGGAGGGTCCGCTGGTCTCGAGGTTCTACGAGCTGGTGCGCTGGGCCCGCCCCTTCGACGCCCCGGCCTGGGTCACCGGCCTGGTATGGCTGGGGCTGGGCATCTTCTTGCTGGCCGAGGGCATCCGCTGGATGAACCGCAGCATGCTCTCCGCCCTCACCGACCCCGACACCGTGCCCCAGCAGGTCTACATCCGGCGCAGGCTCGAGTCGGGCCCCCGCATCGTGGCGCTGGGCGGGGGCACCGGGCTGTCGCGGGTGCTGCGCGGGCTCAAGGAGGAAACCGCCAACCTCACCGCCATCGTGGCCGTCACCGACGACGGTGGCTCGACGGGGCGGCTGCGCGACAGCTTCGGCATCCCGGCGGTAGGCGACCTGGTAGACTGCCTGGCCGCCCTCTCCGACGCTCCGGGCCTGCCCGACCTCATGGCCTACCGCTTCGAGCGGGGGGGCGAGCTGGCGGGCCACACCTTCGGCAACTTGATGCTGGTCTCGCTGCACGAGCTCGAGGGCAACTTCGCCGAGGCCCTGCGCAACGCCAACCAGATCCTGCGCCTGAGGGGGGCGGTCTGGCCCGCGACCGCCATGCCCGCCAAGCTGTGCGCCCTGCGCGAGGATGGCAGCACCAGCGAGGGCGAGACCCGGCTGCGCGAGGGCAGAGGCCGCATCCGCCGGGTCTGGCTCGAGGCCCTGCACCACGAGCGGGTGCTGGCCGGTGGGCAAAGCACCGCGACGGCAGCCGAGCCTCCCGAGCTGGAGGCCATGCCCGAGGCCCTGGAGGCCATCCGCCGGGCCGAGCTGCTCGTGCTGGGACCGGGCAGCCTCTACTCCAGCGTGATCCCCAGCTTCCTGCCCCCCCAGATCAAGGAGGCCATCCTCCGATCCCCCGGCAGGCTGTGCTACATCCTCAACGTGATGAGCGAGAAGGGCGAGACCGATCACCTCTCGGCCCTCGAGCACTACCGTGCCATCGTGACCCACCTAGGCCGCGCCCCCGAGATCGTCGTGGCCCACACCCACCCCATCGGCCACCAGCGCCTCGCGCGCTACGAGGCCGAGGGGCAGCATCCGGTTGCACTGGACCTGGAGGGCCTCGAGGCCGAAGGGGTGCGCGTGCTCAGGGGCGACTTCCTGGAAGATGGGCCCTACGCCCAGCACGACCCGGCTAAAGTGGTACGGGCCCTGATGAACCTGAGGACTTCATGATTCCCCTGCTGCTTACCGACCGCATCGGCGACGACCACGGCCTGGGCTACGGCTATCCCCAGGCGGGGCTATACAGCGAGGTGGGCTTCGCCGACCTCACCGGCTTTCAGGCCATAGAGCGCGATGGGCGACTGGTGCTGCGGGTGCGCCTGGCCCGCTACGCCAATCCCCTGCAAGCCCCCCAGGGCTTTTCCCTGACGGTGGTGGGCATCTACCTCGACACTGCCCCCGGCGGCGCGGAGGAACTGCCCGGAGCAGGGTTCAAAACCCCAGGGGGGCAGGGTTGGGAGCAGGCCGTCTTGCTGACGGGCTGGGGCGCCGAGCAGCGCGATCCTGGCGGCGGTTCACAGGCCCTCGAGCTGCACCGGAACGGGGACTGGCTCGAGGTCTGGCCCAATATCCCCCCCGGCGACTACGGCTATTACGTGACGGTGGGCCTGTACGATCCCTTCACCCCCTGGCATTTTCGCCCCACCCGGCCCGGCGGGGGCGCCTGGACGATCAACGCTCCCCTTGACGCGCCCGCCGCTGTGGACGTGCTGGCCAACGACCAGGCCAGCGCCTACCAAAGCGGGGTGCTGCCCCCCGTGCGCATCGGCACCGACCGCAACCTGTGGGCCTGGATCGCCGCCGGAGCGGGCCTGCTCACTTTTATTCTGGCCTTCCTCATCCCCCGCAGGCCACCGCGCCGGGCTCGAGGAGGGGGAAAAGCCGGGAAGGGCGAGGACATCGACATCGATTTCGGAAAGTGAGCAGGAGGGCGGAAAGCGGGAAGCAAAAGGCGGGTGACCATTGACCACCGGCCTATACTTCCCTCAAATCCTCCAGCAGCAACCATCCCACCCCCTGCGGCGTGGCCTGGAGGTGCGGTTCCAGCTCCTCGCTGACGGGCTGGGTGAGGGCTTTGAGCTCGTGGGGGGGCTTCTCGCTGCGCACCAGCAGGGTCACCTGATAAAAGCTCTGCCCCGCGGTGGGCGTTCCGTTTTCGAAAAAGGCGAATGGAGGGCGCACGGGGTCAATCAGCACGTAGACCGGGCCGTCCTCGAGCCCCGCTCCGAGCTGCCGGGGCAGGGCTTGCTTGGGGTCGAACTCGAGCTCCCTGGGGTGCCAGAGGTAGCCCTGGAAGAGCTTGATTCCCCGCATGGTCCCCACGCTCACCCCTCCGTCCGGGCCACTTCCACCCCGCCACGCAGGTAGACCCTGGGCAGCCGGGCGGCTAGCCGCACCGCTGGCTCGTAGCTCACGGTTCCGGTGAGCTCGGCCCAGCCGCACAGGCTCGAGCCGGGGTCGAAGTCGGGCGTGACCACCTCGAACACGGTGTCCAAGCCCACCCGCTCGGGGATTCGCACCGTGATCTGGTCCATCGAGATCCGGCCCACCACCGGGTGGTTGTGCCCCTTCAGCCGCACCGTGGCCCGGTTGTAGAGCAAGCGCGGCATCCCGTCGGCGTAGCCCACCGGCAAGGTAGCGATCCATTCATAGCCCTGGGTGGTGTAGAGCCCTCCGTAGCCGATGGACCTGCCGGGGGGCAGGCACTTGACCAGGGTGGGTCGGGCCAGCAGCCGGGCGATGGGTTTGAGGCCCACCCCAGGCCACAGGCCGTAGAGCGAGATTCCGGGGCGGACCGCGTCGTAGGCAGCCTCGGGGTAGTTGAGGATGCCGGCGGTGTTGCAGAGGTGGTAGAGGTAGCCCGGCCCCCACACCTCCCGCACCGCCTCGAAATGGGCGATCTGGCTGCGGCTCCAGCTCTCGTTGGCTTCGGCGTCGGCGAAGTGCGAATAGTGCCCGCCGACCTCGAGCCCCTCCAAGCCCTCCAGCGCCCGCCGGACCTGAGCGGCCTCCTCCCAGGAGAAGCCCACCCGACCCATCCCAGTATCCCACTTGAGCTGCACCTGAGCCCGCAGGCCCAGGGCGCGGGCAGCCTGGTCGAGGGCAAAGGCCGCCTCGAGGCTGGAAAGGGAGGGGATGAGGCCGGCTTCCAGCACCTCCCCGGCCTGCGAGGGATGCAGACCGCCCAGCAGCAGCACCGGGGCCGTGATCCCGGCCTGGCGCAACCGCCGCCCCTCCCCCACCGTCGCGACGGCCAGACCCCACACGCCCAGCCGGACCAGCTCCCGCCCGATCTCTACGCTTCCGTGGCCGTAGGCATCGGCCTTGACCACCCCAATCAGCCGGACCCCACCCACCCGCTCGCGCAGCAGGGCAACGTTGTGGGCCAGCGCATCCAGATCGACCTCGAGCCAAGCAGGGCGCATACCGGGATATTGTATGTCGCACGACGTGCGCCATAGGTCAAACACCTAAAGGCACGCCATGCGGCGGACCCTTTTCTATACTGAGGGCAGCCTCTCGGCTCAGGAGGAATTATGCCGCTGCCCATTGCCCGTAAGCATTTCTACGAGCGCTACCGAGAGCAATTCACCAACAAGCTCAGCCAGAGTCAGGTCGATGGCTTCGAGGCCATGTTTGACTACTGGGAGGACTCCAGCCTCAGCGACCTGCGCTGGCTGGCCTACTGCCTGGCTACGGCTTACCACGAGACCGGCAAGACCATGGCTCCGGTGCGCGAGGGATTTGCCCAGAGCGACGCCGAGTCGATCCGGGTGGTGACGCGGCTCTTCGAGCAGGGCAGGATCAAACGCAACTACGCCCTGCCCCACGCCAACGGGCAGAGCTACTTTGGCCGGGGGCTGGTGCAGATCACCCACGGCTACAACTACGAGCGCGTGGGCAGGGCCATCGGGCTGGGGCGACAGCTTTACGACAACCCCTCGCTGGCTTTGGACCTGAAGATCGCCGTGCAGATCCTCTTCGTGGGCATGGTGGAGGGGCTTTTCACCCGCAAGCGTCTGGAGGACTACCTCAACAACAGCAAGACCGACTACAAAAACGCCCGCCGGATCGTCAACGCCCTCGACCGGGCCGACCTGATCGCGGGATACGCCAAGAAGTTCTACTTCTGCCTCACGGGCAAGCCCGCCTGAAGTCTGATCTACAATGGTCGGGTGAGCCCCAAAGACGCCGTTTTACGGGCCGCCCTCGAGCGCTCCGCTGCGCTGGTGAAGGGAGACCGGGAGGCTCTGGAACGCCTGTTGCACCCCAATTTCACCTACATCAACGCGGGCGGCGCGCGCATGAACTTGGAGGAGTACCTCCAGACCTACGTGAGCCTGGGGGACATGCGCTGGGAACAGCAGGAGCTCGATCAGGTGCAGATCGAGTTCTATGGCGATACCGCCGTACTCACCGCCCGGCTGCACGACCGGGCCACGCATCAGGGCCGGGTCTTCGAGGCGTATTTCCAGACCACCCAGGTCTACGTGCATACCCCACAGGGCTGGCGCTGCGTGGCCGCGCAGACCACCCAGGCACCCCAGGAATAGGCTTTTGCCTCTGGGCTCGACCGGGAGCACGGGGGCACGCTCATATGGGCGACGCAAAGGTTCGGCGAGGGCTTCGCGGCGTGCGGCCTCGAGGCGAAGCACGATAAGATTCAGGCCATGGATCTCTCCGAGCACCTCCTTCGGGACGGAGCAGGCTCTGTACACCGGGAGGTGCAGCACGCCCTCGAGGGGTTGTCGCGCGCGGGGGCCGAGGAGCGGGGGGCGGTGTTCACCAAGCCCGCCGTGGTGCGGCAGATGCTCGACTGGCTGGGCTATACCCCCGAGCGCGAGCTGAGCCGCTTTCGCCTGCTCGAGCCCTGCTTCGGCGGGGGGGACTTCTTGCTGGAGGCGCTCGAGCGCCTCCTGGCCTCCTACTTCACCTACGGCGGAAGCCCCCGAAATGCCGACGGGCTCGAGTCCTGCCTGTGCGGAGTGGAGCTGCACCGTGAGAGTTACGAGAAAGTTATCCACAGAGTTATTAACAGGCTCGTGGAATTGGGGATAACTCGAAGGCTGGCGGCTCATCTGGCTCACACCTGGCTGATTCAGGGCGACTTCCTGCTGACCGAACTAGACGCAGGCTTCACCCACGTGGTGGGCAACCCACCCTACCTGCGCCCGGAGCGCATTCCCGCCGCGCTGCTGGCCGAGTACCGCCGCCGCTACCCCACCTTCAGTCACCGCGCCGACCTCTACGTGCCCTTCTTCGAGCGGGGGCTACGCCTGCTCGAGCCCCAGGGCAGGCTGGCCTACCTCTGCAGCGACCGCTGGATGAAGAACCGCTATGGCCAGGCCCTGCGGCGCTTCGTCGCCGAGGGGTATCGCCTCGAGCGCTACGCCGACCTCAAGGGGCACCAGCCCTTCCAGGACGCGGTGATCGCCTATCCGGCCATCACCCTCATCGCCAGGACGGAGCAGGAGGGAGGTTCCACCGAGGTCATCGGGCGGGAGGGGCGGCGGGTGCGCGTAGGGGCAGGGGCCACCCCGCCGGATGGCCCCTGGCTGCTCGAGCTGGGCGAGGAATTCGAGCGCTTGCGCGAGTGGGAGCGGCGCTTTCCCCCGCTCGAGCAGGTCGGCTGCCGGGTGGGCATCGGGGTGGCCAGCGGGGCTGACGAGGTCTTCGTGCAACCCGCCGATCTGGGCATCGAGGAAGAGCGCAAGCTGCCCCTGCTGCTCTCCTCCGACGTGCGCTCGGGGAAGCTCGAGTGGTCGGGGCGGGTGCTGGTCAACCCCTGGGATGAGGAGGGTCACCTGGTTGCGCTGGAGCGCTACCCCCGACTGAAGGCCTACCTCGAGGCCCACCGCACCACCCTCGCGCGCCGCTACGTGGCCCGCCAGCACCCCGAGCAGTGGTTCCGCACCATCGACCGCGTGGATCTCGCCCTGCGTCACACCCCCAAGCTGCTGATCCCCGACCTAGCCGGACACCCCATCGTGGTGCTGGACGAGGGGCAGTACTACCCCCACCACAACCTCTACTGGGTGACCTCGACGCAGTGGCCGCTGACGGCCCTGCAAGCCGTCCTGCGCTCGAGTGTGGCCTCGCTGTTCGTGCGAGCCTACTCGGTGGAGATGCGCGGAGGCTACCACCGCTACCAGGCCCAGACCCTGCGCCGCATCCGGCTGCCCCGCTGGGGCGACCTCCCCCAGGGCTTGAAGCGAGCCCTGACGAACGGAACGGAGCAGGTCCGGCAACGAGCCATAAACGAACTGTATGGCTCCTAGATCTCGTCATCCCCCAGCGCCCCTCGCTTGACGAAGCGGCTCAGGAGGGTGGGGGCGAAGAGCGAGAGGCCGGCCAGCACCCATAGCACGATGGCGATGGGGCTGCTGAAGAGGAAGCCCACGTCTCCGTTGCTGATGGCCATCGCCCGGCGCAGGTTGACCTCCATCAAGTAGCCCAGCACCAGGCCCAAGAGCACCGGAGCCAGGGGGAAATCCAGCCGGCGCATCACGTAGCCGACCAGGCCGAAGACGGTCATCAAGAGCAGGTCGAAGGGGTTGTTGTTGACCGCGTAGACCCCGATGAAGCTCACCGCCAGCACCGCGGGGATCAAGAACCACGAGGGCACCGCCAGCAAGCGCACGAAGAGGCCCACCAGGGGCAGGTTCAGCAGCAGCAGCATGGCGTTGCCCACGTACATCGAGGCGATGAGGCCCCAGACCACGTTGGGGTGCTGCTGGAACATCTGGGGCCCTGGGGTCACGCCCAGGCTCACCAAGGCCCCCAGCATGATGGCGGTGGTGCCGCTGCCTGGCAGACCCAGGGTGAGCAGGGGGATCATGGCCCCGCCTGCCGCGGCGTTGTTGGCCGACTCGGGGGCCGCCACCCCGCGGATGTCGCCCTGGCCGAAGCGGGCCCGGCTGCCCAGCAGGCGCTTCTCGACGGTGTAGGCCACGAAGCTGGCGATGCTGGCCCCGGCCCCCGGCAGCACCCCGATCACGAAGCCGAGGATGCTGCTGCGCAGGATGGTGAGCAGCGAAAAGGTGAACTCCTTGAGCGAAAGATAGACCCGCCCCACCGTGGCCTGAACTGCGGGCGGGGCCTTGTCCTGGAGAATCATCAGCACCTCGCTCACCGCGAACAGGCCGATGGCCACCACCAAAAAGTCCATGCCGTCCTCGAGCTGCAACAGCCCGAAGGTAAAGCGCGACATCCCGCTTTGCGGGTCCTGGCCCACCGTCGAGAGCAGGAGGCCGAAGAGCGTGGCGAGGAGGGCCTTGGCCATATTCTTCCCGGCCAGGGCCGAGAGGGTGGAGAAGCCAAAGACCATCAGGGCGAAATACTCCGCCGGGCCAAAGCGGATGGCCCACTGCGCCAGCAGCGGCCCCAAGAGCATCAGCGCCAGCACCGAGAGCGTCCCGGCGATGAAGGAACCCCAGGCCGAGATGGCCAGCGCGGCCCCGGCCCGGCCCTGACGAGCCATCTGATTGCCGTCCAGGGTAGTGACGACCGAGGAGGTCTCGCCGGGGATGTTGAGCAGGATGCTGGTGGTGCTGCCGCCGTACATCGCGCCGTAGTAGATGCCCGCCAGCAGAATGATGGCCGACTCCGGCGTGAGCTTGAGGGCGAAGGTCAGCGGCACCAGCAGCGCCACCCCGCTGATGGGCCCGATGCCCGGCAGCACGCCGATGAGCGTGCCCACCAGACAGCCCACGAAGACCAGCAGGAGGTTGACGGGTTGCAGCGCAACCTCAAAACCATTGGCAAGGGCTTGCAGGATATCCATGCGCTACCGTCCCAGACCCCAGATTTTTCCCGCCGGAAGCGGCACGTTGAGGCCGGCGGTGAAGAGAAAGTAGACCACCAGGCTGAAGGCCAGCCCCGCGGCCAGGCCCTGCCACCAGCGTGCGCCGAAGAGCACGGCGAGCAGGGCCATCTCGAGCGTGGTCACCACGATGAAGCCCAGCGGCACCAACAGGTAGGCGTAGGCTACCAGGCTGCCCAGCACCAGCCCCAGCGGCAACCAGAAGCTGACGGGGGGCCACTGGGGGTCGGGGTCGGGGCGCAGGATCAGCCACAGGCTGGCCACGGCGGTGCAGATGGCGATGAGGTAGGGAAAGGGCTTGGGGCCGACGGGGTCGGAAAGCATGCCCACCTCGAAGCGGCTGGCCGTCCAGCCGTAGGCGATGGAGAGCAGCAGCAGCAGGACCCCTACAATGCGGTCGGTGCGGTGGGTGGGGTTGGACATGGCTCCTCCAAAAGCAGCGGGCACCCCTACCGGGTGCCCCTGGCGAGCTTGGCGCTCGCCGCCCGCCTCACTTGATGATCCCCAACTCCTTCGAGAGGTTGCGGAACTGGTTGACCTGGCGGTCGATGAAGACCTGGAACTCCGCCCCCAGCGAGACGAACTCGCCCAGGGAGTTCTGCTCGCGGAACTTGGCCCATTCGGGCGAGCGAGCCACCTTGCGCAGGGCGTTCAACCAAAAGTCGTAAGCCTCGTTGGGCATGTTCTTGGGCACGTAGAAGCCCCGCCACACCACCCAATCGACGTTGTAGCCCAGCTCCTTGGCGGTGGGCACGCCCGCGTAGGGAGCCGCCAGGCGCTTGGGCGCCAGCACCGCCAGCACGCGCACGGTGCCGCCCTCGACCTGTCCGCGCAACTCCGAGGCGTCCCCGGCGAAGACCTGGATGAAGCCACCCAGCAGTGAGGTCAGCGCCTGCCCGCCCCCGTCGAAGGGTACGTACTTGACCGCGCGGGGCTGAATCCCGATGGCGCGCGCCAGCAACAGCACCTTCATGTGGTCCTGCCCGCCCACCGCGCTCCCCCCGCCCACCGCGATCTTGCCGGGGTCGGCCTTCCAGGCGGCCACCAGGTCGGCCATGGTCTTGTAGGGCGAGTCGGCCTTGACGGCCACCAGGCCATAATCGGCGGCGATGGCCCCCAGCCAGCGCACGTCGCGTTCGGTGAACTGGCTGAACTGCCCCTGGGCCAGCCGCACGGTGGTGGCCGGGGAGGCCGCGACGAGCAGGTTGGCGTCGTCGTTGCGCTGGGTGACCACGTTGGCGTAGGCCACCCCACCCCCTGCCCCGGTCATATTGGTCACCTTGAAGGGTTGGGGCACGAGCTTGAGGTCAAACATCAACTGGGTCACGCTGCGGCAGGTGAGGTCCCAGCCGCCTCCCGCTCCCGCCGGAGCGATACACTCGGGGGCCTTGGGGGTAAAAGCCGCCAGGCCCAGGCTGCCAAAAACCGATGTCAAAGCCAGCATCAACCAACGCTTTCTCATGTCGCCTCCGTGGTTTGTAGGTGATTCGATTGTATCGAGGTCGGAAAGGGGGTCAAGTTTTTGTAAATTGTGTTCACCGATTCCCCTCGACCATGGCGCGGTGGGATCCTCCTTCCATGCGCCGGGTGAACGTGGAAGCCTTATGAGCCTCGCTCGAGCCCACCAGCGCACGACCAGCTTCGTGCCCCGGCCCAGTTCCCGCCGCCTGGGCATCCAGATGCGTTTTTTCCTGCTTCAGGTGGCGGTGTTCACCGTGCTGATGGCGGTCCTGGCCGCAGTTCAGATCCTCGCCCTGCAACGCTCGGTGCAACAGAGCTACGGTGAGCGGGCCCTGCTGATCTCCCGCACGGTCGCCACCATCCCCGAGGTGGTAGCCGCCTTCGACGACCCCGATCCCTCGAGCACGCTCAACCCCCTGGTCAACCGGATTCGCGAGAAGGTGGGAGCCGATTACATCGTAGTAGGCAACAAGCAGGGCATCCGCCTGGCCCACCCTCTGCCCGACCGGCTGGGCAAGCCCATGGTGGGCGGGGACAACGACGCGCCGCTGGCCGGGCGCGAGATCATCAGCGTGGCGACGGGCTCGCTGGGGGCCGCTATCCGGGGCAAGGTGCCCGTGCGCGACGCGGCGGGCCGGGTGATCGGGGTGGTTTCGACCGGTTACCTGCTGCCCACCGTACACAGCATCGCGCTCCAGGTCAGCGCCACCCTGCTGCCCTGGTTTGGCCTGGGGCTACTCTTCGCCCTCCTGAGCAGCGTGTGGCTGAGCCGCCGGATCAAGCGAGCGATGCTCGACCTCGAGCCCGAGCAGATCGCAGCGCTGGTACAGCAGCACCGCAGCGTGCTCAACGCCCTGCAAGAGGGGGTGCTGGTGGTGGACGCTGGGGGACAGATCCAGCTCGCCAACCCCAGAGCCGCCCAGATGCTGGGCATCCCCGCCGCGGGCGAGACCCCCTTGCGGCTGGAGGCGGTTTGGCCCGATCTGGCCCAGAGTGGGCTCCTGCAGGGAGGCAACACCGAAAACGAGGAGCTGCGCATCGGCAGTCTCCCGGTGCTGGCGGGGGTTTTCGCCATGCCCGGTGGGCAACGCCTGGTCGTCTTTCGCGACCGCGCCGAAATCCTCGAGATGGCCGAGGAGCTCACCCAGACCCGGCGCTACGCCGAGCTGCTGCGGGCCCAGACCCACGAGTTCCAGAACCGCCTGCACACCATCGCCGGGCTGATCCAGCTCCAGCGCCCCCTCGAGGCGCTGGCGGTCATCCAGCAGGAAGCAGGCCAGATCGAGGCCCTGAGAGACCTGGTAGCCGACATCGAGCTGCCCCGGCTGGCCGCTTTGGTGCTGGGCAAGTACCAGCGGGCCCGCGAGCTAGGCATCCGGTTGCGCCTCGAGCCCGGCTCGGCGCTGAGCGCGGCCTGGACGCCGCACTCCCAAACGCTCGAGCTCGCGCTGGGCAACCTGCTGGATAACGCCTTCGAGGCGGTGCTGGAAAAACCCCGCGGCCAGGAGCGCAGCGTCACGCTGGCGCTGGGCGAGGACCCTGAGGGCATGCAGCTCGAGGTCAGCGACAATGGCCCCGGCGTGCCTGCCGAGCTGGGGCGGCGCATCCTCGAGCGGGGAGTCTCCACCCGCGGGGAGGGGCGGGGCCTGGGGCTGAGCCTGGTGCACCAGCAGATCACGCAGCTCGGCGGCGAACTCAGCTTCTTCCGGCGGGGCGGGCACAGCGTGTTCCGGGTCAGCCTGCCCCGCAGCGCCCTGCAGGAGGGAGCATGAACGCGCCTACCCGTGTGATGCTAATCGAGGACGATCCTGGGGTGCTGGCGGTGAACCAGGCCATGATCGCCGACCTGCCCCACTTCAGCGTCGTCGGCACCGCCCAGGGTGTAGGCGAGGGGCTGGAGCTGGCCGTGCTGCTCCAGCCCGAGCTGCTGCTGGTTGACGTGTACCTGCCCGACGGCACCGGCCTGGGGCTCATCCGCGCCCTGCGCGAGCGCGGCCTGAGGTTCGAGGCCATCATGATCACCGCCGCCAATGACCTAGACACCGTGCAACACGCCCTCTACGAGGGCGTGATGGACTACCTGATCAAGCCCTTCCAGCAACCCCGGCTGCATGAAGCGCTGGAGCGCTACCGCCAGCGCCAGATCGTCAAGGCCCAGCCCCAGCCCTTCACCCAGGCCCGCCTGGACCGCTTGCTGGGCGTGCGCGGCCAGCAGCGCCTGCCCAAGGGGATCGACCTCACCACCCTCGAGCAGATCCAGCACCTGCTGCAAAGCACGCCCCGTCCCCTCAGCGCCGACGAGGTGGGCGAGGGAGTGGGGGTGAGCCGGGTCACCGCCTGGCGCTACCTGGAGTACCTGCAACAGACCGGCTTCGTGCAGCTCGAGCTGACCTACGGCACGGTGGGCCGCCCGGTCAAGCGCTACCGGGTGCAGCGAGGTCGATAGCGGAGGCCGATGACCCCGAGCCCCCGGCCCTCTCGCCATCTGCTCAGCCCGTCAGATGCGCGGCAGGGTGATGCCCTGCTGGCCCTGGTACTTGCCCTTGCGGTCGGCGTAGGTCACTTCCGGGCGCTCGCCCTCGAAGAACACCAGCTGCACCACGCCTTCTCCTGCGTACATCTTGGCGGGCAGGGGGGTGGTGTTGGAGAACTCCAGCGTCACGTGGCCCTCCCAGCCGGGCTCGAGGGGCGTGATGTTGGCCACGATGCCCACGCGGGCGTAGGTGCTCTTGCCGATAGCGATGGCCATGACGTTGTCGGGCATGCGGATGTACTCTATGCTGCGAGCGAGCACGAAGGAGTTGGGGGGGATGATGACCTCGTCGCCTTCGTAGTCCACGAAGCTCTTGGGGTCGAGGCCCTTGGGGTCGGCGATGGTGTGAAAGACGTTGGCGAAGATCTTCCACTCCCGCGCCGCCCGCAGGTCGTAACCAAAGCTGGTCAGGCCGTAGCTGATCACCCCATCGCGCACCAGGCGTTCCTCGAAGGGCTCGATCATGCCCTGTTTGGCTTTTTCCCGAATCCACCGGTCCGGCTTAATGCCCATAGCGCTAACTATACCTTCACTCTCATCGGCGAGCGGTAAACTTCCCCTATGCTGGCTCCCAAACTCGCCAAATTGCTTCTCATTTCGCTGGCTTCGGCCCTCGTGGCCTGTGGGGGGGATCAGAACAGCCCCAGCAGTTCGCAGGGGGCTTTGCGCATCGTCACGCCGAATTTGCCCCCGGCTTACGTGGGTGACAGCTATTCAGCCCAACTCCGCGGCGAGGGCGGGGTGCGCCCCCATACCTTCAAGCTCGAGGGCACTCTGCCCAAAGGCATCACCTTCACCAACGGCACCTTCAGCGGCACGCCGCAGGAGAAGGGCAACTTCGAAATCACGGCCTTCATCGAGGATGCCTCACTGTCGCGCAACTTCCAGAAGCTCACCCTCAGCGTCCTCGACCCCCTGCCCCCCAAGGTCGCCCTGTCCCTGCCCCAGTCCGAGACCGGCGATCCCTTCCTGATGGCCGTGCGGCTGGAGGGGCGAGAAACGCGGGCCTTCCACGCCCAGTTCGTGCTCAAAGACCTCAAAGCGGCCACAGAGACCTTCAAGGCCGCCGAGGGCCTGCTCTACGTGCTGCGTTACGACGCCGAAAAGGGCCTTCTGGACCTAGATGCCGCCTGGGTCACGCCCCGCAAGGACCTCGAGGCCTTCCGCCTCAGCCTGACCCCAGCCAAGGCCCTGCGACCACTGCAACAGATGGCGGGGAGCTACAAGACGGCTTTCTACGACAAGAACGGCAAGCTCTTCACCCAGGCCGATTCCTTCACCCGCGAGCCCAGCCAGGGCCAGTATGGCTTCGAGACCCTGCTGCTGATCGCGCAAAACTGGGGCAAGAAGCTCCAGAGCGCCGAGCCCAAGCAGGAGCAGGCACCCACTGCCCAGCAGACCCCTCCTGCCGAAGCCAGGTCCACGGAGGACCAACCCGCCCAGCAGGAGGGGCAACCCGGCAGCGAACAGGCCCAGAACCCCCAGCCCAAAACCCAAGAACCCAAAGCGCCCGAGGGGAACACAAGCCCGGCCCAGCCCGCCCCCACTCCCCAGACC
>NZ_QWLA01000066.1 GCF_003574095.1 Calidithermus roseus
GGTGGGGGCGGGGGCCCTGGTCAGCAGCCTGCTGCTCAAGAGCGCCCGGCTGGGCCTCTCCGGCCTGGAGGGCCTGTATGGCGTCCCGGCCCAGGTAGGCGGGGCCATTCGGATGAACGCCGGAACCCGCTTCGGGGAGATGGCCGAGGCGCTCGAGCTCGTCGAAATCTTCCACGACGGAGCTTTGCACGTCTACCGCCCCGAGGAGCTGGGCTTCTCCTACCGCCACTCCGCGCTGCCCGCCGGGGCCATCGTGACCCGCGCGAAGCTGCGCTTGCGGGAGGTGGGCGAGGAGGCAGTGCGGGCCAAAATCGCTCTGGTGGACGCCGCCCGCAAGGGTCAGCCCAAGAAAAAGAGCGCGGGCTGTGCTTTCAAGAACCCCGCCGGGGATTCAGCAGGCCGCCTCATCGACCAGGCCGGGCTCAAGGGGCTCACCGTGGGTCGGGCCATGATCAGCCACGAGCACGGCAATTTCATTGTCAACCTGGGCGGAGCCACGGCGCGGGAGGTCTACACGCTGTTGCGCAAGGTGCAGGGGCTTTTGCCACTGGAAGTCGAGTGGGAGATCTGGGGCAAGCTGGAAGCGGAGGAGGTGGGGGTGTGATCCGAAGCTTGTTGGCGCTGCTCACGCTGGCCGCCCTCGGCATAGGGAGCCGGGTAGTATGGCCGGTGGAGCGGGTGGAAGTCGTGGGCAATATCCAACTCTCCGACACCCAGGTGCGCGCCGTCACCGGCCTCGAGGTCGGCACGCCCTGGCTGTGGGCCTGGCCCAACCGCCTCGAGGCGCTGCGCGCTAACCCCTGGGTGCGCTCGGCCCGGCTCGAGCGTCCGGCCATTGGCCAGTTGCGCATCGTGCTCGAGGAGCGCAAAGCCCTGGCCACGCTGGTGCTCGAGGGGGTGGAGTGGGGGCTCAGCGGCGACGGGGTCCTCCTGCCCAACCCCCCCAAGACCCCCACCCGCGTCGAGGGGATTGGCTCAATTCGGCTCAGCGATGTAATCACCATCGTTAAGGCCCTTCCCAACGCTACTTCGATCCGCTATACTCCTGCGGGTTACACGGTCCGTGGGGAGGGGTTCGAGGTATGGGCCTCCACGGCTGCCGAATTGCAAAAGTGGGCCAGCGACCGTAAATCCCTTGCAAACAAGCCCACCTACCTCTATTCTTGGGGGGAGAGTAAAAGCCGATGATTCTTGTTGGAATTGACGTAGGGACCACCAAAGTATGCACGGTGATTGGTGAACTCTCGTCCGACGGTCACCTGGACGTGATCGGCGAGGGAACCGTTCCTTCCCAAGGGCTCAAACGCGGGGTCGTCACCAACCTCGAGCGCACCAGTGAAGCCATCCGGCAGAGCCTCTTCCAGGCTGAGCGGGTGGCCGGGGTCAAGGCCGAGCAGGTGTTCGTAGGGGTCGCGGGTTCACACATCAAGAGCGTGACCAGCCACGGCCTGGCCGCCATCCGCCGCGGGCACAGCATCACCCAGGCCGACATTGACCGGGCCATCGAACAGGCCAAAGCCTATCCCTTCGAGGGCGACGTGGACTTGATCCACGCCCTGCCGCTGGAGTTCAGAGTAGACGGGCAGGAGGGCATCCGCGATCCCATCGGCATGGCTGGAGTGCGGCTGGAGGTAGATGTTCACCTCGTAGCTGCCGGGCGCGGTCCCATCATCAACTTGCGCAAGGCCGTCGAGGACGCTGAGGTGAGCGTGGGTGGGGTGATCCTGCAATCGTATGCCTCGGGCCTGGCGGTGCTTTCACCCGAAGAGATGAGCATGACGGTCATGCTCATCGACGTGGGCGGGGGCACCACCGACGTGGCCGTGTTCAAGGGCGGTCGCCTGGCCCACTCTGCGGTGATCCCGCTGGGCGGCGACCACATCACCAGCGACATCTCCCAGTTGCTGCGCATCCCCTTCGAGGAGGCCGAGCGGGTGAAGAAGAAGTACGGGGCCGCCCTGCCCGAACTAGCCGACCCCGAGCTGGTGCTGGAGATCAACCAGGAAGGCGGCCCGCCCCAGGTGGTGCAGGCCACCGAGCTGGCCAAGATCATCCGCCCGCGCCTGCGCGAGATCCTACACTTCGCCCGCTCCAACGTCGATGAGGCGCTGGGTCCGATGGAGATCACGGTGGGCAAGGTGGTGCTCACTGGGGGCAGTGCCCTGGTGCGGGGCCTGGAAGAACTCGCCCGCAAGCAGTTCAACCTGCCCGTGCGGCTGGGTCGCCCTATCGGGATCTCAGGACTGACCGACGTGGTGGCTTCCCCCACCCATGCAACCGCGGTGGGCCTGGTGCGCTACGCCAGCCTCCACGCCCAGCCAGCCTCAGCCAAGCCCAGCGTGCTGCGCCTGGGGCGCAAGTCCCAGAGCGCGAACAACGCTACGGGCAGCCACAAGGAAGACGAGGGGCCGGGGTTGTGGGAACGAATCAAGGGCGTATTCAAAAACTTCTTCTAAGGAGATGGGGTTATGGGTGACGTGGTGATCAAGGTGATCGGCCTGGGTGGTGCTGGCAACAACGCAGTCAACCGCATGATCGAGTCGGGCCTGACGGGAGTGGAGTTCATCGCCGCCAACACCGACGCCCAGGTACTGGCAACCAGCCTGGCCGACATGCGCATCCAGCTGGGCGACAAGCTCACCCGTGGCCTGGGAGCCGGAGCCAACCCCGAAATCGGCGAAAAGGCCGCCGAGGAAACCCGTGACTTGATCGAGGAGCAGCTCGAGGGCGCCGACTTAGTCTTCGTCACCGCCGGCATGGGCGGCGGCACCGGCACCGGCAGCGCTCCGGTGGTGGCCGACATCGCCAAGAAGCTGGGCTGCCTCACCGTGGCCGTGGTCAGCCGTCCTTTCTCCTGGGAAGGCCCCCGCCGAATGCGGGCTGCCGAGGAGGGCATCCGCAAGCTGCGCGAGCGCGTAGACGCGATGGTGGTGGTCTCCAATGATCGCCTGTTACAGGCTTTGGATAAGAAGATCGGCATGAAAGACGCCTTCATGGTGGCCGACCGGGTGCTCTATCACGGGGTCAAGGGCATCACCGACGTGATCAACCTACCCGGCATGATCAACCTCGACTTCGCCGACGTGCGAACCCTGCTGGAGAACGCCGGACAGGTGCTGATGGGCATCGGCGCGGGCCAGGGCGAGAACAAGGTGGCCGACGCGGTAAAGAGCGCGGTGCACTCGCCTTTGCTCGAGCGCTCCATCGAAGGAGCACGCAAGCTGCTGGTCAACGTGGTGGGCTCGGAGGAGCTGGGCCTGGCCGAGGCCTCGGCAGTAGCCGAGCAGATCCGCGAGGCCACCGGCATGGAAGACGTGGACGTGCTCTACGGCCTTACCTACGACGAGCGCGCCAAGGACGAGATGCGCGTAATCCTCATCGCAGCAGGTTTCGGCGAGGGAGCGGTGATCGCCAAACCCGCCGGCTCACGCCTGGTAGATTTCCCCGCCAGCAACGTCGATCTCTCCAACATCGACATCCCAGCCTTCATCCGCTACGGGGACGGGGACATGCCCAAGCGGGGGAACTGAGTACCCCAAGATGGGGGCAAACCGGTTGGAGGGCACTAACGTCGATAGCCGAAGACCAACAGGCGGAAAGCTACCTGCTTTGCCTGCCGACGGCTTTCTCTCGCGCTTATGATCGTCCTCGGCATTGATCCCGGCATCACCAACATGGGGCTGGGGGTGGTCGAGCAGGTGGGTAAGCAGCAGCGCCTGCTGTATGCCGACGTGATCACCACCAAGCACTCCACCCCGGCCCCCGAACGCATCGGCAGGATCTATCAGACGGTGCTCGAGGTCGTTCGCACCTACAAGCCCCAGGCCATCGCGGTCGAGGAGCAGTTCTTCTACCGCCAGAACGAGCTGGCCTACAAGGTGGGCTGGGCCATGGGAGCGCTGCTGGTGGTGGCGGCCCAGCACGATTTGCCGGTTTATGGCTATGGCCCCCCCAAGGTTAAGCAAGCGCTGGTGGGCTACGGCCACGCCGACAAGGACCAGGTGGCCTTTATGGTGCGGGCGGTGCTGGGGCTGAAGGAAACCCCCAAGCCCAGTCACAAGGCCGACGCCATCGCCATCGCACTCACGCACTGCTTCTTCGCCAAGCTAGGGCAACCGAGTCCGGTATAGGAAGCGGTAAGCTGTCAGCTTTCAGCCCTCAGCAAAGACAGCTTGTCGCTCGTGGCTCGTGGTTTACCCCTCCCCTTCTCTCCCTGCGTGCGGGGAGGGGGTATCCCCCCAGCCCCCCTTGTTAAGGGGGGTAAACAAAGGGCATCTCGCGTTTTGCGTATTGCGTACGACGTACGACCCGCCCCCCGCGTTCAGCACGCAACCCTCCCCCATGACATTTGTCACCGCCCGGCGCTGACCTTTAGCAATACCCCTCCTCCTCCGGCCCTGCGAGACTGCGGCCTGGGAGGGATTCATGGTTCGCAGTCTCACCGACGTCGTCCACAGACCCCCGAGCCCGGTGGTGCTCGAGCAGGTTTCTAAGCACTACGGCAGCGTGAAAGCCCTCGATAACGTGAGCCTCGAGGTGCGCCCTGGCGAGGTGCTGGCCCTCCTGGGTCCCAACGGAGCCGGCAAGAGCACAGCGATCAGCCTGCTGGCGGGCTTGAGGAAAGCCGATAGCGGGAAGGCCTGGTTGTTTGGGCTCGACCCACGAGACCCCAAAGCCAGGGTCAACCTCGGGGTGACGCCCCAGGAAACCGGGCTGCCGAACGAGCTGCGTGTGGAGGAAGTCCTCGACCTGGTGCAGGCTTACTACCCCGACCCGATGCCCAGGGAAGAACTCCTCGAGCGCTTCGGCCTAGCTGGGCTCGAGCGGCGGCAGTGCGGCGGGCTCTCCGGCGGGCAGAAGCGCCGCTTGGCGGTTGCGCTGGCCTTCGCCGGGAACCCCCGGCTGGTCATTCTCGACGAGCCCACGACCGGCCTCGACGTGGAGGCACGGCGCTCGTTGTGGGAAGGGGTGAAGCAGTATCAGGCCCAAGGGGGCACGGTTCTGCTGACGACCCACTACCTCGAGGAAGCCGAAGCCCTCGCCAGCCGCATCGCCGTCATCGACCACGGCCGGATCATCGCCGAGGGAACGGTGGCGCAGATTAAGGCCAGGGTGGGGCTGCGGCAGGTGCGCTTCCGTGCCGCCGAGGTGCCCCCGCTCGAAGGCGTCAGCAAGCTCGAGCACCGGGGCGGCTCCTTCGTGCTCTATACCCCAGACTCGGATGCCGTCGTGCGCCAGTTGGTAGGACAGGCGACTTTCAGCGACCTGGAAGTCCAGCCGGTGAGTCTGGAGGAGGCTTTCATCGTCCTGACGGGCGATTCCAGGCGCGAAGCGAAAGGAGAAAGATGAAGCTCGTCCTCGCCCAGTACAAAGCCAGTGTGCTCAGCCTCGCGCGCAACCCCGGCTACTTCATCGGCAGCATCGTTTTCCCGGCACTCTTCTTCCTGTTCTTCGCCCCTTCCGGCGTCCGGAACAGCGCCGAAGCCAATTTCGTGATGGGCTCTTTCATGATCTTCGCAGCAATGGGGGCCTTGTTCTTCGGTTTCGCGGTGGGAATCGCCCAGGACCGGGCCTCGGCGTGGGCGGCGTACGAGCGAACACTGCCCGGCTCGCCGCTGAGTCGGCTGGTCTCGAGGGTCATGAACGGCTTCACCTTCGCTGCGTGTGCGGTGGCGGTGATGGCTCTGGTAGCCCACCTCACCACGCCTGCTCACCTTTCGCCCCCGGCCTGGGGCCGCCTGGCGTTGGCTCTGGTAGCCGGCGCTATCCCGATCAGCCTCCTGGGCTTTGCCATTGGCTACTTCGCCTCGCCCAGGGGAGCGGGCACCCTGGCCCAGCTTCTCTACCTGCCGATGTCGTTCGTAGGTGGGTTATGGGTTCCGCCACAGCACCTGCCCGAGGTGGTGCGACAGCTCTCGCAGTTCACTCCTACCCGCCACTGGGGCGAGGTGGTGTGGCCCGCCGTAACCGATCAGCCCTGGCAGGCGCAGGACTTCCTCTGGCTAGGGGCCTTCACGCTGGTCTTCGGGTTCCTGGCTCTGTGGGGCTACCGCCGCGACCAGGGGCAACGGTTCAGTTAAGTTCAACCTGGAGGAACTAGACTGACCCTATGTCTGCTCCACAACCCAAGCCTTCGACCTCCCGGCGGCACAGATGGTTCGAGTACGCCTATCTGGTCTACCTGGCTAACCTGCTGTGGCAACCCGCCTTCGACCCACAGGGCTTCGGCTGGGTCAACGTGGCGCTCACGCTAGCCTCGGCAGCGGTTTGTCTCGTTTTTTTCCTGCGCCGCCCCCGCGACAACCGCTCCCGCCTGACCGCGACCGCCGCACTTGCCGCCATGGGTCTGATCGTGGCCCCCTTCAACTACGGGGCTAACGTCTACATCATCTACGCCTCGGCCATCGCGGGCACCGTGTGGCCCTCGAGGCTGGCCTTGCGGGTGATCTGGAGCCTGCTAGGGACCTCGGCGCTTTACCTGGCAATCCTCCTCGGGCTGGGGATGCCCTGGCAAATGGGGCTGATCTACTGTTTTCTCACCACAGTGTTCGTACTGGGTGTGGGTCTAGGCAACGTCAGCGAAACCGAGCGTGACCACCACCGCAGCCAGCTCGAGGCGGCCCTGGAGGAGAACCAACGCCTGGCGGCCATCGCCGAGCGCGAGCGCATCGCCCGCGACCTGCACGACCTGCTAGGCCACACCCTCTCGGTCATCACCCTCAAGGCCGAACTGGCCGCCAAGCTCGCCGAGCGCGACCCCGCTCGAGCCGCTCGGGAGATGCGTGAGGTCGAGCGCATTTCCCGCCAGGCCACCGCCCAGGTGCGCGAGGCCGTGCAGGGGTACAAGACGAGGGGCTTGCAGGGCGAGCTAGCGGGAGCCAAACTGGCGCTCGAGACCGCCGGGATACGCCTGGACTACTATGCCCAACCCCTCACCCTCTCCCCCACCCAGGAAATAGTCCTCAGCATGGCCCTGCGCGAAGCCGTGACCAACGTCATCCGCCACTCGGGCGCTACCCGCTGCGCAGTTCGGCTGCTCAACGACGGGGACAGCCTGTGCCTCGAGGTCGAGGACGACGGCAAAGGCGGCCTGCTGGAGGAGGGCTCGGGGCTGCAGGGGATGCGCCAGCGGGCTGAAGCGCTGGGGGGCAGCCTCGAGTACAGCGGCGACGGCGGCACCAAGCTGAGCCTCAGGCTGCCTTATCCCGAACCCGGACGCGTCTCCTCCCAGGCCCTCCCCACAACCTTTCACCCCAAACCCGACACCCTATGATCCGCGTCATTATCGCCGAAGACCAAGGTCTGGTGCTCGGAGCCCTGGCTGCGTTGCTCGAACTCGAGGGCGACATCGAGGTCGTCGCCCAAGCCAAGGACGGCAAGAGCGCGCTCGAAGAGGTCAAGGCCCATCAGCCCGACGTCCTGCTCACCGACATCGAAATGCCCCACATGACCGGGCTCGAGCTCGCCGCCGAGGTCAAGCGGCTGGGCCTCAAGACCCGCGTCGTCATCGTGACCACCTTCGGTCGCGCCGGGTACTTGCGGCGGGCGCTAGAAGCCGGGGCCAGCGGCTATCTCCTCAAGGACGCGCCCTCCTCCGAACTGGCCGAGGCCGTGCGCCGCGTCCACCTGGGTGGCCGGGCCATCGACCCCAACCTGGCCGCCCAAGCCTGGAGTGAGGAAGACCCCCTCACCGACCGCGAGCGCAAGGTGCTGCGCCTGGCCGGAGAAGGCCGCACCAGCGCCGAGATCGCCGCCGAATTGGGCCTCTCCGAAGGCACGGTGCGCAATTACCTCTCCGAGGCCATCAGCAAGCTAGGGGCGCACAACCGGGTGGAAGCCGCCCGCATCGCCAGGGAGAAGGGTTGGCTTTAGACCCAGGGGAAAAAGGTCGCCGAAAGCCGGATGATCGTGGCCACGATCAGCCACAAGCCCGCCCAGGCCAGCACGTACTTGTGCCACAGCCCACTGAGCACCAGCAGCCCGACGACCAGGTCGTTGAGCTTGATAAACTCCACCCAGGGGCGCAAATCCGCGATCACGCGTCCCATGAAGCTCGTGCGCAGCAGGTCCATGTAGGAGCTGGTGTCGTACCAGGCTCCGATGCTGTTGCTGATGAAGATTCCGGCCAGCCCCAGCCGCAACAGCCAGTGCAGCAGGCGGTCCGTATGGGCAGAGGACATGGCCTACAGCAAGTTGGCCCCAAAATCGGCCTCGTAGTCACGCCAGACACTGTGGATGTGGGTGGCGCCGTTGCGCGAGTTGTCGTGCTCGAGCAGGAAAGTGGGCCCCTGCAAACGCCAGTAGTAGGGGCGGCGCGCTTCCGTGCTCCCCGCCCAGCCAAAGCGCACTTTGTCCAGACCTGTACGGGTGATGCGCTCGAACATGGGACCTGCCACCCCCGCGGGCAGCGAGCCCAGATAGCTCTGAATGAGCTCGAGCACCAGCCGCTCCTGGGCCGGGTTCAGTTCCGAAACCAGCAGCCCCACAGGCTCCAGAGGGCTCACCCTGACCTCGTTCCAGGTCACGTGACGGAAGAGCGTCTCGCGTGAGAAGATGGCGATGCTCTGGCGGCGGGCATCCAACGAGCGCACCAGTTCGCGGGCGGCGTCCTCTTCGCGGGCCATCACCCGTATGCCAGCGCGGGTTTGGGTGGGCCAGGTTCCGTGGAAGAAGGGCGTCATGGTCACCCGTTCACCCAAAATCGTGTAGTGGCGCGACAGGTGATGCCCTTCCCAGCGCCAGCCCCACGGATCGCGCCCGCCGGGGGTGCCGAAGACCGAGACGTAAAACAGCTCGGGGTCCTGGCCCAACTCGGTCTGCAAGGCCATGATGTCCAGCGACTTCTTGTACCCTGCCTCCGAAACGCCGCTGCGCAGCAGGGCCAGAGCAGCGGTGCGCTGGGCCGGAGTCATGTCCCTGAGGGCCATTCCGTTGCGGGGAAAACCACGGGGGGTAGTCCAGTGCCAGCGCAGGCGCTCGGCGCTGTCGAAGGCAAAAGCAGCCTTGTCGCGATTGGGACCGAGAGAGTTCAGGAACTGGTTGGCCGCTTGCGCCATGCCCGCCGCCAGCGAGCCCTGCTGGGCGAATCCGTGCCGGGCCAGGAGAATCGCTCCCGCGCCGAAGGCCGAAGCCTCGAGAAACTTACGCCGGGTCCACCTGTTCACGATTGCCTCCTCGCAGCCTTACGAACTTTTACGACGCCGGGGTCGTGGATGGGTTGGGCTATATGGTAACCGGCCTCGAGCCCGGCGCGTGAAGGCTAAGGCTCAATCGGCCCACCCGACGAAAGGGGGGTAAACTCATGAAGCGCCCCTACAGGACGACGTTCACAGGCCCAAATCGCGCTCGAGCACCTCCGTGCTGATCTCGGCCCCCAAGTCCTGCTCCGAGGCCTTGGTGGCCCAGGCCGGATAGGGAAAGTTGAGCGGCAGAGGCACAGGAAGCTCGGGCTGCTGCACGATCATGGTGCCCTGGGGCAGGATCACCGCGCGGTCGCGGAAGGAGGCGGGCATGAAGCGGTACTCCGGACGCTCGGCCTCGGCGGCGTCGAGGCGGCCCACTACCCGGATGGCCGCGTTGCCCACCACCCGCCGCTCGACCTCGCTGGCAGTCTGCTGCGCCCCGATCAGGATCACCCCCAGCGAGCGTCCGCGCTCGGCGATGTCGAGCAGGATGTCCTTGATGGGGCTCTCGTCCTCGCGGGGGGCGTACTTGTTGAGCTCGTCCAGTACGATGAACACCGCACCAGGCCGCCCGGCGCTCTTCTTCTCGAAGACCTCGCGCAAAATCGAGCCCACCACGAACATCTGGGCCTGGGCCGAGAGGGTGTTGATGCCCACCACCGAGACCTGTTCCTGGGCTGCGAGGGGGTCGGGCGGGTTGCCCTTCTTGTCGCCCCGGATGAGGAAATCGACGTTGTGAACCGAAGCCCGCAGCCGCCGCACGAAGGCCTCGAGCGTCCCCGTGGCCTGGCGGGCAGTCCAGCGAGGGTCGCCCTTGGGCCGCTTCTCTTCCTCCTCCCCGCCCTCCGGCCCCAGCAGCTTGAACTCGACATAGCGCACCAGTTGGGCAAAACTCCTGATCGGGACCTTGTCGAGCTTGTCCCACTCGATGCCAGCCTCGATCATCCCGTCCTGGTCGGACCAGTCGCTCACATAGAGTTGCGGCCCCCTTTGCCCCTCGGCCAGCTTGCGCAGGCGTTCGGTCACCTGATCGATGAGGAAGCCCAGGTTGGTCATCGAGCCGCGGTCGGTGAAGAGGTAGGGCAGCAAGCCCTCCCGGCAGAACTGCACCAGGTCCCAGTAAAAAGGCAGCACGCCCGCTTTGCGGCTCTCTACGTCGGGGACGATGTCGCCGGGGGTGGGTTTGGGCGGAGCGCGGAAGGCCACGCTGCGGAAGGGACCAGCGGGCAGCCCCAAGGTGTGGTACATCTGGCGGTCTTCCTCCTTGAGGCCCTTGTTGGGCTTGTCCAGGAAGAAGAGGTCTTCGCCCTTGACGTTGAAGACGAGGGCCTTGGCGTTGAGGGAGTCCTTCATCACTCCGCTCTCGAAGAGGGAGTAGAGCAGAAAGGTGGCGTAGCTGGTCTTGGTCGCCACGCCGCTAATCCCCGAGATGTTGACGTGGCCACCCTTGCGCCCGTTGAGGAACTCGAGGTTGATATAGGCTACCTCGCCGTTCTTGAGGATGCCCGCGGGGAGGCGGGTACTGTGGCCCTCGCCGGTCATCTTGTCGTAGTACAGGGCCGCCTCGAGGTGCTGCTCGCGGGCTACAAAGACCGGGCAGCCGGGGTCGGGAGGGAGGTACTCCTCGGGGTCGAGGCGTGTCACCTTGACGTGAGCGGCATAGGACAAGCTGACGGGCAATAGCTGGCGATTGGCCAGAAATACGTCGGTGTCGAATTGCGAACCCTCGTAGAGCTTGAGTACCTGGTCCACCATGCCGTAGTAGCGCACCTGGCCTTTTTGGGGGTCAGGGTGTTGAAACTCCACGTAGACCAGGTCGTCGAGGCGCAGGTACTGCCCCTCCTCGACGGCCACCCAGAAGTCCAAAGCCCCGGCTTCCCGGCTGCCCAGCACCATTCCACACGGTTTCATCGCGTCTCCTGACATGGCGTATGGCATACAGTCCTTCAGCAATCAGCCTACTGTACCCGAGTAGCTCCAGCGTGTATTTGCCCTTTGTCGGAGCCCCTGAGTACCGTTACCATGCTGAAGCCTTCAAACAGCTTTACCCACGCATGGCCACCTAGACAAGCTCACCGTGGAATGACTCAAGGGAACAACCCCTGGAGGATGCGGCGGCGCACCACCTCGGCCTGGCCCATGTAGCGGCCCAGCCACAGCTCGAGCCCTCCTACGGGAATGAGGTTCTGCGGGGCGCGGGGGTCGCGGGAGGGCGAGGAAGCCAGGCTGCACAAAAGCCCCACCGAGAGGTCGGCGAGGTTGCGGGCCTGCTCCAGATCTCCCGCCGGGGTCTCCACCCGCAGCAGCGCGGCACCGCTGTGGAAGGGAGCGGCGGGGTTGAGGGGCAGGCGCATGTACCAGGAGAAGAGTTCCAGGGGACGACGAGCATTTTGCGGGATGCGGAAGATGGGGGTGCGCTGGGCGGGGGCCAGCCGGGAGAGGATGCGTTCCTCAGCAGGCGGCAAGTAGCGCTGCCACATGGTCTTGGCGTAGCCGATGACGTCCTCGCGGGGCGTGAGCCCCGGTGCGACGAAGATGGGGCCATCCAGCACCACCAGTCCACCTTCAAGCTCCTGGGCGAGGCGGGCCTCGAGGGCGCGCATCTGCTCGTTGACCCTGCCCGCCAGCATGCGCAGGTCGTTTATCCCCTTCAGGGCCACCGGGCGATAGCAGAAGGGGCTGATCTCCACCGGCTCGAACTCGTGGCCCTCGACGTGGAGCAGCACCCGCTCGATCCGCGGTTCTCCCGCAGGACGAATGCCCGCGTCATCCCGCACCAGCGCCCCGGCAGCCAGCGTGACCAACAGCGCACGCTGCCCGTACTCGTTGGCCACCACCGCGTCGATGCGCTGGCGCCCATCGACGAAGTAGAGCACCCCCCACTCCTGGGCGGGGGGCTCGAGGGGCTGCCAGGGGGGCTCGAGATCGGTGATGACCCCTTCCACGCCACCGCCGTCATCCAGCCCTACCTGCGGCAGCGCATAATCGGGATTCCAGGCCTCCAGTCGTAAGCGCACGTCTTTAGACTAAAGGCGAAGGCTGAAAGCGTCGAGGGTTGGAGTTCTCAAGGCGAGGTCCAAAAGGCGTCACTGCACCCTGGCCAGCGCTTCCTCGGCCTCCTTGTAACCAGGGCGGAGCTGGAGGGCACGGGTATAGGCTTCCCTGGCCCCATTCTTGTTGCCCAGGGCCTCGTTAGCGCGACCGAGCCAGTAGAAGTACTCGGCGTTGCGAGGGTCCATGGCCACCGCCTTGGTCAGGTTCTCACGGGCCTTGGTCGCGTCGCCAAGCTCGAGGTAAGCCCGGCCCAGTCCGGCATAGGCCTCGGGGTACTTGAACGGCGATTTGACCACCGCGTTCTGGAAGTTGGCTCCGGCGTTCTTCCAGTCCTTGGCAGCCTGGTAAGCCTGGCCCAGGCGCACGTAGCCTTCGGCCTCGGCAGGGTTGAGGATGGTGGCCTGCTTGAGCTGCTCGATGGCGGCGGCGGGTTCGTTTTTGATCAGCAGGGCGATGCCATAGTTCAGACGCAGGGTGAAGTCCTTGGGAAAGGCCTTGACCCCTTCGTCCAGCAACCCGAGCGCGTCGTCGAGCTTGCTCTGCTTGAGGTAGACGTTGGCCAGCAGACCGATGACCTGGGGATCACGCTCGAGCGCGAGTGAGCGGTTGAGGGCTTCGACGGCCCGGTCGAAGCTGCCCATCGCCGAGTAGACCGCCCCACGCGTGGCGAAGATGGGGGCGTACCTGGCGTTGACCCGCTCGGCATCGCGCAAGACCGTGAGGGCCTGTTCCAGCAAACCCCTGCTGGCCTCACGGCCATCGGAAAAGCGGTACTGGTCGTAGTAAGCCTGTGCCAGGGCGACATAGGCTTGCACGTAGGCCGCGTTATGGGAGATGGCCCTGCGCAGGTTCTCCACCGCTGCGGTGGTCAGGCCCAGCCGCAACTGGGTGCGGGCCAGCCAGTACAGGCCATCGGGGTTGGTGGGGTTAGAGCGTACCGAGCGCTCACACACCACCAGGGCATCCTGGTAACGCCCTAGCCGAAAGAGCTGCACACACAAGTTGAGCAGCTCCTGGAAATTGTTCCCCTGGTTGGGCGCGGGATTCTGCGCCTGGGCCGCCACGGGCCCCGCGAAGCTCCCTATCAACATCAGCACCGGCAACAACAAACGCATTCCAAAGCCTCCTCACAGGATGTATCGCGATAGGTCGGGGGACGCCAGCACACCCTGCAACCTGGCTTCCACGTACTCGCGGGTGATCTCCACCCGTCCTAAGTCGCTCTGGAAGGAAACCTCTTCCAGAACCCGCTCGAGCACCGTCGAAAGCCTCCGTGCTCCAATATCCTCCAGGTCACGGTTAGCCTGATGAGCGAACTCGGCCACCGCCCGGATGGCCTCGGGGGTGAAGACCAGCTCGGTGCCGTCGGCCTCCAGCAGGGCGGTGTATTGCCGCAGCAAGGAGTTGGCGGGCTCACGCAGGATGCGCTCGAACTCGTCGGGGCCCAGGGGCTCGAGCTCAACCCGAATGGGAAAGCGCCCCTGCAGTTCGGGGATCAGGTCGCTGGGCTTGGAGACGTGGAAGGCTCCGGCGGCGATGAACAACACGTGATCGGTGGAGACCGGCCCCAGGCGGGTGGCGACCACGGTGCCCTCGACTACGGGCAGCAGGTCGCGCTGCACCCCCTCGCCTGAGACGTCAGGACCGCCGGTGGCTCCTTGCCTGCGGGCGATCTTGTCGATCTCGTCGAGGAAGACGATGCCGTCCTCCTGAGCCCGGCGCAAAGCCTCCTGGGTGGCTTCTTCCTTATCGACCAGGCGTTCGGCCTCCTGGTTGCGCAAGACCTCGAGCGCCTCCCGCACCTTCAGGCGGCGGCGCACCTTGCGCTGGGGCATGAGGTTCTTGAGCATCTCCCCCAGCCCCTGCATCTGCTCGCTACCGAACATGCCCATGAAGGGCATGGCGGCCTCCTCGTTGACCTCGATCTCCACGAACTGCTCATCATAGCGGCCCGAGCGCAGCTCAGCCCCCGAGACCCGCAGCAGCGAGGCCACGTTGTCCACCGCCAGGACGTCGGCGCGTTCGGCCACGCGGGCTTTCATCTCCTGCATCACCAACTGGTAGCTGGCCTCGGCCAAGTCGCGCACGATGGAGTCCACGTCGCGGCCCACGTAGCCGACTTCGGTGAACTTGGTGGCCTCTACTTTGACGAAGGGAGCCCCCGCCAGCCGGGCCAGGCGGCGGGCGATCTCGGTCTTGCCAACGCCGGTAGGGCCGATCATCAGGATGTTCTTGGGGGTGACCTCGCGGGCCATCTCCGGCGAGAGGCGCTTGCGGCGGCTGCGATTGCGCAGGGCCACGGCCACCGCGCGCTTGGCCGCGGCCTGTCCCACGATGTACTTATCCAGCTCCCGCACGATCTCGGTGGGGGTAAGGTCGGATTTGTGGAGGGTAAGGCTCATGCTTCTCCAAGGCTGTAGACGGTAGGGTTGCCGCTGGTGTAGAGGTCGATCTCTCCGGCGATGCGAATAGCCTCCTGGGCAATCTCGGGGGCGCTCAGGCCGGAGTAGCGCAGCAGTGCTTTGGCCGCCGAAAGGGCGTAAGCTCCCCCCGAACCCACCGCCAGCACCGGCTCATCGGGAGAAAGCACCTCGCCGTTGCCGGAGAGCAGCAGCAGGTTGTCGCGGTCGGCCACCACCAGCATGGCCTCGAGGTTTCTGAGCACCCGGTCGGTGCGCCACTGCTTCACGGTGTCCACCGCGGCCCGCTGGAGGTTGCCCTTAGCCCCCTGGAGGGCCGCCTCGAACTTCTCCAGCAAGGTAAGAGAATCGGCTACTGCTCCGGCGAAACCCACCAGGACGCCGCCGCCTATCTCGAGGCGGCGGACCTTCACGGCACCGGTCTTCATGATGGTCTGGCCCAGCGTCACCTGCCCGTCTCCGGCCAGCGCGGTCACACCGTCCTTGCGCACCGCGACGATGGTTGTGCCGTGCATTGAATCCATCAGGTGAAGCCTAGCCTCGGGCGATGAAACAGGGGTGAGAATGCCCAGGGCGGCTGCTAAGGCAGAAAGCCGAAAGCAAGACATCGAACGCCCGTGGCCGAATGCCAAACCCACCAGCCACAAGCCTTTCCCAGCGTTCAGCGTTTAACATCTGGCATACGACCCCATAGTTCAACTATCGACTTCTACCCGCACCCAGTTCCCGGAAAGCCTCGAGCGCCTCCTGACCGCTCTGGAAGCGTTCGGCGGGATCCTTGGCGAGCATGGTGTAGATGAAGCCGAGCAGCGCCGGGGTCAGCTCGAGGCGCGTGTCCAGCGTGGGGATAGGAGGGGGAGCCGTGTGCTTGAGGTGGGCTTCCATCACCTCCTCGGTGGAGCCGAAGAAGGGAAGTTCGTTGGAGATCGACCAGTACAGGAGAATCCCGGCGGCGTACACGTCGGAGGCGGGGCTGGTGATCTGGCCCAGGAACAGTTCGGGGGCCATGTAAGCCGGGGTACCTACCAGAAACTGCCTGGGCAGGCGTTCGCCCACGGGACCCGCCAGGTCGAAATCCACCAGGCGAGCCTGCCCGGTGCCGTCTACCACGAGGTTTTCCGGCTTGATGTCGCGGTGGACGTAGCCCCGCTGATGCATGTAGGCTAGGCCCTCGAGCAGTTGCTCGAAGACCCACAGGACCAGGTCAGGGCGGCGCGAGCGCCAGTCGTTGAAGCGCTCGCCGGGGGCATAGGCGATGAGCACCGCCGGGCCATTTTCCTTGTCGGCGGACTGCTCCTTGAGGTCCAGCCGCTGGTAGACCGGGTTGATGTGCGGGTGCTGCAACGCGCCCCCGATCTTCCATTCACGATCGGCGCGGGTTTCAAAGCCCCTGGGGAAAACCTTGAGCGCGTAGGGGGTACCGTGCAGGTCGAAGGCCAGATAAACCGTGGCTACCGCCCCCCTGGCTATTGGGCGGATCACCCGGTAACGGCCCAACAGCGTTGCCCCTGGTAACCCCACGATCACAACTATACGGGTTTGTCCTGGGCTTTTGGACCGTAAATGGCCGGGGCATAGAATGGCCTCGTGCAAGGGCTGGTGCTTTCGGGTGGCGGAGCGCGGGGGCTGGCGCACATCGGGGTGCTCGAGGTGCTCCAGCAGCGGGGTTTCGAGGCGGAGGTGCTGGCGGGGACGAGCATGGGCGCCATCGTCGGAGCGCTGTGGGCCAGCGGCAAGAGGGCGGAGGAAATCCTCGAGATCGCCCGAAAAGCCCCCTGGCTCTCGCTCTTCGACTTCAGCATGAGCCTGCGCCTGATCAACCCCGGCAAGCTCGAGCGCTACCTCGCCCAGTTCCTACCCGAGCGCTTCGAGGAACTGCCGCGCAAGCTGGTGGCAGTGACCACGGAATTGCCCAGGGGCCAGGCAATCTACCTCTACCAAGGACACCTGCCCAGCGCAGTGGTGGCCTCGGCGGCCATTCCGGGCGTGATCGGCCCGGTGGTGCGCGAGGAGCGGATGCTGGTAGACGGCGGCGTGCTGGACAACCTCCCCATCGTCGCAGCCCGCTTTCTGGGGGCCGAGAAGGTACTGGCGGTGGACGTCACCCCCGACGCGGCCCTGCCTCCTGACGACCGCAGCCTGCGTAACACCCTGGGGCAGGTACGCCATACCGCCCGCATCATGCAGCAGCGGCTCACCCAGCTCACCCTGGCCATGCACCCGCCCGACCTTTACATCAAGCCTAGGCTCGACCACGTCGGCATCGAGCACTTCGAGCGCCTCGAGGAGATCGTGGAGGCCGGGCGCAAAGCGGCGCTCGAGGTGTTGGGGGAGGGGGCGGTATCTTTGTGAATTCGAGCAAACGTGTATGCTGTTGAGGTTGCGGTTTTTGGGACTGAGGAGAACATGCGAAGCTTCTGGCACTATCTTTTCCGTGAGTGGTTTCGTCAAGTAGGCGAAGCGCTCCTGTTGGCCTTTCTGGTGACCACCTTCCTCTTCACCACGGTGGGCGTGGTGGGCTCCTCCATGAACCCCACCCTGCTCAACGGCGAGCGGGTCTTCGTGCCCAAGTACGAGACCTGGCTGGTGCGCTTCGGCCTGACCCAGTGGCGGCGGGGCGAGGTGGCCATCGTCAAGCCGCCGGAGGGCACCCCCAACGCCTACGCCCGCTTCCCCGTGCTGGGCTTCCCCTTCCGGGCCTTCTTCATCAAGCGCATCGTGGCCGTGCCGGGCGACACGGTGAGCTACCGCGAGGGGCAGCTTTACATCAACGGGCAGCCCGTGAGCGAGCGCCACATCACCGACTTCCTCGAGTTCGACCCCAAGAGCTCGCTCTACACCAGCGACTACAACTACCCCAGGGTGTGCCTGAAGGACGGACAGATCACCAGCATCTCCACCCAGTCGCGCTTCCAGGTTTCCCCCGCCGATATCGAAAGCGATCCCGACTACGCCTACTTGAAAAACACCCTGCGGATGCTGGTGCCCCCCGGCGAGGAGGAAAAAGCCCGCAGTCGGGGACAGGAATACTGCTACACCGGAGCGCTGAAGCTCGAGCCCGGCTACTACTTCGTCATGGGCGACAACCGCACCCCCGGCGGTTCGGAGGACGGGCGAACCTTCGGCCCCATCCCCGCCAGCGCCATCGCGGGACGGGCCAACTTCGTGTGGTGGCCCCCGGTGATCGAGGGCAAGTTGCGCTGGCGCAGCCTGTCCATCCCCGAGGGCTTCAGAGACATCCGCTAGGCTACTTGCGGTAGCCGTCGATAGTCACTCGCGTTTAGCGTTCGGCGTACTCAGCGCGGTTCACACAAACACCCGCCGATCCAGGCGGGTGTTTGTGTGTTTTACCCCACACGGCCTGGTTGTCCGCGTGGGGTATTCGTGGGAACCGCTCTCAGCGCTGCTCGAGCGGCACGTAAGGCAGGTCGAGTTGGCCGGTGTAGGCGGCGTCGGGGCGCAGGAGGCGGTCGTCGAGACGGGTGTACTCGAGGATGTGCCCGGTCCAGCCGGAGATGCGAGCCACGGCGAAGATGGGGGTGAAGTACTCCAGGTCGTAGCCCAGGTCCTTGTAGACCACGCCGGAGTAGAAGTCCACGTTGGGGTAGATGCCCTTGGGGTTGTAGATGGCCCCCGCCCGGCGCTCAACCTCTTTGAGGATGGCGTACTCCTTGGAGTGGCCCTGCTTCTCGGCCACGATACTGGCGTACTTCTCGAGCACCCCCGCGCGCGGGTCGTAGGCCTTGTAGACCCGGTGGCCCATGCCCATCACCCGGCCCTTGTTGGCCACGAGGTTCTCGAGCCAGGGCCCCACGTTCTCCACGCTGCCGATCTCGCCGATCATCTTCATCACCGCTTCGTTGGCCCCGCCGTGACGCGGGCCCTTGAGGCTGGAAACCCCGGCGGTGATAGCCGAGTAGATGTCGGTGTGGGTGGAGTAAGCGGCAATGGCGGTGAAGGTGGAGGCATTGAAGCCGTGCTCGGCCTGGAGGATGAGGGCCACGTCCATCAGCTTGGTCTCCTCGGCGGTGGGCTCCTTGCCGTTGCTCATGTAGAGGAAGTTGGCCGCGTGGGAGAGGTCGGCACGGGGGGCGATGGGGTCAAGGCCCTCGCGCAGACGCTTGTTGGCCGCGACGATGGTGGCGAACTTGGCGATGAGCGAGAGGCTCTTCTCGTACAAGGCCTCGGGGCTAACGTTGTCCTCGTCGGCATCGAGCATCCCCAGCTCGCTCACCGCCGTGCGCAGCGCCGACATGGGGTGGGCGTTTTTGGGGTAGCGCCGCATGGACTCCAGCAGCGCGGGCGGCAGGGCGCGCAGCGAGGTTAGCTTCTGGCTGAAGGCCTGAAGCTCCTGTCGGCTGGGTAGGTGCCCGTGCAGCAGTAGGAAGGAGACTTCCTCGAAGGTGGAGTACTCCGCCAGGTCCTGGATCTTGTAGCCGCCGTAGTAGAGGCGTCCTGCCTGACCGTCAATGAAGCACATCGCGCTCTCGGTGAACAGAACGCCCTCGAGGCCTCGGGCAATGGTTTTGGTGCTCATGGTTCCTCCGTTTCGGTCCGGCTAGATACCGGATGTTCCCCGCGGTTCCCCTCGCGTTGGCCCCGCGCCCGGGTAGCTGCGTGAATCGCTTCGCCTGATCGAGCCGACGCGAAGACCGCTCTAGCCGTGGCATTCTAACACTACGGCTCTTTAACGTTCGCAGTATAGCTCCAGGTCACTCAGTGTAGATACACCGTTTACACCACAGCCGCCACAGTCCTCCCGCCGCCGCAAGCCGAGGGTGCGAAACTCGTTGTAAAGCCCGTCGTAGAGGAGCAATTTGCCCGACAAAGGTTCGCCGATCTCGAGCAGCACCTTGAGCGCTTCGGTGGCCATCAAGCTGCCCACCACTCCGGGCAGCACCCCGAAGACCCCGGCTTCGGCGCAGTTGGGCACGGCCTGGGGTGGCTCGGGGAAAAAGCAGCGGTAACACGGCCCCCCGGCGTGGTTGAACACCGAGACCTGCCCCTCGAACTGGTGAATCGCGCCGTAGACCAGTGGCTTGCCCAGCAGCACGCAGGCGTCGTTGACGAGGTAGCGGGTGGGGAAGTTGTCGGTGGCGTCGACGGCCAGGTCGTAAGGGCGCAGGATCTCGAGGGCGTTCTCGGCGCTCAGGCGGGTCGCGTAAACGTCCACGGTGACGTTGGGGTTTAAGGCCAGCAGGCGCTTTTTCGCGACCTCGGCCTTGGGTTCGCCCACCTCGTCGCTGGCGAAGAGCACCTGGCGCTGAAGGTTGGAAAGGTCTACCGTGTCCATCTCCACGATGCCCAACCGCCCCACTCCGGCTGCGGCCAGGTAGAGCAGCACGGGCGAACCCAGCCCGCC
>NZ_QWLA01000067.1 GCF_003574095.1 Calidithermus roseus
CCCCCAGGGCGTTCACCCCCAGCCCAACCCCGTAGAAATAACCCTTCAGACCCCGGCTGGCGCTGACGCGGGGGTCTTTCTGCCGCAAGGAGCCCGCCGCGGCGTTGCGGGGGTTCTTGAAGGGCGGATTGCCCTCCTCTTCCAGCCGGGCGTTGAGCTCGAGGAAAGCGGAGATGGGCAGGTAGACTTCCCCGCGCACCTCCAGCGGCCCCGAAAGCGCCACCCGCCGCGGAATCCCGGCGACGCCCAGCAGGTTGGGGGTCACGTCCTCGCCCACGGTGCCGTTGCCGCGGGTAGCCCCCCACACCAGCACGCCGTCCTGGTAGAACAAATTGACCGACAGCCCGTCGATCTTGTACTCCAGGGTGTAGTCGAAAGGCCCCGGCAGCCCCAGCGCGCGGGCCACTCGGGCTTCGAACTCGACGATGTCCTGGGGACCGAAGGCGTTGTCCAGCGAGTAGAGCGGGGTGGGGTGGGTGATGGGGGCGAAGGTGGTCTCGAGGATCCCGCCGCCCACGACCTGGGTGGGCGAATCGGGGGTGACCCACTGGGGATACTGCTCCTCCAGGCGCTTGAGCTCGGCCAGCAGACGGTCATACTCGGCGTCGGAGATCACGGGCGCGTCGAGGACGTAATAGCGGTAGTTGTGGTAGCGCAATTCCTCCCGCAGCTCGAGGATTCGCCTGTAGGCGTCGGAATTCTTCATGGCTAAAGTCTACCCCGATTATGCTCTGGGCGAAACGCCACCCCCACCCCACCTGCTTCGTGCCCACCGCGCCCAATGCTTTGCAAGACTCACGAAAGGTGCCATATAATGCCGCTCGGCAATAGCCAAATGCTGGTGTTCACTTCGAGAGGAGTCACGATGAAGAAATCCGTAGTACTCGGGATCGCGGCCCTGGGCCTGGCCGGTGTGGCCAGCTTGGCGGCGCTGGCCCAGAATCCGATTCGCGTGGGCCTGGCTTTCGACGCCGGGGGCAAGCAGGATCGCAGTTTCAACCAGTCCACCTACGAGGGTGCCCAGCGCGCCGCCAAGGAGCTTGGCGTGCAGATCTTCGACTTCGAGCCCGCCGACCCCTCGCAGGTGGGTTCGGGCATCCGCAAGTTCGCCGAGGAGGGCTTCGATCTGGTCATCGGCGTGGGCTTCGCCAACAACCCCGCCATCACCCAAGCGGCCAAGGAGTTCACCGATGTGAAGTTCGCGGTCATCGACGACGTGCCCGGCGAGGGCAAGCTGCCCAATGCCGTGGGCCTGGTCTTCCGCGAGCACGAGGGCAGCTTCCTGGTAGGCTACATCGCCGGCAGTCTGTCCAACACCGGTGTGGTGGGCTTCGTCGGCGGCATGGACATCCCGCTGATCCACAAGTTCGAGCAGGGCTACAAGGCCGGTGCCGAGCGGGCTTTCGCCGCGCGGGGCATCAAGGGCAAGGTGCTCATCAACTACGTCGGCACCACCCCCGCCGCCTGGAATGACCCCGGCAAGGGCAAGGAGCTCGCCACCAGCCAGAACCGCCAGGGCGCCGACATCATCTATGCCGCCGCCGGAGCCAGCGGTCTGGGTGTGAAGGACTTCGTCCTGCAGAAGCGCTGCCTCAAGGCCAGTGAACTGCCCGCGGGCGTGAAGTTCGTCAGCGACAACTTCAAGGACGTGCCCAAGTACGCCGCCTACAACCAGGCCTGCGCGGGCAACACCCGCCCGGTCTTCATGATCGGCGTGGACGCCAACCAGAACTACCTGGGCGACACCGACCGCAACCCCGCCACCCTCAACCACGTGCTCACCTCGATGCTCAAGCGCGTTGACCAGGCCACCTACTCGGTGATCAAGAACGTCAAGGAGGGCGCCTTCAAGGGTGGGGTGCTGGAGTTTGGCCTCTCCAACAACGGCGTGGGCTACGCCCTCGACGAATTCAACAAGGCCCTGATCCCCCAAGCCGTCCTCAACCGCCTGGGCACCCTGCGCCAGCAAATCATCAGCGGCGCCCTCAAGGTCCCCTCGGCCCGCTAGAGCAGCCAGGGCCCCAAGCCTCTCCCTCCGGGGAGAGGTTTTTTTCAGCCGTCAGCGGGAGGCTCGCGGCTCGTGGTTCACCTCTCCCCGTCCCTCTCCGCACGCGGGAAGGGTTTATCCCCCCCAGCCCCCTTGCTAAGGGGGGAACAAGGCGTTTTGCGTTTTGCGTCTTGCGTATCGCGTACGACGTACGACCCACGTTCAGCGCTCGGCATCCGGCGTCAGACCCCCACCGCACAACGTTTCGGTATTATCTATGTCATGGCAAAGGCCCTCGAGCTGCGCAACATCACCAAGCGCTATCCCCTGGTTCTGGCCAACGACCGCATCTCCCTCGACGTGGGCTGGGGTGAGGTGCTGGCGATCGTGGGCGAGAACGGTGCAGGCAAGAGCACCCTCATGAAGATCGTTTACGGGCTGGTCAAGCCCGACCAAGGCGAGATCATCGTCGAGGGGGTACCCGTCCACGTCACCAGCCCGCGTGACGCCATCGCCAAAGGCATCGGCATGGTGCACCAGCACTTCATGCTCGTCGAGCCCTTCACCGTGCTCGAGAACGTCATCCTGGGCTCCGAGCCCGGCAGCCCTGCCCAGATCGACCTCGCGCGCGCCCGGACCGAAGTGGAGGCCCTGAACAAGGAGCTGGGCTTCAACCTCGACCTCGACGCCAAGATCGAAGACCTCGCCGTAGGCTTGCAGCAACGGGTCGAAATCCTCAAGGCCATCTATCGCAAGGCCCGCATCCTCATCCTCGATGAGCCCACCGCCGTGCTCACTCCCCAGGAAGCCGAGGAGCTCTTCGAGTTCCTGCGCAAGTTCGTGCAGCAGGGCAATGCGGCCATCTTCATCAGCCACAAGCTGGCCGAGGTGATCCGGGTCTCCGACCGCACCACCGTCATCCGTGACGGCAAGGTGGTGGGCACGGTCAACACCAAGGACACCAGCGTGGAGGAACTCGCCCGCATGATGGTGGGGCGCGAGGTCATCCTCACCGTGCAGAAAACCCCCAAGACCCCTGGCGAGGTGATGCTCGAGGTCGAAGGCCTGGTAGCCCAGTCGCACAACCCCAAGCACAGCCTCAAGGGGATCAGCTTTCAGGTTCGCGCCGGCGAGGTGGTGGGGATCGCCGGGGTGGAAGGCAACGGGCAGACCGAACTGGTCGAGGCCCTCACCGGGCTGCGGCCTTACCTTGGCAAAGTCCGCTATGGCGGCCAGGAGTTGCCGCAGAAAGCCCGAGCCGTGCGCGAGTGGGGCTTGTCGCACATCCCCGAAGACCGCAACCAGCGTGGCCTGGTGCTCGACTTCAGCACCCGCGAGAACTGCATCCTGGGTGACCATTACCGCAAGCCATACACCATAATGGGCTTCCTCGAGGCCGACAACATCGAGCAGCACGCCCGAATGGTCGTCGAGAACTTCGACGTGCGGCCCCGCAGCACCGAGCTGGCCGGGCGGCGCTACTCCGGGGGAAACGCCCAGAAGATCATCGTCGGGCGCGAGCTCTCCCGTGACCCTAGGGTGCTGATCGCGGCCCAGCCCACCCGCGGGGTGGACATCGGGGCCATCGAGTTCATCCACGAGCAGATCATCGCGGCCCGCGACCGGGGCCTGGCGGTATTGCTGGTCTCCGCCGACCTCAACGAGGTGCGCTCGCTCTCCGATCGCATCCTGGTGATGTTCGAGGGCCGGATCATGGGCGAACTCAAAGCCGAGGAGGCCACCGAGGAACGCCTGGGCCTGCTGATGGCAGGGATCAGGGCGTAGAGGGGTCGTACGAGCGCAAAGCGCAGGTGGCTATGAGCTATCGGCGACTTCTATGAGAAGTCGCTAATCCTGGAACTCGCCCTGAATGCCCTCGAGCACCACCACGTCGCCGGTGTCGAGGTTGTACTTGAGCCTAGCACCCCGCACCTTGCCGTCCTTGCTCTCGCTGGTGACGGGAGCCTGGGGGGTGCCGTAGAGGAAAGCCACGCCGTCCTTCTCGCGCACTACGGCACTTTGCGCGGTGGTGGTGCGGTCTTTCTGAACCAGCCGCACCTGGCCAGAAAGCAGCAGGGTCTCGTCGTCTACGTTATAGGTCAGGGCATTCGAGTCGCCGCTGAGGGGCTTGTCGCCCGAGCGCTCGAGCTTGATGGGTCCCGAGACGCTGGCTTCGCCGGTCTCGTTGTTGTAGAGCAGCTCGGTGCCAAAAGCCTTGCTGCGCCCTTGCTGTATCTCGACCGAGTTGGGGGTGGCTTTGCGGGCAACCTCGAGCTTTTCCGTGTCGCCCTCCCCCGTCAGCCGTGCGATGCCATCGGTCAGCAGGATGAGTTCCTCGAGGCCCTGGTCTACCAGGACCAGGTTGCCAAAAGCGGTCGCGTCCTTGCCAAACGTCACCTTGACCCGCTTAGCGTCCGACATAACCGCGTAGTTGTACTTAGTGCGCTTTTCCACGGCCTGCTCGGCGTTTTTGCTCAGGGGGACCAGCCGCATGACGAAGCTCTGCCCCGCATCGTTCTTGCGGTCGGAGTTGAACACCAGCTCGACCCACTCCCCCGCCTTGAACTCCTCGAGCCTGGCCTGCCGGTGCTGCCGTTGGATGCGGGTCTCCGCGTTGGTCCAATAGGCCTCTTTGCCCTTCAGGCGGATGATGCCCTGCTCGATGGCCTCGATCTGGCCCACCACGATGTCGCCGAACTCGGCGGCGAAAAAGCTCTCGGGGGTCTGCTGCTGGGCCACGATGGTCTTGCCCCGGCGCACCAGCTCGACCGTCGCGGGATACCACTCCTGGGCGAGGGCGAGCGCCAGCGTCGCCCCCGCCCACAGCAAAAGCCAGCTATTTAGCCGCTTTCTGGAAGTCATTGACGGGAAGGGTGAAGGGTTTGGTGTACTGCACCGCACGGTGTTTGTTCACGTCGTGCTGGATGACGCCGATGGAGAGGCGGAAGTTTTCCTTGGGGTTCTCGCTGCGGGCGGGCTTGCCCGCTACGATGGCGATGCCGGTTTTGTCGTCGTAGACCAGGCTATCGCCGGTGGTGGTGATGTTGCCATCGACCAGCGTGACCCCGCCGGTAGCGATGAGGCGCTTGTCGTTGGTGAGGCTGCGCACCTCCTTGGCCCGGATGATCAGGTTGCCATCGGCTCCGCTGCGCTTGCGGACGAGCACCACCTGCTCCTTGTCGTTGAAGATGGCCAGGCCGCGCTTTTCCTCGTAGTACACCGTGTCCGACTGGCCCTCCTGGTTGCCGTTCTTGAGGAGCACGTTGCCCTCGCTGGTCGAAACGTCGGTATCCACGTCGAAAGTCATCTTGCCGGCGGTGACCTCGACCGGGTCGCCCTTGTCGTCCTTGGGCTCCTGGCGCATCTGCGCCGGGCCGGAGAGCGTGCCCAGGCCGGTGCTTTCCTGATAGACCAGCTTGGGGCCTTTAGCGGTCATGCGGTCACGCTTGACCACGATGCTGCCTTCGAAGGTAGCGGTGCGTTCACCCTCAGCGTCCTTCATGGTCTTGCCCTGCGGGGCGCTCAGCGTGGCCTTGCTCGAGGTGATCACCAGATCCTTGACCGTTCCCTTGATCCCACCGGGCTGGCTGCTCTGGTAGAGCCAGGGGCCATAGCGCAGATCGCCGGAGCGGGTCGCGTTGGGATCGGCACTTTCGATGGTGATGATCCTTACCTCGTTGGCGGCCAAAGCCACCCCAATTAGCGCAAGCCAAAGCATTCGTCTCATGTCCTATCGACCACCTTCTATGTCACACGGGGGCAGTTCGCCGCCCGTCTGGGCAGATTCCTTCTGGATGTTCCAGGTCGGGCTCTGCATGCCGAAGTCGCTGCGGAAGTTGCGCCCGAAGATCTCGATCCCCGGCGCGGTGAGGTGGATGCTGGGAGCGCTGAAGCCGGAGCGCTGGTCCACCAGCACCTCGCTCTCCCCCGGCTTGCCCAACTCGAGCCGGTAGCAGCCCTCGAGGATTTCCACGGTGGCATAGGGCAAGCGAAGGTTATCCACACGGTCGATGACGACCGAGGGGGCCTTGAGCCGCAGATCGAGCTCACCTCTGACGTAGCGCTCGCCGCCTTTGAGCTCGCTCACCCTGGCCTCGCGGCTGCCGGGATCCTGCTCAACCCGGCCAGCCTCAAATTTCCAGGTAGCCTCGGGGTCCTGTTCGGGATAGAGGTCGAGCCGGACGTTCTGCAGCACCACCCCCCGGCTGGGTGTCGGTGGAAGGGGCACCGGGCGACTGGTGAGCACCACCGCCAGGGCAACGATGACAACGAGCAGGATCAGGGCGGGACGCAACACGGTCTCAACCTAGACACTCATGGCCTTAGAAGCGTGAAGCCTGGGCAGGGGCACAACCCCGGCCAAAATCCATCCATCTCACAAAACGTCTCGGGTAGTGCCCCGTGCGCGGTAGTTCATCCAATTCTTGCGCAGGCGCAGGGCTTTGGTCAGCGGGCCATAGAGCGGCGAGAGGGCCAGATCGTAAGCCGGGAAACGCACCCGCCGCCCTCCGAAACCCTCCTTGAAGCGATCGATCCCCGCCGCATGGCTCCCTTCGCTCTGGCGCGGAACGCCCCACAGGTCGTAGGTGTGGTAGCCGTGCTGTATGCCCCACTCTATGGCCCCCCAGTGCATCCCGTTGGGGGCCTTGACGTTGGAGTTCTCGCGGCTGGAACCCCCGTAGAGGTAATCGAGCTTGCCCGCGAAGGCCACGAACAACCCCGCCGCCAGGGCTCTGCCCTCGTGGCGAGCGATGGAAATGAAGGCTTGCCCTTCCGGCTGGTTCATCTCGCGCAGCACGGCCTGGTAGTACTCCTTGCTGTGCTGGAGCAGCTTTGCCCGACGGTTGGTCTGCTCAAATAGCGCCCAGAACTCCTCGAAAGCCTCCTCGCCTTCGATGGTGGTGACGACACGCTTCTGTGCGAGCTTTGTGTTGCGCTTGTGCATGCCATCCATGCCCTCGAGCAGCGCTTCGCGCCCCAGCCGCAGGTCGAGCCAGATGGTGTACTCGGGCTGGATGGTCTCATTGTGGCTCAGGGCCGGGAAGCTCGGGGGCGTAGCCGCCGCATCCTGCCCGGTCTCGGGCTCGAGCTTGAGGTAAGCTGCCCCCCCTGCCCTGACCCGCAAAGCCTCGGCCACCCTGGGCAAATCCTCGATCCTCCGCAGGGCCGGGCCCCTCGAAGCGTAGAGCATCGAGAATGGCCCAAAGAAGCTGCGGCGAAACAACTGAGCCGCTGCTACTAGCTCCTCGCCCTCGTAGAGCGCGATCCGCTCAGGCACCCAGCCCGAAAGCTTCTTGACCTCTCCCCAGCCCCAGCTTTGCAGCGCACTGGTGATGGGCAAGGAGGCCACCAATGCGTTCCAGCGGGTGGGGTTGGTGATGGTCTCGAGTCGAAGCACGAAAGGTCATTATGCCTCAAAGCCGTGGAGGGTACAAATGAGTCTCGAGCGACTCCCACAGCTTGCGCGTGGTGATGATCTGCCCGGCGTGGTGCTGGGCGTGCGCGGCGATGTGGTCGAAGACGTAGATCGCCCGGACCGGGGCGAAGTCGCCCCAGGAGCGCAGGGCCTCGAAGTCGTCTTGCGTGAGCCGGCAGAGCCCCTCCCAAACCAGGCGCAGGTTCCCGCGAAACTCCTCCAGCACCGCCGCAGGAGGCTCGTGGGTCACCCGCAACTGCTCCGGCGGCAGAAGCCGGTAAGCCTCGGGGATCTCCTGCCCTATCCCCCGGTAGTACAGGCGCACCGAGGAGATGCCGATGTGGCGCACCAGCCCGCCGATGGCGTTGGCCTCGGGCGCAGGCACCCACCAGAAGCCCTCTGGGGAGAGGTCCGCAGCCCATTTATCCACGGTCTGCGAGACCTCCTCGAGGTTGCGAAGCCAGACCGAAACCAGGGGGTGAACGCCTTCAATGTCGCCGCGCAGGAACGGCGGGAGCCGGGTGGGAGTCTGCATGGGGTGATTCTACCCACCCGGAGGCTCAGGGCTCGAGCTTCAGGGCACAGCGCCCGGTGTACTTGCGCTGCCGGACGGCCTCAGGGTAAGCCTCGCGGGTGCCCACGAAGGTGAGACCGGTCCAGGTGGGGCCGCTCTGGGTCGCCGAGCAGAACAGCGCCCTCGAGGTCGCGTAGCCGCGGAGGGGCTCGAGGTAGACGGTGGCGTTGAGCTGCTGGGTGGAAGGGCTGTAGGCCAGCACGATATGCCGCTTGTCCTGGACGATGATGGCTCCCTGGGTCCCGGTTCCCTTCACCGCCTGGAAGGGCGGCCTCCGCACGATCACCTTGAAGGTGACGTTGGCGAGGGTGGGGTCCTTGATAAACAGGGTCCAGATCTGGCCCTGCCTGAGCACGCCCCCTTCGGCAGGTTTGGTCAGGGGTTGAGATGAGGACCTGGGCGCCGCCGGGGGCTCAGGGGTGCTCGCCACAGCCTCGCTCCCGGTGGCGGGGCCGGAAGAAGCCGTCGCCGGGGCTTGCTCGACGGCGGCAGGAGCACACCCCACGAGCCAGGTCAGCAGTCCCGCAAAAAGCAATCGTTTCATAGAAGCCTCCGAGATAAACTCGCAGGCATTCTAGCAAATCAATCTCAAGCGCGGTAGATATAAGTTCTGGTCACTGGTTTTCTAAACGCCGAGTTTATCCGTGCGTTGTTTTTCTACCGGCATTCCAGTTACGCCGTGGAAGGCCTCGACTTCCTCGAGGAAGCGCCGGAAGAGGTAGAGCGAGTCGTGGGGGCCGGGGCAAGCCTCGGGGTGGTACTGCACGCTGAAGACCGGGTAGCGCAGGTGGGCCATGCCCTCGAGGGTGCCGTCATTGAGGTTGATGTGGGTGGGGCGGAACTCCTTGAGGGAGTCGGGGTCTACGGCGTAGCCGTGGTTCTGGCTGGTGATCTCGATCTTGCCAGTGAGCAGGTTCTTGACCGGGTGGTTGGCCCCCCGGTGGCCGAACTTGAGCTTGAAGGTGCGCCCGCCCGCGGCCAGACCCAGCAACTGGTGGCCTAGGCAGATGCCAAAGGTGGGCAAGAGGCCCATCAGCTTCCACAGCGTCTCGTGAGCGTAGCGGGGCATGGAGGGGTCGCCGGGGCCGTTGGAGACGAAGAGCCCGGCGGGCTCGAGCGCCATGATCTGCGCGGGGTTGGTCTTGCCGGGCACCACGATGAGTTCGAAGCCCAGCTCGGCCATGTAGCGCATCTGGGCGTGCTTGATGCCGAAGTCCATCACCACGATGCGGCGCTTGCCCTTGAAGGTGGGGAACTGGTAGGGCAGCGGGGTGGAGACCTCGGGGGTCATGTCGCGCCCGTCGATGTCCTTCCAGGTGCGGGCTTCCTCGCGCAGGGCCTCGAGGTCGGCCTGGCTGAAGCGGTAGTTGGGGTCGCCGAGGTGGGAAGCGTGGGCGATGACTCCCTTGAGCACGCCCCCCTCGCGGATCTTGCGCACCAGGGCGCGGGTGTCGATACCCTCGAGGCCCACCACCCCGTGCTCGGTCATGAACTCCGCGAGGCTCTGCTGGGCGCGGGGCCCGGCGGCATAGGTGCTGAACTCCCGTGCCACGAAACCGCGCACCCAGGGGCGGTTGGACTCCATGTCGAAAACGTTGACCCCGTAGTTGCCCTGGTGAGGGTAGGTCATGACCACGATCTGGCCGTTATAGCTCGGATCGGTGAGGATCTCCTGGTAACCGGTCTGGGCCGTGTTGAACACCACCTCACCCACGTTCTTGCCCCGGTGTCCGAAGGCATAGCCGTGGTAAGTGGTGCCATCCTCGAGGACTAAAACCGCGCGTTCCTTCATGGCAATCTCCGCATTCTATGCCGCGCTCTGGCAGCTTTCAACGTGGCCCCCGGCACCTTTTTGGCGCTCAGGGCCTCAAACCAGCACGGCCTCCAATTGCTCGTCGAGGGTTTTCTCGTTGGCGAAGGTGAAGCCCCACTGGCTGCTCAGCTCATCCAGCACCGGCTCGGGGATACCCAGCAGCACGTAGAGCACCTGCTTGGCCGGGATGCGCAGGTCGGAGGCGATGCGCTGGTGGCGGTCTAGAGCCTCGTCGAACTCGCCGGTCTTGCACTCGACGAGCAGGAAGCGGTTGGGGGTGCGCACCAGCAAGTCTACCTCGAAGCGGTCGCCGTTGGGATAGAGGATGAGGGGGTTGGCCTCGAGGTCGTAGGGGATGTTGCGCCGCCGCAGGCTGAGCTGCACCCGCTGACGCACGTAGCGCTCGAACCAACCGCCGGTGAGGAAGCCCTGGTGCTTGCCCTCGCTGCTGGGCCGGGCATAGATGCGCCGCTGCTTGCTGGAGTAAGTGTATTTCTGCAACAGCCCGGCCTCCTTCAGCCACAAGCAAATCTGGGTGTTGGTGCCGATGTCCTGCTGGCTCAAAGCGCTCAGCGAGTACTGGAAGTCGGCCCCGCCCCGCGCCGCTGCGCTCTTGAGGCGGGCATAGAGCCCCTCGAAGGCCGAGTAGCGCTCGCCCATGAAGCCCGCCAGGCGCTCGAGCGCCTTGTCCTCGGCTTCGTTGGATGGGGGCAGGCTGGGCTTGAGTTGCAAGCCCACCTCGGCCAGGTAATCGGCCACCTTGAGGCCGGGGCGCTTGGGCTGCGGCTGGGCCTGGGGCTGGGCTTGAGGGGCAGGGGCGGCAGGCTGAGCCTCCGGGCGTCCTCCGCCCCCACCCCGGCGCAGGCTGCGCAGTTCCTGGAGGATGGTGCGGGTGTTCTGCAGGATGGCCTGCTCGACGGGGTTGGTGCTGGGGTGGGTGCTGAGGGCGAGTTCCTGCAAAAGAGCCCCTGCTCCGCCGAGTTCGGGGAGCGCCTGGTGCGAAAGCAGGGCCCGGGCGAGCCAGGTCTCGAGTTCGCTGCGCAGGCGCTCGCGGCATTCCTCGAAGGTGCGGCCCCGCACCAGCAGGCCCGGAATTTCCGGCACGGCCCCTTCGATGAACCCCCCTTCCCCCGGCTTGTAGTTGGCTGACTTGAGGGCGGCGGCAAGGTAGTCGGTGAGAAGACCCATGGCTGAAGTTTACCCGGCCAGATGAGGGCGAGTAGATAGCCCTACTTCCGAAAAGCGTTGTCGGGATCGAGCACTTTGGTCACGCCGATCTCGCGGCAGTTGTCGTAGAAGGGGCACTGGCTGCACTCCTGGTAGACCTTAGGCGGCAGGTTCTCGCGGGTAGTGACGTGGTAGCCCAAGCCGGTGAAGAACCTGACCTGTAGCGTCCAGGCGAAGATTTGGGGGATGCCCAGATCCTTGGCCTCGCGCTCGGCAGCCAAAGCCAACCAGCGCCCTAGGCCCTGCCCCTGGCGCTCAGGGTGGACCGCCAGGCCGCGCACCTCGGCAATGTCGTGCCAGAGGATGTGCAGCGCCCCCGAGCCCACGATGTGGCCGTCCTCGTCCTCGAGCACGAAGAAGTCGCGCAGGTTCTCGTAGAGGTGGTTGTGGCTGCGCACGAGCATGAGGCCGCGCTCGGCCCAGTACTTGATGAGGGTGTAGATCGGCTCGACGTCCTTCATCCTGGCCTTGCGCAGCTCAACGTTGGCGTCCCAGCGCACGTCTGGGAGCCGGGTGGTTCCAACTTCGATCAGGGTGCTCATCCCTTGCCTCCAATTACAATCCAACCTCGCGTTTGGCGATCTCGACGGCTTCTCGGACCCGCTCCGGCGCGGTCGCGCCGTAGGAGCGTCGTCGGTGGATGGCGCTCTCGAGCCGGGTGAGTTCGAGGGCCTCCGCACCGAAGAGGGGGTGGAAGGACTGAAGCTCGGGCAGCTCGAGGTCGCGCAGTTCCTTGCCTGCCTCGGCGCAGTGGCGCACGATGCGCCCCACCACGTGGTGGGCTTCGCGGAAGGGTAGGCCCTTTTGCGCGAGGTAGTCGGCCAGCTCGGTCGCCAGCGAGAAGCCCGACTCTGCTGCTTTAGCCATGGGTTCGGGCTTCCACACCAACCCCGGCAGCATGGCGGCCATCAGCTTGAGCGAGGCCCGGTAAGTGTCGCAGGCGTCGAAGAGGGGCTCCTTGTCCTCCTGCAAGTCCTTGTTGTAGGCCAGCGGCAGGCCCTTGACCACCGTCGCCAGCGCAACCAGGCTACCCAGCACCCGCCCGGCCTTGCCCCTGATCAGCTCGGCGATGTCGGCGTTCTTCTTCTGGGGCATGATGGAGGAGCCCGTACTGAAGGCATCGGGGAGCACCGCGAAACCGAACTCGAAGGAGGTGTAGAGCACCAGTTCCTCCGCCAGGCGCGAAAGGGTGAGCTGGCCGATGGCCAGGGCCGACAGGGCCTCGAGGGCGAAGTCGCGGCTGGCCACCGCGTCGAGCGAGTTGCGCATGGGCCGGGCGAAGCCCAGGGCCTGGGCGGTGTAGTGGCGGTCGATGGGAAAGCCAGTCCCCGCCAGCGCCGCCGCACCCAGCGGGGACTCGTTGAGGCGCTTCAGGGCGTCTTGGATGCGCCCGGCGTCGCGGGAGAGCATCTCGTAGTAGGCCAAAAACCAGTGTGACAAGAGCACCGGCATGGCCCGCTGGAGGTGGGTGTAGCCGGGAAGGATGAGGGGGGGCTCGAGGTACTTCTCGGCCTGCTGCACCAACACCCGGCGCAAGGCCTCGAGCTCGCCCAGGATCGCGCTGAGTTCTCCCCGCAGCCACAGCCGCAAGTCGGTGGCAACTTGGTCGTTGCGGCTACGAGCGGTGTGCAGCTTGCCGCCCACCGGCCCTACGAGCTCGGTCAGGCGGGTTTCGATGTTCATGTGCACGTCCTCGAGTTCCTCCCGCCAGACGAAGGTGCCCTCCACAATTTCCTGGCGCACCTCGAGCAGCCCCCGCCTCAAGGTCTCGGCTTCCTCGGCGCTGATGATGCCCTGCTTCGCCAGCATCGCCGCGTGGGCCAGCGAGCCCTCGATATCCACCAGGGCCAGCCGTCGGTCAAAGGTCCAAGAGGCGTTGAACTGCTGGGCCAGCCGGTCGGGAGCCTCGGCGAAGCGCCCGCCCCAGGTGCGTTGGGTCTGTTCCTGACTCATGGATGGACCTCGAGGTATTTATGCAGTACGAAAGGCGGAGGGGTTAGCGGGTTTGCGGCGCTATAGACGAGAGAGAGGTTGAGCACGTAGCCCAGCGAGCCGTACCACTCGACCAGGCGGTACTGATCGTACCGGACGGCCAAGCGTAGCTCCACGAGGCCGAGGGCTCGAGCCTTCTCCTCTACCACCTCCATCAGCTTCGGTCCCCAGCCGTGTTTGCGGTACTCCGGCAGCACGCCGAGCTTCTTGACCTCCCCTACCCCGGCTTCACTGGGATGAGGAACCAGCCGCACCGAGGCGACGACCTGCTCGTCATCGACGACCACCCAGCCAAAGCCTTTTTGCAGATCGAGGCGGACCTTCTCCGCACTCTCCCGGTGCCCCGAGGAGTCCGGAGCAACCCTACCCGCCCAGGCCTGGCGAACCATCTGGGCGATGGCTTGGGCGTCGTCGAGGGTGGCTGGGCGGATCAATCCCCCCTGACCCCCGTTAAGGGGGGAAATGGCGTCCTGGGGGGTAGGTTCCATCCGCCTCACCTCACTAATCTCTTGGCTGGGCCTTGGCCCGCACCCGCAAGCGCAGGGCGTTGAGCTTGATGAAGCCCTCGGCGTCGGCCTGGTCGTAGCCGCCTTCCTCGTCGAAGGAGACCAGGCTCTTGTCGTAGAGCGAGAGGGGCGAGCGGCGCCCGGCCATGATGATGTTGCCCTTGTAGAGCTTGAAGCGCACTGTGCCGGTGACGGTGCGGGCCACGTGGTCGAAATAAGCCTGCAGCGCCTCACGCTCGGGCGCGAACCAGAAGCCGTTGTAGACGAGCTCGGCGTACTTGATGGCCAGCTGGTCACGCTGGTGCATCACCTCGCGGTCGAGGGTGAGGCTCTCCACCGCCCGCCGGGCGTGGTAGAGCAGCGTGCCACCGGGGGTCTCGTAGACGCCTCGCGACTTCATGCCCACGAAGCGGTTTTCCACCAGATCCACCCGCCCAATGCCGTGCCGCCCGCCGATGGTGTTGAGCTTGGTCAGTAGCTCAGCGGGGCTCAGGCGCTCGCCGTTGACCGCCACCGCGTCGCCACCCTCGAACTGGATTTCGACCAGCTCAGGCTCGTTGGGCGCTTCCCAGGGGTCTTTGGTGAGGCGGAACATGCCGGCAGGGGGCTCGGCCCAGGGGTCCTCGAGCACCCCCCCTTCATAGGAGATGTGGAGCAGGTTGGCGTCCATGGAATAGGGCTTCTCCAGCGTCACCGGGACGGGGATGCCATGCAAGGCTGCATACTCAATCATCTGCGGACGCCCCACGAAGTCCCACTCTCGCCACGGAGCGATCACCCGGATGGAGGGCTCGAGGGAGTAGGCCGTGAGCTCGAAGCGCACCTGGTCGTTGCCCTTGCCGGTCGCGCCGTGTGCGATGGCTTCAGCGCCCTCCTCCTTGGCGATGCGCACGAGGTGCTTGGCGATGAGGGGCCGGGCGATGGAGGTGCCCATGAGGTAATAGCCCTCGTAGAGCCCACCGGAGCGGAACATGGGGAACACGAAATCCCGCACGAACTCCTCGCGCAGGTCCAGGGCATAGGCTTTGCTGGCCCCGGTCTTGAGCGCTTTAAAGCGGGCTTCCTCGACCTCCTCCCCCTGCCCGATGTCGGCGGTGAAGCAGATGACTTCGGCGTTGTAGTGCTCAATGAGCCACTTCAGGATGATGCTGGTGTCCAGACCACCGGAGTAGGCCAAAACGATTTTCATGCTCATCATTCTCCAATCATGCTGCATAGTTCGGGCGGGGACGCGCCCCGCCCGAAAAACGGCAAGCCGACGTCCTGGATCAAGCACAAAGTCGTCGCACTCGCCCTTCCATACTGCATAACTATACGCAGGGTGTGCCCGCAGGTCAATATGCAGGTAGCCTAGAGGCGCGCGGCATCTGGCATTCGCAGTTCAGCGTTGGGCGTCTTGCGTTTCGCGCACGACGTACGACCCCTTATGCTGTGGATTGCGGCTTATGGATTACCTCAACGCGCTGCTGGCGGGTTATTTTTTCGGAAGCCTCCCCTTTGCCTATTGGTTCGGCCTCCTGCAGGGGAAAAACCTGTTGGCTGAGGGTTCGGGCAACGTGGGAGCCCTCAACGCCATGCGGGTGCTGGGAGCAGTACCCGGCCTGATGGTGCTGGTCCTGGACGTGGTCAAGGGTCTGATGGCTGTGGCGATGGGTGAGTTTTTAGGGAAGAGCCTCGAGGCTGGACTCCTCGCGGGAGCAGCCGCGGTCTGGGGTCACTGCTTCTCGGCCTGGCTGCTGGGCCGGGGAGGCAAAGGCCTGGCACCTGCCGTGGGGGTGCTGCTGGCGGTCAAACCACTGATGCTGCTGTCGTGTGCGGTGCTCATCGCGCTGACCTACCTCCTCTCGCGCAGCCTCTACCGGTCCATCGCCCTCGCAGCGCTCTGCTTCCCGGTGATCGCCGCGAGCGTGGGGCAGGCCGCGCCCTATATCTGGTTCGGCTTGGGCGTGGGGATTCCCATCGCTCTGCGCCACCTTCCCGAGTGGAACCGCCGCAGCCTGCCCAACCCCAGGAAGTGACGCGCCCGAGGCGGCTATCGACCATCGACTCACATCGACTCAGGGCTCGGGGATGGCCCGCAGGTCGAGGGCCCTGGCGTGGGCCTCGAGTCCTTCTTCCCTCGCCAGCCTGGCCCCTAGCTGCGCCAGGCGCACGGTGGTTTGGCCGGAAAGCCCCACCACCGGGATCACCTTGAGAAAATCGCGCAAGGCCAGACCTCCCCCATAGCGCGCCGTGCCCGCGGTGGGCATGACGTGGCTGGGACCGGCGATGTAATCGCCCAGCGCTTCACAAGAGTGCTCTCCCAGGAAGACCCCCCCGGCGTTGCGCACCATCCCCAGGTATTCCAGCGGCTCGCGCACCGACAGGCAGAGGTGCTCGGGTGCGTAGAGGTTGGCCCACTCCAGGGCCTGCTCCAGGCTCTCGACCCGCACCAGCCCGCTGCGGGCGAGGGCCTGGCGGGCGATGGCGGCCCTGGGCAGGTCGGAGAGCTGGCGCTCGAGTTCGGCTTCGACAGCCTCGAGCAGTTCTCTATCGGGCGAGAGCAGCCAGGCTTCGGAGTCGGGCCCGTGCTCGGCCTGGGCCAGCAAGTCGGCGGCCAGCAGGCGGGGGTTGGCCGAGGAATCGGCCACGATGAGGGTCTCGGTGGGACCCGGCAGAGCCTCCATGCCCACCGAACCGTAGACCTCGCGCTTGGCCAGCACCACGTAGCGGTTGCCCGGCCCCATCACCTTGTCCACGCGAGGCACCCGCGCGGTGCCATAGGCCAAAGCGGCGATGGCCTGGGCTCCGCCCATGGCGAACAGCCGGTCGGCTCCGGCCACCCAGGCCGCGGCCAAGATGGCCGGATGGACCCTGGGCGGGCTCGCCAGCACGATCTCACCAACCCCCGCGACCTTGGCGGGAACGGCGGTCATGAGCACCGTGGAGATCAGCGGGGCGCTACCCCCAGGAACGTAGACCCCCACCCGATCCAGCGGGCGCACCAACTGGCCCAGAACCCCTTCGGGGGTAGCCTCGAGGAAGCCTCCCTGCGGCTCCTTGCGGTAGAAGGCCTCGATGCGTTCCCTGGCGGTCTCCAGTGCGTCGCGCAGGTCGGCCTCGAGGTCGTCGTAGGCCTCGCGCCACTCGCGCTTGGGGATCTCCTGGACGGCAGCCCCGTCGAGCTCGAGGCTCCAGCGGTCGAGGGCGGCGTCGCCCTCGAGCTCGACGCTCCTCAATATCTCACGTACTCTCTCCAGCGCTTCGCCATATTCGACCGTCATGCGGCGGTCGGCGAAGCGCCCTTGGACTTGTTGTGCGGTCTGAATCATGGTGGGTGAGTGGTCCTTCAAGGGCAAAAGCTTACTCGAAGCGGCGACGACGGCGGCGCCGGCGGCTGCGGCCAGGCTGGCCCTCCTTTTCCTTAGACTTCGGCTGCAGCGCCTCAACCGCCAGCAACTCGGCCTCGAAAACGTGGTCGCCCACCTTCTGGGTCAGGCGAACCGGATAGCCTTCCGCGTCGAAGTACAGCAGCGAGAGGCCGGGGCGCAGCCGGTAGACCCGCACCGGGGTCTCGCCCCAGGGAAGGGTGAGGGTCTGGTCGGGCAGGCGCTCGGCGTAGGCCCGTCCCCCCACCAGGCCAAACTGAGCGACTCCCCCCACCTCGAGTTCAAGCCTCGAGACCGCCACCACCAGCGAGAGCGGGTCGTGCAGGTCGGCCACGTAGGGGATGGCAAAGTCGTCGCGACCCTGGCTCACCACCACCAGGCCGTCCTCGCGGGAGAAGTCTACCTCCATCACCCCTCCCCCGTTGCCCTCGACGCGCTCGACGTAGCGCCGGGGAAAGCCCCGAGGATCGAGGTCGCTCTCCCAGCGGTGCCTCGTTCGCGGTGGGGGCAGGTCCACCTGGGCCTCGAGCACCACCCTCCAGCCCCGCCCCATGGGCTCGAGGGTCAGCCGCTGCTCCCCCGCCGGCTGCCCAGCATAGCGAAGCACGAAGCGCAGCGATTGCGGCGTAGCCAGGTTCATGGCCCAATCATAAGGCAGGCAAGCAGGGGGTAAGTCGTCAGCCGTCAGGAATAAGCCCGTGGCCTGTGGCTCGTGACATGCGCCTTCCTTTTCCGAGTGTGGGGAGGGGGATCCCACCCAGCCCCCCTTGCTTAAGGGAGGTGATAAGGCGTCTTGCGTTTTGCGTACAGCGTAGGACGTACAAGCCCCTTTGTGCCCCCTCCCCAACCCGCCCGCCGAAGCATCGGATAAGATACGCTTTGTGCAGGAACGCATTCGCAACTTCTCCATCATCGCGCACGTGGACCACGGCAAGTCCACCCTCGCCGACCGCATTCTCCAGATGACCAAAGCGGTGTCGGAGCGGGAGATGCGCGAGCAGTTTCTCGACTCGCTGGAACTCGAGCGCGAGCGTGGCATCACCATCAAAGCCAGCGCGGTGCGCCTGTTTTACGAAGCCTCAGACGGCCAGACCTACACCTTCAACCTCATCGACACCCCCGGCCACGTGGACTTCGGTTACGAGGTGAGCCGGGCCCTCGCCGCCGTGGAGGGCGTATTGCTGGTAGTAGACGCCTCCCAGGGGGTCGAAGCCCAGACCATCGCCAACTTCTACTTAGCCCTCGAGCACGAGCACACCATCATTCCCGTGGTCAACAAGATCGACCTGCCCTCCGCCCGGCCCGAGGAGGTGGCGCTGGAGATCGAGGAGGTGCTGGGCCTGCCTGCCGAGGAGGTGGTCTTCGCCTCCGGCAAGACTGGCCAGGGCGTGGAGGACATCCTCGAGGCCATCGTCCATCGCGTCCCTGCCCCCAAGGGCAAGCCCACCGACCCCACCAAGGCCCTGATCTTCGACTCGATCTATGACGCCTACCAGGGCGTGATCCCCTACGTGCGGGTCTTCGAGGGGAGCATCCGCCCCGGCGACCGCATCCGGGTGTGGTCGAACAACAAGGAGTTCCAGGTAGACCGGGTGGGGGTCTTCCGGCCCGGTTCGCTCGAGCCCACCGGCGGCTTAGGCCCCGGTGAAGTCGGCTGGCTCACCGCCAACATCCGCGAGATCGGCGACACCCAGGTGGGCGACACCATCACCCTCGCCCCCAACCCCACCGACGCAGCCTACCCCGGCTTCAAGCCCGCCAAGCCGGTGGTCTTCGCCGGCATCTACCCCACCGACACCCAGGACTACAACCGGCTGCGCGACGCCCTGGAGAAACTAAAGCTCAATGACGCGGCCCTCGACTTTGAACCCGAGACCTCCGAGGCACTGGGCTTCGGCTTCCGCTGTGGCTTTCTGGGGTTGCTGCACGCCGAGATCGTGCAGGAGCGGCTCGAGCGCGAGTTCGACCTCGACCTCATCGCCACCGCGCCCAGCGTGATCTACCGGGTCATGCGCTCGGACGGCTCCATCGAGGAGGTCCACAACCCCTCGATGATGCCCGATCCCGGCACCATCGAAGTCATGGAGGAGCCCTACGTCAGGCTCACGGTCTACACGCCGGAAGAATACGTCGGTCCCATCATGCAGCTCTTGCAGGAGAAGCGGGGGCGCATGGAGCAGATGAACTACCTGGGGGGCACGGGGGGCAGCAAGCGGGTCGAGCTGCGCTACGAGGTGCCCTTCGGCGAGATCCTCTATGACTTCCACGACCGCCTCAAGAGCCTCTCGAGGGGCTACGCCTCCATGGACTACGAGCAGGCTGGCTACCGCGAAGGCGATCTGGTCAAGGTCACGGTGCTGGTCAACGACGAGCCCGTGGACGCCCTGGCCTTCATCACCCACCGCGACAAGGCTTACTCTATCGCGCGCAGCATGGTGGACAAGCTGGCCGAGGTCATCCCCCGCCAGCAGTTCGCGGTGCCCGTGCAGGCCGCCATCGGGGGCAAGATCATCGCGCGGGCCACGGTCAAGGCCTTGCGCAAGGACGTGCTGGCCAAGTGCTACGGCGGCGACGTCAGCCGCAAGAAGAAGCTGTTGGAAAAGCAAAAAGAGGGTAAGAAGCGGCTGAAGTCCATCGGCAAGGTGGACGTACCCCAGGAGGCCTTCCTGGCCGTCCTGTCGGCAGGACGCGAGTAGGGTTCGATGCGGCAACGGCTGTTCTGGATCATCGCTGCGCTGATCTTCCTGCCCAACTGCGTCTTCATCCTGGGGATGTGGTGGCTCGAGCCCCAGAGCAATTTTCTCTCCATCGGCGCTCGGATTGGCTGGCTGCTGCTGCTGGTGCTGATCGCACTTTCGGTGGGCTCGCTGCTGACTTCGGCCCTGCTGCGAGCTTTCGGGCAGTCGTATCATTCAACCGGCCTATTCGCCCGAGCTCAACCCTGCCGAACGGGTTTTTGAGGAGGTCAGGCGG
>NZ_QWLA01000068.1 GCF_003574095.1 Calidithermus roseus
CCGCCGCCCCGCCCCTCCCTCGGCCAGCCCACGCGCTGGTTACGGGCTGAGGTGAGTGACCGCAACCTCGAGGTGCGCCTCGATCCTAACCTGCGTGAGCCCAGTCTCGTGGGTGAGGCGGAGCTCCGCGCCAAGGGCACCGATTACTACCTAGAGGCCCGTTACAAAGGCCCCAAAGGCTGGCGTGGGGGTGAGTGGCATCTTCACGAGCGCCCGGTGATTGTCACACTGCCCGGCGGGATGGGCCTGCAGGTCGAGCTAACGGCAGGGACGTTGGTCGCCAGCGATCTCCCCTACTTGCGGGCCGAGGTAAAGGCCGGCAACCTTTTAGCTCACAACCTGGGCGGCATCGACGCCGAGGTGAAGGCCGGCAACCTCGAGGCCGAGTTGCGGCTGACCGGGGGCCAGCACCGGGTCCAGGTCAAGGCGGGCAACGCCACCCTGCGCCTGCTGCCCGGCTCGGATTATGAGATCACGGGCGACGTGGTCATGGGGCACCTCGAGAGCAGTGGTAAACACCGCATGGACAAGACCCGGGGCATGCCCGGCAAGCGTGAGAGCTTCCATCTCCTCGAGGGTCAGGGCAAGGCCAAGCTCGAGCTCCAGGTCAAGATGGGCAGCCTCAACCTGCTGACCTGAGCGTCAAGGGAGACACCTTATGGAAGACAAGCGCCGAATCATGGACATGGTCAAGGAAGGCAAGATCTCGGTCGAGGAGGCCGTGCGGCTGCTCGAGGCCATCGAGCCTCAAGCCGCGAGCCCCCGCACCCCCGGCACGGTAGCAGTGGCGGTGCCCCCAGCCCCGCCCGCGCCCCTGGCCAAGGGTATCGCCAAAATGCTGCGCATCTCGGTCAATGGCGAGGGCATCAAAGTCAACGTCAACGTGCCGGTCTCGCTGGCCAAATTCGCCGCCAGCTTCATTCCCCCGGAAGCCAAGCAGGCCATGAGCGCCCAGGGCATCGACGTAGCGGGCATCCTCGACATGCTCAAGGGCGACCTGCCCGAAGGCCGCCTTGTGGACGTGGAGATCCAGGACATGGCCCAGTTCACCGGCGACGAGGGCCAGCGCAGCCCGCTCAAAGGCACCATGCGGGTGGTCATCGAGGTGATCTGAGCCCTTGGAGCCGCCCATGACCGCCCTCCCCGCCTCCCGCTCGAGCCAAAATGATCCGGTGCTGACCCCCCAACGGCTCCTCCCCCGTTTCCTCTACGTTTTCATGCGGGTGCCCATGATCCCCATCCCCATCTTCGTGTTCATCCCCACGCTGGTGCTGGAGGGCCTGGTCTATCTGGCCGAGGCCATCGCCGGGCGCTGGAGCCGGGAGGCGGGGTATTACCTCGAGCAAGCCCGCGCGGGTCTGCGCCTGATCCGCCGCCAGGGGCCCTTTACCGTCGTGGACCTCGAGGTACAGGACATCGCCCGCTTCCAGGTGAGCGGCTCGCCCCTGGGAGGCTTCCGCGGCCCGGTGCGGGTCAAGATCGGACAGTGGTGAGCGGTATCCGGCCCTCCGCCCTCCAAAGGCTCAGAAAGGTGACCCCATGAGAATCTATCCCGTCCCCACGCAGTGCCCCGCCTGCCAGAGCCCTTTGCGGGTGTCGGGCCTGATCTGCTCCAACCCCCAGTGCCGCGCCGAGGTCAGGGGAGAGTTCCAGCCCAACGAATTCGCCCAACTGCCTGGCGAGCACCTCGAGTTCCTGCGCCTGTTCGTCAAGGTGCGCGGCAACCTCAAGGAGGTCGAGCGCATCCTGGGGCTCTCCTACCCCACCGTGCGGGCCCGCTTCGAGAACTTGCTCAAGACCCTGGGCTACGAGTACGAGGAAGTGCCGCCCCCCGGCCCCAGCCCCGAGGAGAAGCAGGAGATCCTGGGGATGCTGGAAAAGGGCGAGATCAGTGCAACTGAGGCTGCGGAGCGGTTGCGCGCATTAAGGAAACGCTGAAGGTCGTACCCTTGCCCACCGTGCTCTCCACCCACACCCGTCCGCCGTGGGCCTCGACGATGTTCTTCACGATGGCCAGCCCCAACCCCGTGCCGCCGCGCTCGCGGTCGCGGGCCTTGTCTACCCGGTAGAAGCGCTCGAAGAGGTTGGAGAGGTGTTCGGCGGGAATGCCCTCGCCGTTGTCCTCCACCCGGATCACCACCCCCGCCGAAACGTCGCGGGCCACCAGCCGTACCCTGGTGGCTCTGGCCTTGATGGCGTTAGACACCAGGTTGGCGAGCACCTGATGCAGTCGCTCAGGATCGCCCTGCACCCACAGCCTTTCCGGGGCCTCGAGTTCGATGCGACCCTCGAAGCTCCTGGCGTAGTCCTCCTGGATCTGCTCGAGCAGGGTAAGCACGTGCACCGGCCCCATCTGGATCTTCCAGCTTCCGCTCTTGGAGAGCTCCAGGAGGTCGCTGACGAGCTTTTTCATGCGCTCGCTCTCGCGTGCGATCACCTCCAGGCTCTCCCGCTGCTGCTCGGTGAGCGGGGTGCGGCGTAGCAGGAAGTTCACGTGACCCAGAATGGCGGTGATGGGGGTGCGCAGCTCGTGCGAGGCATCGGCCACGAACTGGGTCTGGGCCTGCCAGGTGCCCTCCAGACGCGCCATCATACGGTTGAGCGAGCGGATCAGCGCGGCCACCTCGTCGCGGCCTTCGGGCTCGGGCAGGGCCTCGGGCCGCTGGCTCACCGCCTCGGCCTTGCGGGCCACCCACTCCAAGGGCTCGAGGGTGCGCCGCACCAGCCGCTGGGCCAGCAACGCCGCCAGCAGCAGCACCAGCACGGCCATCACGCTGTAGACCTGAAGCCAGCGCGACAGCACCAGGTTCACCGAGTCCAGCGGCCTCCCCACCACCACGATCAGATCCCGGACGCCACCCAAGAGCTCGGCCTTCAGCCGCTTGGCGACGATCTGAACGTTCAGCGAAGGCAGATTATCGCGGGAGATCGAGGCTCTTTGGTAAATCGTCTCCCCCCGCCATACCCGGTACAGGCCAGAGGTCAGCACCGAGAAGTTGTGGCTGCCCATGTTGGGGCTCCTCAGCAAGGAGATGATGGTCTCGGGGCCCGGCGCTTCGGGCTCTCCGATGACCACCACGAGCTGGGCGTAGAGGTTGGGCGAGATGCGGGTCAGGGCCTCCTGCCGGATCAGGGGGTCGGGGTCGGACAGGCTGGACTCGATCTGGGAGAGGGCGGCCTCGAGTTCGGGCCGGATGCCGGAGAACAGGTAGCTCCGCAAGGTCACATAGACGATGACGCCCAGCACCAGCAGCGAGGACACCAGGATGGCCTGGGTGAGCAGGGTGATGCGGGTGCGCAGAGTCATAAGGATGCCCGACGCCTCACCCTAAACGCTAAACGCCCAAAGCTTGGTGAGACACTCAACGGTCCAACGGTCACCAACGGCTGATGGCCCATAGCCCGGTAGCGTCGTGGCTCGAGGGCTCGAGGTTCGATCCCCCCTGGCCCTCGTTAAGGGGGTAGAGAAAGGGTGTCAGGCGTTCGGCGTTTGGGGTACTGACCTCAATCCTCACGCAGCACGTAGCCCACCCCGCGCACGGTATGGATCAGCCGGCGCTCGTTGGGGCCCTCGAGCTTCTTGCGTAGGTAGCCGATGTACACGTCGACCACGTTGGAGCCACCCTGGTAGCCGGGCCAGACTTTCTCCTCGATCTCGAAGCGGCTGAAGACCTTGCCGGGGCTCTTGGCCAGCAGCTCGAGCAGCTCGAACTCCTTGTTGGAGAACTCGATGCGCCGCCCGGCGCGGAAGACCTCACGGCCCTCGAGGTTGATGATCAGGTCGGCCACCCGGATTTCTCCGGTGATGGCGGGCGTCACCCGGCGCAGGTGGGCGCGGATACGGGCCAGCAGTTCCTCGATGGAAAAAGGCTTGGCCAGGTAGTCGTCGGCTCCGGCGTCGAGCCCTTCGACCTTGTCCTCCACGCGGTCCTTGGCGGTGAGGATGAGAATGGGAATGTTGGAGGTCTTGCGGATGCGGCGGGCCACCTCGAGCCCGTCCACCACGGGAAGCATCAGATCGAGGATCACCAGGTTGGGGTTGACCTCGCGAAAACGCGAAAGCCCCGTCACACCGTCGTAAGCCACCTCGGTGCGGTAGCCCTCGGCCTGCAGCTCGAGTTCGATGAAACGAGCGATGTCTTTCTCGTCCTCGATGATCAGGATGAGGGGCTGATCCATGTGTTCCATGTTCGCAAGGTAGGCGCTTTTCTCATGAGAAGTTGCCAGGATGACTTAGAGTTCTCTCATCACAAGGTGTGTTCGAAGCAGGGCTCGAGTCCGTGGGGTAAGTGGCTCCTGAGGACAAGCGCGAGCGTGAAGGTTTACTTCATGGTGCATGGGCGCCAGCCCGTTAGGGGATCGTCCGCATGAGCGGGGTCAGGGCCTCGCGCAGGGTCGCCACGCCCTCCTCGAGCTCGGCAGGGGTGAAGGCCGCGTAGCCCAGCATGAGGCCGCCGCGGGGGAGCTTAGCCAGGCTGTAGGCCGAAAGCGGTAGGGCCTCGATGCCCTGCTCGGCGGCCAGGCGGGAAGCCTCTTGGTCATCGACCCCCTGGGGCAGCCAGGCCGCCAGGTGCAGCCCCGCGTCGGCCCGGTGGACCTCGAGCCAGCCGCCAAAGTGGCGCTCTAAGGCCTCGAGCAGCACCTGCTGGCGCTCGGCGTAGAGCCCCCGGGTGCGCTTGATGTGGCGCACGAAGTGTCCCTCGCGGATGAACTCGGCCAGCACCGCCTGCACCGGCCCCGGCGGGTGGCGGTCCATCAGGGCCCGCCCCGCGGCGAAAGCCTCGACGAGATCGGGCGGAACCACCAGGTAGCCCAGCCGCAGACCCGGCATCATCACCTTGGAGAAGGTACCCACGTAGATCACCCGGCCCTCGCGGTCGAGGCCCTGCAAGGCCGCCAGCGGGCGGCCCCGGTAGCGGTACTCGCTGTCGTAGTCGTCCTCCACGATCCAGGCTGATTGCTCGGAAGCCCACTCCAGCAGTTCCAGTCGCCGCCTGAGGCTCAGGGTCACGCCCAGAGGGTACTGGTGGGAGGGGGTCACGTAGGCCAGCCGGGCTCTGGGCTCGAGCCGCCATCCCGCCGCCACGTCCAGGCCCTCCCGGTCCACGCTCACCGCCACCACCCGTGCCCCAGCCGCCAGGAAGGCCCCGCGAGCCCCCAGGTAGCCGGGATCTTCGACCCACACCGCGTCGCCGGGGTCCAGCAGGAGGCGGGCCGCCAGGTCGAGCCCCTGCTGCGAGCCGGTGGTGATGATGACCTGCTCAGGGGTGCAGACCACGCCACGCGAGGTCTGCAGGTAGGCGGCGACCGACTCGCGCAGGGGATAGTAGCCCGCCGGGTCGCTGTAGTTGAGCAGTTCGTCGGGAGCCAGCTTCCAGTGGCGGGCCTCGAGCCGGGCCCACAGCTTCATGGGAAAGGCCCGGAAGTCGGGCAGGCCGGCGCGGAAGGCCCCGCTCCCCCGCTTGCGCCGCAGGGTGACGGGCGTGCGGGCCAGCTCCTCCCCGCGTCGGGAGAGCCGCCGCCCGTCCCTGCTGGGCCCCTCGGGCAGGGGCCGGACTTCCCACTGGCCCGGAAGGGTACGGGCCACGTAGGTGCCGTCGCCCACGCGGGCCTCGAGGTAACCCTCGGCCAGCAGCTGCTCGAAGGCGCTGACCACGGTGTTGCGCGAGAGCCCCAGCTCGCGGGAGAGGTCGCGGGTGGGGGGCAGGCGGGTGCCGGGGGCCAACTGCCCCTTGAGGATGCCCTCGCGCAGGTAGTCGTAGAGCTGGCGGTACAGAGGGCTTTCGCCCTGGGGTCGGAAACCGGGCAGGCTCAACATTGGCTCCAGTGTAGCACGTATGATTGGCTCTTCCGGTGAGTCCAATCAGGCTTTAGCCTCAAAGGCATGTACCTGCCCAGTTACTTCCGCGTGGAGGAGCCTGCCCTGCTGCACGAGCTGATGCGGCAGTTCGGCTTCGCTACCCTGGTCAGCGTGCACGAGGGGCTGCCCTTCGCCACCCACCTGCCCTTCGTGCTCGACGCGGAGCACAGCCGCCTCGAGGCCCACATGGCCCGCGCCAACCCCCAGTGGAGCAGCCTCGAGGCCAACCCCGAGGTGCTGGTGATCTTCCAGGGCGACCACAGCTACATCTCCCCCACCTGGTACGAGAAACACCCCAGCGTGCCCACCTGGAACTACGTGACGGTGCACGCCTACGGCAAGGCGCGGCTGGTGGAGGAGCCCCAAGCCGTTAAAGCGCTCTTGCACCGGCTGGTGCAGCAGTACGAGCGGGTCTGGGACATGGACACGCTGCCGCCGAGCTACCTCGAGGGCATGATCAGGGGCATCGTGGCCTTCGAGATTGAGATCACCCGGCTGGAGGGCAAGTTCAAGCTCTCGCAGAACCGCCCAGCCACCGACCGGCGCCGGGTGGCCGAAGCCCTGAGCCACAGCCCCAACCCCGCCGAGCAGGGCATCGCCCGCCGGATGCTGGCCGACCTCGAGGAGCGCTGATGTACGCTTTCCGCCGGGCTACCCCTGAAGACGCCGAGCGCATCGCCCACCGCCGCCGCATGTTCGTGGACATGGGCCACCCCGACGAGGCGATGGAGGAAGCCATCCAAGCCTTCATCCCCTGGGTCCGGCGCTCGCTGGAAAGCGGTTACTACACGGGCTTCCTGGCCGCGCAAGGGGAAGGGGTGGTGGCCGGGGCGGGCCTGATGTTCCTGGAGTGGCCTCCTCGAGCCGATAGCCTGCAGACCCTGCGCGGCTACTTGCTCAACGTCTCCACCGAGCCCGAGCACCGGGGCCGGGGCCTAGCCAAAGCGCCGGTGCAGCAGGCGCTCGAGCACTGCCAGGAGCGCGGGGTTCACAGCGTCGCCCTGCACGCCTCGGAAGCCGGGCGCAGGATCTACGAGGGGCTGGGCTTCAGGGCCAGCAACGAGATGGTGTGGAGGGCCCGGTGAACCCGGCCATCACCCGCCCGATCACCCTGGAGGGACGGTTGGTGCGGCTGGAGCCCCTCACCCTGGCCCACCTGCCAGTGCTGCTCGAGCTCGCTCAGGCCGAGGCCTATCCCTTCACCACCGTGCCGCGCAGCGCCGAGGGCATGCAGGTCTACATCCAGAGTGCCCTCGATGAACAGGCCCGGGGCAATGCGGTGCCCTTCATAACCGTGGACAGGCGTTGCGGGCAGGTCGTGGGCAGCACCCGCTTCGCCAACTTCGAGCACTGGAAGTGGCCCGCCGGCAGTCCGCTGGCCCGCCCCGGCCTCCCCGACGCGGTGGAGATCGGCTGGACCTGGCTGGCTCCCCAGGCCCAGCGTAGCGGCGTCAACACCGAGGCCAAGCTGTTGCAGCTCGCTCACGCTTTCGAGGTCTGGGGAGTGCGGCGGGTAACCCTCAAGACCGATGCCCGCAACCAGCGCTCGCGCCGGGCCATCGAGCGCCTGGGGGCCAGGCTCGACGGGATCCTGCGGGCTCACCTGCCCGCCGCCGACGGGGGTATCCGTCATAGTGCCGTGTACAGCCTCCTGCTCGAGGAGTGGCCCGAGGTGAAGGCGCGGCTCGAGGGCTTCCTGTCAAAATACGCTTCATGACCACCGCTGACGTCGCCGTGATCGGGCTGGGCGCGATGGGCAGCGCCGCCCTGTACCAGCTCGCCAGGCGCGGGATGAAGGCCATCGGGATCGACCGTTTCGACCCCCCGCACGACCGGGGAAGCAGCCACGGCGAAACCCGCATCACCCGGCAGGCCATCGGCGAGGGGGCAGAATACGTCCCGCTGGTGCTGCGCTCCCACGCCATCTGGCGCGAACTGGAGGCCCAAAGTGGCGAGTGCCTACTGCACGCCGTGGGCGGCTTGATCCTCGCGGGCGAGCGCGCGGAGGGCCGCCACCACGCCAAGCCCGACTTCCTGGGCACCACCGTCGCCACCGCCCGACAGTTCGGCATCGCGCACGAGGTGCTTTCGGCTGAGCAGATAGCCGAGCGCTTTCCCCAGCTCATCCTGCAAGGCGATGAGCAGGGTTACTACGAGCCGGGAGCAGGTTTCGTGCTCCCCGAAAAGTGCATCGAGGTCCAGCTAACCCTGGCCCGGCGGATGGGGGCTGGGGTGTTCACGGGGGAACGGGTACTGCGCCTCGAGCCCACCCCTGGCGGCCTGACCGTTCACACCAGCCGCGCGCGCTACGCAGTGGGCCGCGTAGTGCTCAGCGCCGGAGCCTGGGTGCGGGAGTTCCTGCCGCTCGAGGCCTTCCGGGTCCACCGCCAGGTGCTCTACTGGTTCGAGCCCGAAGACCCTGCCCTGTACGCCCCAGAGCGCTTCCCCGTCTTCATCTGGCTGCACGGCCCCGGCGAGGACGGACACTTCTACGGCTTCCCCATGCTCCAGGGCTCCGCCGGGGTCAAGCTGGCAGGCGAGCAGTTCAGTCGGGAGAGCGACCCCGACCAGGTGGAGCACACGGTCTCGAGCGAGCAGATCGGCTTCATCTACCGCCACCACGTCGCTCCCCGCCTGCGCGCCCTGGGGCCGCGCTGCACCCGCACTGCCGCCTGCCTCTATACCTCCACCCCGGACGGCGGCTTCGTGCTGGACTGGCACCCCGAGTTGCCGGGGGTGTTCGTGGTGTCGCCCTGCTCCGGCCATGGCTTCAAGCACTCGGCGGGGCTGGGCGAGGCCATCGCCCAGGTGATCGCCGAAGGGCGAAGCGCGGTGAGCCTCGAGCCTTTCAGCCTCGCGCGCTTTGCGAAGCGATGACCTCGAGTTGCCCTAGGTGGTTGAGGTCGTGCCCGGCCAGGAAGCGCACCAGCAAGCGCAGGCTCTCCCACTCCTCGCGCTCGGGGTGGTAGCAGGTGCGCTCCAGGTCTTCCTCACTCAGGCCGCGCAAGAGGGCCAGGTTCCAGGCCCGCAAAGCCTCGAAGGTCTCGAAGGCCAGCCGCATGGGCAGACCCCCGTAGCGCGCGGCCCAGGCGTCTTGGTCGAAGGGCTGTACCGTGTGGTTGTCCTGCGCGAGGATCTGGCGGAAGCGAAAACCCATGGCCAGCTCGGTGTCGGCCAGGTGACACAGGATTTCGCGCGCAGTCCACTTGCCGGGAGCGTAGCTCCTATCGGGCTCGAGCCGGGGCAGAAGTTCCTCGAGCCGCTGGGGCGTGGCCGCCAGGGAAGCCAAGGGATCATCCTTCCCCAGCAGGGCGATGATGCGGGCGAGGTAGGGGTTCATGCTTCAATGCTATCGCGTCGGCAAAGCCGAGCCACCGGCTCGGCCCTACGGAAGTGCCGATAGCTGAGAGCTGCTTGCGTTTTGCGTACGCCTCTGGCCTCCGACGGCTTTGCCTACGCCCCCGCAAACGACAGTTCGGCCACCTCGACCATGGGAGCCCCCAGGGCCATGCCCCAGTATTCCCACTCGAGCTTCTCCCCCACCGCGCTGACGTTTTGCAAGAGCGCGAGCAGGTTCCCGGCCACGGTGAAGTTCTCCACCGCGTAGGCCACTTCGCCCCCCTCGAGCTTGAGGCCCAGGGCCTGCAGGCTGAAGTCGCCCGAGATGGGGTTGGCCCCGGCGTGGAGGCCCATCATCTCGGTCACGACGATCCCGTCCTCCAGCCGCACCCCGGAACCGGGCTCGAGGAAGAGGTTGGAATGGCCCACCCCCAGCACACCCTTGTAGCCGCGCTGGGCGTTGCCGGTAGGCTCCACCCCCATCTTCCGCGCGGTTTCGGAGTTGTGGGCGAAGCTCTTGAGCACACCCTTTTCGATGATGACCAAGCGGCGGGCCGGGGTCCCCTCGGCGTCGAAGGGGCGTGAGGCGATGCCGCCCGGCAGGGTGGGGTCGTCCACGACGGTCACGAGGTCGGAGGCCACCTTCTCCCCCACCTTGCCCGCCAGCAGGCTCTTGCCCTCGAGCACGTTCTTGGCCGAGAACATGAAGCTGATGACGCCCAGGAGCTGGGCGAAGGCCTTGGGCTCGAAGTAGGCGCGGTACTTCCCGGTCTTGAGGGGCCGGGCCCCCAGCAGGCGAGCCGTGCGCTCGATGAGTTCCAGGGCGGTTTTGCCGGGCTCGAGGGCGTGGAACTCGCGGTCAACATCCACGTTCCAGCTCTGCTTGGGGGCTCCACCGTCACTGAGGATGGCCGAGCCCATCAGCACGCTCACCCCAGTGCGGTAGCCCCCGCTGGCTCCCTGGGTCGAGCCCAGCACCACCTGGACCTCCTGCTCCTGATAGGCGGTACGGGGCACCTGCCTGACCCGCGCGTCCTGGCGCAGGGTGGCCTCCACCGCCAAAGCCGCGGCCTGTTTCTCCTCCAGCGGAGCCGAGAGCCCCTCGCCCAGCAGGTCGTGGCGTCCCAGCGCCGAACCCGCCGGGATGAACCCACCGCCACTGCCCTGGAGCAGGGCGTTTTCGTAGGCTTCCTGCATCACCCAGTCCAGGGCCTCGGGGGTCTTCTCCTCGGTGTAGGCGTAGCCCACCTTGCCCTCCACCACCACCCGCACCCCAATGCCGCCCTGGGTGGCCTGGGTGATCTCCTCCAGCCGCCCCTCGAAGGCGCTGAGGCTCATCTCGCGGGTCTCGGTGGCCAGCACCTCGGCCTCGAGGCCCATCGCGCGGGCTTTTTGCAGCAGGTAATCCTTGGCTTGTTCAAAGGTCATAAGGGACTCCTTCGTAGTGCAGGGGCCCGAAAACCCCAAGCCCTGTTCAGGCCTGACCTCCCACCACGATCTCGGAGATCAGCAGGTGGGGTTGGCCCACCTCCACCGGCAGGCTCCCCGAAAGGCTGCCGCACATGCCGGGGGCGGTCTCGAGGTCGCTGGAGACGGCCACGATCTTCGAGATGCTGTCGGGGCCTTTGCCCACCAGCATGGCCCCCCGCACCGGTTCCTCGATGCGGCCATGACGGATGATGTAAGCCTCCTTGACCCCGAAGTTGTATTCTCCCGAGCCCGGCTTGACCTGCCCCCCGCCCATGTCCTTGGCGTAGAGGCCGTACTCGATACCCTCGAAGAGCTTCTCTTTTGGGGTGTCGCCGGGGGCGATGAAGGTGTTGCGCATGCGGCTGGTGGGGGCGAAGGTGTAGTCCTGGCGGCGTCCGGAACCCGTGGGGCGCAGGCCGGTTCGCAAAGCGCCCCAGCGATCGACCATGTAGCTCTTGAGCACGCCGTTCTCGATGAGCACGGTGCGCTCGGTAGCCAGGCCCTCGTCGTCGAATTCGGAGGAGCCCCAGCCGTGGGGGGTGGTGCCGTCGTCGATGTAGGTGACGCAAGGGCTGGCTACTTTTTCACCCAGCTTATCGGAGAGCACGCTGGCTTTCTTGGCCACCGAGGTGGTCTCCAGCAGGTGTCCCAGCGCCTCGTGGAAGATCACCCCGCCGAAGGCGTTGCCGATGACCACCGGCATGGTGCCCGCCGGAGCAGGCTTGGCCCGCAGGTTGGTCATGGCCTGTTCCCCGGCCTTGCGGCCCACCACGCTGGGGGGATGATGGTCGAAGAGCTCGAGGCCCACGCTCAGCCCCGGCCCAAAGCTGCCCGTCTGCATCCCCCCCTCACCCTGGGCGATGGCGGTCACCACGTAGCGGGTGCGAACCCGACGGTCCTCGACCCACCTCCCCTCCGAAGTCGCCACCAGCACTTCCTGCTCCCACTCCAGAAGCTGGGTCTGCACCTGCTTGATCTCGGGGGCCACGCGGGCTGCCGTCTCGGCCTCCAAGAGCCGCTCGACCCGGTAGCGCCGGTCTCGAGCCGACAGGGGCACCTCGGGCGCGTGCAGGCCCCGCGCCGCCTGCTTGCGGAAGTCCAGCCCGCCCCGGCCCTGCGCGTCCACCTGCCCGACCCTGCCCTTGAGCTTGACCAGGGTCTCGGTCAGCTCCAGGAGGCTCTCAGCCGATAGGTCGTTGGTGTAGGCGTACACCACTTCGGTGCCGTAGATCAGCCGCAGCCCCGCGCCGTACTCGAGGCCACTGGCAGCCTCCTTGACCTCCCCCGAAAGCATCCGCAGGCTGCGCCGCCTCCAGCGCTCGACGTACAGCTCGGCGTAGTCGGCTCCGCCCAACCGTGCCCGGCTGAGCACGTCGCCCACCAGTGTTTCTGAAAGCATTCCAATCCTCCTTAGACCGCAGTCTAAGGGCTATCTACTCCAGCCACAAGCGGTTTTTTGGAGCGAGCGCTCAGCCCCCGCGCAAGGCCCGCTTGAAGAGCTGAGGGGCGAACTCGGCCAAAGCCCGCAGGAAGCCGGTGACGCCCCGTGCGCGGCCTGGGGTCAGGTAGACCGGCACGCCCAGGTTCTCGGCCTCCAGCCGCACCGGCTCGGAGAGGTCGTGGCCGACGTAGCTGGAGATGATCATCATGCCGTGGGCGCGCTCGAGGCGGCTGTGGATGCGGCGGATCACCTCACGCCCGGCAGAGTTGGCGTCGGAGTCGAACCAGTCGACCTTGAGGCCCTGGGCCTCGAGGAAGGGGACCATGCGGCTTCTGAGCTGGGTGTGCCCTCCCACCACCAGCAGGTACTCGCCGTGGAAGCGGGGCAGACCCTCCTTCAGCAGGCTGTCGGGGGTGGCTCCGGCCAGCGCGTCGGGCACCCCGTCGAGCTTAGCCACCGCCTTGGAGGTGGCCTTGAGCTCCTCGAGGTAGAGCTGCAGCTCGGGGTCGGTGGGGTTGAGGAAGAGCAGGTTGCGCAGGATCTCGCGGGAGAGCTCGAGGTCTTTTTCCCAGTAGTAGGCGACCTCGAGGGCTTTGCGCCACTGCTCGGTGGCCTTCTTATAGGCCCCGGTGCGCTCGTAGTGCTCGGCCAGGTCGTAGAGCACCTCCAGCGCCTCGGGGTTGCGCGCGAGTTCGGCCAGCAGCAAAGCCTCGGCCCCCAGTTGTTGCCCGGCGTCGTAGAGCGCGGCCAGGTAGCGCCCCCGCACGTTCTGGGCCTCCTCGCTCTGGCTGAAGCCGCGCGAGAGGCGGTAGGCTAGCTCGAGCAGCTCCAGCGGAGGGTCGAGGGTGCGCTCGAGCGAACGGGCCAGCAGACGGAAGGCCTCCCAGGGGCCCTCCAGGGTCTCCACCAGCCGCAGCACCACGCTGGGATCGCCCCGGAAGTGCTCCAGGCCACCATCGCGCACACGGGCCAGAAACTCCCGCGCCAGCACCGTCTCGCCCTGTTCGAAGGCCTGCTGGGCCAGGGCGAAGAGCTCTTCGACCCCGTAAGCCCGGTGGGCATGGGCCCGCTTGTGGTCGCCCAGCACCTCGGTCATGGGGTAGCCCAGGGCCTGCTTGGACTGCGCCAGCAGGTGGTAGGCGAAGCCCTTGGACTCACCCTGCCCCTCGCGCGCGGCGGCCTCGAGGTAGCGCAAAGCCTCCAGGTGCCGCCCCTCGCGGTGGCGCAGCAGGCCCAGCGCCAGCAGGGCGGTGGGCTCCTCGGCGCGGGCTACCGCGTCGGTGAGGTAGGGCTCGACCTCCTTGAGGTCGTCCAGGGGCACGCTCTCCAGGCCCTCCGGCCCCCGCACCCGCAAGCCCACCAGCGCCAGCCCCAGCGCCCCCGCCGCCTCGCCCAGGTCGTAAAGCCGCTGGGCGTAGCGCTGGGCCCTGGCCCACAACCCCTGGCTCAGGCTGGCCTGCAGGCCCAGCCGCAGCAGCCCCCGGCTCAGAAGCTGGGGCGAGAGGTCTTCGACGAACTCCACCCGGCGGCTGGCCTCGCTCCAGTCCCCCTCGCGCGACAAGCGCACGGCGCGCTCCTCCATGCGCTCGAGGGCGATCTTGAGGTAGAGCTCGGCCTCGGGGATAGCGGCTTCGAACAACTGCCGCAGCGCGTCGGCCAGCCGCCCCAGCCCCAGGTAGACCCGGCCCAGGTAGAAGCGGTAACGCCCGCCCCGGCTGGCCAGGGCCTCCAGCCGAGGCAGCGCCCGGCGGTAGTCCTCGAGTTCGACCCAGCAGAAAGCCCGCAGATCCTCGGCCTCGGGCCTGTCCGCGAGCGCCAGGGTGCTCTCGGCCTCGGCAAAGCGCGACAAGGCGAACAGCGCCCGCCCCCGCAGATAGGCCACCTCGCCCCGGCTGTCCTCGGTGCTGCGCCGCAGGACCTCGGCGTAGTCCTCGGCCTCGAGCAGCCGCCACAGCTCCTCGGGGGTGGCCTGCACGGATGGGGGCTGTACAGGCTCAGCCAGCAGGGCGACAGGGACGCTACTCTCGTCTGGGCGCAGGCGCGTGAGTTGCTCGGGCATGCGCCCGGTGACCAGGCAATACTCCCCCTCCCCCACCCGCCCCACCTCGCCGAAGCCCAGGCCCTCGAGGATCTCTCCCACACCCTCGGGGTTCTTGCCCAGGAAGGGGCCGTGACCGTAAACCAGCAAGCCGCCCGGACGCAGCAGCCCCTGCAGAGCCATGAGCCGCGTCGAGAACTGGAACTGCCGGTCGAAGGCTTCGGCCTCGAGCCGCCCCGGCAGCTCGCCCAGATAGCCCTCGGGCAGCACCGACAGCAACAAAACCGCGTCCACCTGGGGCAGGTCCAGGGGCGCTTCGCCGAACCAGCCCTGATGCCAGGTTACGCCGGGAAAGCGCTCCTGCCCGAGGCGAACAGCCTCAGGCACACCCTCTAAAGCGTGCCACTCGAGGTCTGGCCTGGCTCGAAGCAGCAAGCCCAGCAAGGCTCCGGTAAAAGCCCCCACCTCGAGCACCCTCTCCGCGCCCGAGTGCTCCAGCAGGGGCGGAAGCTTCTCGGCATAAAATTCCAGAAAGGGCAGGTGCATGGCATACACCATTCCCTCCAGGCGCTCGCGGGGATGCGCCAGCAGTTCAGCGTAAAAACTTCGCACCGCCTCTACGCCACCCCCGGCCAGATAGCGCTTCCAGGCTTGCAGGATCGGTCTTCGGCGGCTTGGGCTACCGATGCGCTTGGCCAGCTCGCTTTCGAACTTGCCGGGCGAGAGTGGGCCTTCGACGTGAAATTCGTGGCGCAGATACCGTCTTACACCGCTTTCCACTGCTCTCCCCCCTTGAAGTACTAGCCTATCAGAGCCTGTCAGCGCCATTCGACCCAAAAAACCTGGACCCCCCAAACCCGCCCGCTCAAGCGCCGGTTGCGGCTTCAGAGCATGATCGATTCCAGGGGGGCAAGCGCGAGACCTGCTCCACAAAGGGCGCATTGGCTACTGGGCTAGCCACAACCGACGCCCTTAACCCTCCCGCGGCCCATGCTTGGCATACCAGCGGCTCTGATGCAGCAAGCCCCGCAACATCTGCACCTCGGCAGGGGTCAGTTCGGCCTTGTGCAGGATACGGCGCAGGCGACGGCGGGCGTAGCCAAAGCGCTTGGAGTCGGTGAAACCGATCTCCAGGATGTAGCTTTCCAGGTCCTTGAAGAGGCGCTCGAGAGCCTCGCGCTCGGCCAGCCGCTCGGGTGGAGGGGGTGGTGGATTGGCAGTGGCCACAAAGATCTCATAAGCCAGCAACAGCACGGCCTGGGCCAGGTTCAGGCTGGGCTGCTCGGGAGCGGTGGGGATGCGCACGATGAGCCCGGCCTGATCCATCTCCTCGTTGGTGAGGCCGTACATTTCCCGCCCGAAGAGCAGGGCCACTTTGCCCCGCTGGGCCACCTGGGCCACGGCTTGGGCGGCCTCCCTGGGCTCGGCTAGGCGGCCTACAGGGATGTCCCTGGAGCGCGCCGTGGTCGCCAGCACCAACTGGCAGTCGCCCACGGCCTCCAGCACCGTTTCGGCACGCTGCAAGTTGTCGAGGATGGGATCGGCGTGGACGGCCAGGCGATAGGCATCGGAGTTGGGGCGGGCCTCGAGGTCGGCGACCACGCGGGGCTCCGGGGCCACCAGCCACAGCTCGCTCATGCCGAAGTTGCGCATGGCGCGGGCCACCGCGCCCACGTTCATGGGCTCCTGGGTGCCCACCAGCACCACCCGCACGTTGTGGGTAAAGGGATTTGACTCGGTCTTGGGGCGGGGATCAGGCATAGCGCACAGGGTTCGGGGAAGGGACTCGAGGGTCAACCCCCAACAGCGTCAAGGTGTGATTTTAGCCGATATATCCCCCTGCCACACTCCCTGGGGGTCCATTTTCGGCACGCCTTGCCCGGTCTTCTGCTAAGGTAGCAGCATGGCCCTGAACCCCCGCGTCGAAGCCCTCTTAGCCATCGTCGATGCCCAGGAAGCACGGCTCGAGCGGGCCGAGCAAAGCCCTCAGTTCGCGCATTTCCTGGCGGCTTCCGAGGGGGCAGAACAGATCATCGCGCAAATCCGCGAAGGCTGGCAGGTCTTCCGCAACAGCGCCCCCTACCTCAGCGACCCCGAGGTGATCGAGAGCTACGCCCAGAGCTTCGAGCAGATCGAAGCCTCACTGGAGCAGCTCGAGCAGGTCCTGGCGCAGATCAGGGCGAATCGGATACTGAATTAGGGGCGATGGTCACCCCCGCGTAGCTTCTCGGCAGCAACCTGCGCTCCCAGGCGGCCTTGGTGAGTTCCTCGCGGAAGTCGGGATGGGCGATGTTGATCAGCGCCATGGCCCTCTCCCGCAGGCTGCGCCCGAAGAGTTCGGCCACGCCGTACTCGGTCACGACGTAGTGCACGTCGGCGCGGGTGGTGACCACCCCGGCAGCGGTCTTGAGCACCGGGACGATACGGGAAATCGTCCCCTTCTTGCCTGTAGAGGGCAGGGCGATGATGGGCTTGCCCCCCTCGCTGGCCGCCGCTCCCCGGATGAAGTCGAGCTGGCCGCCGAAGCCCGAATAGATGGTGCTGCCAATGGAGTCGGCGCAGACCTGGCCGGTAATGTCGATCTCGAGCGCGGAGTTGATGGCGATCATGCGGCTGTTGCGGGCGATGGTGAAGGGATCGTTGGCGAAATCGGCGGGCCGCATCTCGAAGAGGGGGTTGTTGTGCACGAAGCGATACAGCCGCTCGCTACCCAGCACGAAGGTGCCCACCACCTTGCCCGGCAGCAGCGTCTTGCGGCTGCCGGTGATGATGCCCCTCTCCAGCGCCTCCATCACCCCGTCCGAGACCATCTCGGTGTGCACGCCCAGATCCCTGCGGCCCTCGAGGTTGGCCAGCACCGCGTCGGGGATAGCGCCAATGCCCATCTGCAAGGTGCAGCCGTCGTCGATGAGATCGGCCACGTGCTTGCCGATTCTGGCCTCGACCTCGCCAAAGCCGCCGCGCTCGAGCTGGGGCAGCGGCAGATCCACCTCGACGAAGGCCGCGAAGCGGGAGACGTGGACGAAGGTATCGCCCAGGGTGCGGGGCATGCGGGGGTTGACCAGGGCGATCACCTGGCGGGCGTTCTCGACGGCTGCCTTAGAGGCGATGACCTCCACGCCCAAGCTCACGAAGCCGAACTCGTCGGGCGGCGAAACCTGCACCAGCGCTGCGTCGAGGGGCAGCAGGCCGCGCTTGAACAGCCAGGGGATCTGGTGTAGCGAGATCGGCACGTAGTCGGCGCGACCGCTGTTGACCGCCTCGCGGTCGGCGGGTCCCACGAACATCGAGCGGCGGCGGAAGTGCCCTTCCATCTCGGGGGCCAAGAAGGGGTCGGGGCCAAGCTGGAGCACGTGGATCAGCTCGACGTCGCTCAGCTCATCCTTGCGCGCGGCCAGGGCCTCGAGCAGCGGGGTCGGGGTAGCGGCGTTCCCCGAGACGAAGACCCGCCAGCCGCTTTGCACCATGGCCGCGGCGGTCTCGAGGTCACACAGCCGCGACTGGTAAAGCCTGTCCACTTCGCTTCGGCGCAGGGCTTTTCCGGTTCGGGTAGTGTTCATGGCCTCATGCTAAGCGGCTCTATAGCAGCAAATGTCCCACTCCTCCGCCCCCGAGGCGGCCAGGTATCGGAAAACAACCCCTGCCCGATGCAGCCGTTCGTAACGGCGAAATAACGCCCCACTTGCTAGATTCGTTCGCAGGAGGAAGGAATGCGCTTCAAAGCCATCGCCCTGGAATTGCGCCTGTGGCACGGGCCAGCCGGAGAGGTTCGGGCCTCGGTGCGCCCTGTCGAGGGAAAGGGCGAGGTAATCTACTTCAAGGACCTCGAGAGCCTGTGTGCTTACCTCAAACAAGCCGAGGAACAAGGCTTTTGGGTCAAGCCTGAACCTCCCGGCCTGCGCTGAAAGTGCGGGGCGTGCGCCAGTGCGCCAGAAAGCCGGCGGCCCATAGCTTTAGCCTTCCGCCTCCTGCAACCCCCCTGGCGGCTGGGTGGGCTCGAGCAGCTTGCGGACTTTGGGCTCGGGCAGGATGAAACCCCCCGAAACCACGTACTTCAGCGCGTCCTCGATGCTGATCTCGAGGGGGATGACCTCGGCGGTGGGCACGATGATGGCCATGCCCGAGGCCGGGACCGGCGAGGTGGGCACCAGCACCACCGTGTAGCCCTCGGGCAGGGAGGGCAGCCTTTTGCCGACCTCGGCGCTGGTGATGAAGCACAGCGTATAGAGCCCCTTGCGCGGGTACTCGATGAGCGCCGCCCGCTGGAAGTGCACCTCGGGTTGACCCAGCAGGGTATGGGCGATCTGCTGGACGGCGTTGTAGACTTCCCGGATCAGGGGAATCGACTTGAAGCTGCGGTCAATGCCGGCCAGGAGCATCCTACCCACGTAATTCCCGGCCAGAGTGCCTACCAGCACGATCAAAGCCAGCATCGCCAGGATGCCGACAACCGGCAGCAGCGGCAGCAGCCAGGAAGGAGGGGTAAGGCCCACCACGTGCATCAGGGTGGTGATGATGCCGGCTGAGGAGTTGTAGACCCACGCCAGCACGTACACCGTGACACTCAGGGGCAGCAGCGCCAAAAGCCCGGCGATGAAGTGGCGTTGAAGCTTCATAACCTCGAGCCCCAGTTTATTGGGGAGGGGAGGTTGGCTTTGGAGATTGGACCCCCAATTGGGCCGGTGAGGCCGGGGCGCTTTGAGCACCGCTCTCATCCAGGGATGTTAATGTGGGCTTCGTGAACGTTTTCGCCGACTGGCTGTTCGTGCTGGTCTGGATCGTCGGGCTGGCAGGCACCTTCGTGCCGGTGCTGCCCGCTACCCTCATCATCCTGGCCGGAGCCCTGCTGCACGAGTTGCTGGTGGGCTTCTCCGAACTATCCCGCCTGAGTTGGACCTGGCTGGTGCTGATCACGGTGGCGGTGTTCGCGGTGGATAACCTGGCCGCCCTCATCGGCGCCCGGCGCTACGGGGCGGGCCGGGCCGGAATGTGGGGGGCCTTCATCGGGGGCATCCTCGGCCTCTTCATCCTGCCCCCGCTGGGGGTGTTCGTGATGCCACTGGTGGGGGCTTTCGCGGCTGAGAGCCTCAGCGGCAAAAGCGCCGACGCCGCGCTACGGGCGGCTTGGGGCACCTTCGTGGGGATGCTGGGGGGTATGGCAGGTAAGTTCCTGCTGCACCTGATGATGGGAATTCTGGTGCTGAGGGCCATTTTCTGAAGGAGTGGTATGATTCGGCTCGTGCGCCCCGGCAAGCAAGCCCGGCTGTATCTGCGAATCCTGCCGCTGCTTGTGGTGCTGCTTTGGGCCAATTCCGAGACCCGGCAACTGGTGAACGGGGCCCTCGAGCAAATCCTTCTCCCCCTCCATTGCAGCCCATCCGAATGCATAGCCCTGAACCCTGCCCACGCCGATGCGCTCTGGCCGGGCCTGGCCTTCCAGCCTCTGCCTGGGGCCGAGGCACCGCCCTCGGCCAGCAACCTGGTCGGGCTGATGGTGTTGCTGGACCCGGTCCGGGGTTTTACCCGCCCCTTCCCCGC
>NZ_QWLA01000069.1 GCF_003574095.1 Calidithermus roseus
GGGCTGGCGGTCGAAGCGGTTGGCCTCGGCGTAGCGGGCCTGGGCCATCAGGCGGCGCGCGGCTTGGGCCTGGCTGAGGCCTTGGGGGAGTTCGAGGAGCGCGGCCTCGAGCTGGGGAATGGTGGCAACCACCCGCGCCCCGACCCGCCGGGCGATGGCCTCGAGGTTGGCCCGGTCTTTATAGCCCACCACCAACTGCCGCTCCTGGGGGATGGTGAGGGCCGGGCTCGAGCCGTCCGGCGCGGGGGGGCGGGTCTGGAGGCCGCAGGCCGCCAAGAGGCTCAGCAGGACGATCAGAAGAACCTGGCGCATGTTCAGTAGCTCCCGTCTCCGGTCACGAATTCGTTCCACTCGCCGGTGCAGACCGGACCGCCGAAGTTGCACACGCCCAGCGGGTGGAAGACGTTCCAGATGTCTTGGGCGATGGAGATGGCCTCGACGCGGGCCGGGTCGGCGGGGTCGAAGCTCACCGCCGCGGCCGAGAGGTCGAAGGAGTAGGCGTGGTGGGCCTCGAGACGGCTCAGGCTGGCCGCGCCGTCGGCGTTGTAGGCCACGCTGTAGGTGTTGCCGCTGACCTCGAGGTCAGCGTCGGAGAACAACTGCCCGGTGGAGAAGTAGGGGGACCAGATGAGGTACTCCCCCTGCTGCGGGTAATCCAGGACGAAGGGCGCGAACAGGCGCTGGTCACCGACCACCCGACTCACGCTCCAGGAAAAGGTGGGGCGCACCGACACGCCGGTCTGGTTCTTCGCCGGGCTGAGGAGGCTTACCGTGAAGCGGTCGAGAGGGGTGGTGGCCAGCACCGGCCCGGTGGCAGTGGTGCTGCCCACAGCATCGACGCGGTAGTAAACCCTTCGGCCCACCGCCAACTGGGGGCTGCCGTCGTTGTAGGCACGGGCGGTGCCGCCCAAGGTGGCAATCCTGGTGAAGGTAGAGCCGTCGAAGGAGCGCCAGATCTCAAAGCGGTCGGGGTTGGTGCCGCTGTAACTCCAGGAGAGTTCGACCCACAGCGTGCTGTCGGCGGAAGGAGCCCCCTGAACCGAGATGCTGGAAGCGGTAGGCAGGCGCACGGCCGTGGGCTTCGGGGGACTGTAAAACCCGACCGCCTGGGCCAGCGTGACCGACAGTACCCGGAAGCTGGTCACGGGGGTGACGGCGGGGCTGGCGGTGTTCTGGGTGAAGTCAAGGTAGTAGATGCGGTGCACCCGGTTATCGTTGAGGTCGTAGGCCACGACCTCGAAGGTCGTGGGGCCGTTCACCCCGGCGACGGCCGCACCGGAGAGTTGTCGGTTGCCGGTGTCGGGCCCGTTGACGTCAGCGGACCAACTAAAGCGCGGGTTGGAGAAAAAGCCGGAGCCGGGGGTCTTGGCGAGGCCCGCGTAGATGAGCCGGACCATGTTCCCGCTGCCCTGGGCCGTGGCGGTGATGCGGAAGGGGACACAGGCTTGAGCCTGGGTCACGGTGGCAAAGTCCACCCCGGCGGCAATCCCACCGCATCCGCCCGCGCCAGTGGTTACAGAAAGGCTGGGGGGGGTGGTGGCAAGGCCGGGGTTGGCCGCACGCTTCTGCACCACGCTGATGGGGCCGAGATTGGCCTCGAGGCGCAGCCCCTCGATGCGGCTCCCGGCGTAGCCGGGCTTGCTGAAGTTGAAGTTGTAGGTACCCGCGGGCAGGTGCAGGGTGAAGGCCCCCTCGCTGTTGGTGACCGCGGTAGCCGGACTTCCGTCCACCGTGACGGTGCTCCCCGCCAGCGCGGCCCCGGCGTTGTTGTCCACCACCAAGCCCGTGAGCACAAGCGGGCCGTAGACCACACTCACAGTGGCGCTGCCCTTGAGGCCCAGCGCGTCGTAGGCGTTGACGGTGAGGGTGTTGCTGCCCTCGCGCAGGCCGCTGACTGCGAAGCTGAACTCGGCCTGCGCCCCCGCCGTGATGCTTACCTCTTGCTCAGGCCCACCGTTGAGCTGGTACGTCAGGCGGGTCACGGCCTGGTCGTCCGTGGCCCTGCCCACGACGTTCACGCCCGTGCGGTTGAGCGTGGTCCCGGCGACAGGCTGGGTGATGACGACGCCGGGCGCCCCGGGCTGGTACCTGACCTTGAGCTGCGTGCTGCCCTTGTTACCTGCAGCGTCATAGGCGTTGAGGGTGATCACGTTGTTGCCCTGTTCCAGGCCGCTGACGTCGAGCTCAAAGTTGACCTGCTTCCCGGTAGAAATGTCCACGCGCTGCTCAGGCCCCCCGTTGAGCTGGTAGGTGACCCGAGCGACCGCGCGCTCGTCCGTGGCGCTGCCCCGGACCTCCACGCCGTTGGTGTTCACGGTAGCACCGTCGGCGGGCTGGCTGACCCGCACGACGGGAGGGCTGGTGTCGGCCGGGGTACACCCGAACAGCAGGAGCGCTCCGGCCAACCCAGTGTAAAGAAGCTTCAACTTCACGTTCTTCCTCTCCTCGATATGTAGCTAAGCAGCAAGGAACTCCGCCCGAGCACCCGCAGCGCTCGGAAGTCCGAAGTACTTTCATAAAGCCGGTATCCTTATTAAGGAAAAAGCGCCCCTAAAGGGTTTTTCCCACCCCCTTCCGTCGGATCGAATCCGGTAAAGTATATTCACTCCGAAATCAACCGGTCAAGTGCCTCGAGGGCCGCCGTGAGCCAAGGGAAGAGCGCGATTAGGCCACGGGTGGCGGCGCGGGGTTCGGGTGGCTGGCCCGCCCCCCTCGGCCTTTGTGTTAGACTCTTGCCGTTGTCCACCAGGCCGCCCCGTGAGACGGCGACGGACAGCGAGTGATCCTGGGTGATCCTAACGAGTTTCTTCTTCTTTACAAAGCGGCAACGGAGAAGTCTACCGCCAGGCCCTCGCGCCTGGCGTGAATCGTTGTACGACCCTGCCTGGAGGAGCGGATGATCGAGCGCTACCAAACCCCTGAGATGAAGGCGCTGTGGACCGAGGCCCGCAAGTATGAAGCCTGGGCCAGGGTCGAGCAGTACGCCCTTGAAGCCTGGGAGGAGCTGGGTGTGGTGCCCAGGGGCGTAGCCGCCAAACTGGCCGAGGGGCTGACCCGACGACCCATCGACGAGGCTTTCGCCACCCAGGTGGAAGCACTCGAGGAGCAGACCCGCCACGACATCGTGGCCTTCACCCGTGTGCTCTCGGCCTGGGTGGACGACGCCGAAGTGGCCCAGTGGCTGCACTTCGGCCTTACCAGCACCGATGTGGTGGACACCGCGCAGAACACGCTGCTCGTGGAGGCCCTCACGCTCATCGAGGCCGAACTCAAGAGGGTGCAGGAGGCCCTCAAGCGGCTGGCCGTGCGCTACAAGCACACCCCGGCGGTGGGGCGCACCCACGGGGTCCACGCCGAGCCTACGAGCTTCGGGCTGCGCTTCCTGAGCTTCTACGCCGCGCTGCTGCGCGACGCCGAGCGCCTGAAGCGGGCCAGGAAGACCATCGGCATCGCCATGCTCTCGGGCTCGGTGGGCAACTACGCCCACCTCGAGCCCGCCGTCGAAGCCCACGTGGCCCGAAAGCTGGGGCTGGAGGTCGAGTCGGTCTCGACCCAGGTGATCCCCCGCGACCGCCACGCCGAGCTGATGAGCGCTCTGGCCATCCTGGGGGCCGACCTCGAGCGCATCGCGGTCGAGCTGCGCCACCTCCAGCGCACCGAGGTGCTCGAGGCGGCGGAGCCCTTCAGCTACCGTCAGACGGGCTCCTCCTCCATGCCCCACAAGAAAAACCCGGTGGCCCTGGAGAACATCTCCGGGCTGGCGCGGCTCTTGCGCTCCAACCTCCAGGCCGAGCTGGAAAACGTGGCCCTGTGGCACGAGCGCGACATCAGCCACTCCTCGGTCGAACGGGTCATCCTGCCCGACTCCACTACCTTGGCCCACTACATGCTGCGCCGCCTGGGGCGGGTGCTGGAGGGGTTGGTGGTCTACGAGGCCAACATCGCGCGCAACCTGGCCCTCACCCGTGGGCTGGTCTACTCGCAGCGGGTGCTGGGCCTGCTGGTGGAGAGCGGCATGGACCGCACCGCCGCCTACGAGGTGGTGCAGCGCAACGCCTTGAAAAGCTGGGAGGAAGGCCGCGATTTCCGCGAGCTGCTCGAGGCCGACCCCCAGTGCAGCCTCAAGGGCGAGGCCCTGGCCTCCGCTTTTGACCCCGGCTACTTCCTGCGGCACGTCGATGCCATTTACGCCCGTTTCGGGCTTTAGATAGAGGGGATAAGATGGTAGGACATTCCCCTCGTCTTCAAGTACCCCACGGGAAGCTTCGCCTCTTGGACCAATCTTCCCGTCAGCGCGCCAACAAACGCTTCCCGTGGGAGCCCCAGATGAGGGAAAATCAAACGGAGGGCACTTAGTTAAGCGCCGAGGCTGATCATGGAGAAACTGTACGAGGGCAAAGCCAAGATCGTGTACCCAGGCCCCGAGGCCGGGACCTACCGGGTGTACTACAAGGACGACGCCACCGCCTTCAACGCCCAGAAGCGGGGCACCATCGCAGGCAAAGGGGTGGTGAACAACCGCATCTCGGCCCAGCTCTTCCGCTACCTCGAGGCCCACGGCGTCCCCACCCACTTCCTGCGCGAACTCTCCGAGCGGGAAATGCTGGTGCGGCAGGTCGAGATCGTGCCACTGGAGGTCATCGTCAGGAACCGCACCGCCGGAACCTTCGCCAAGCGCTACGGCGTGGAGGAAGGTCGCCCCCTCGCCCGAGCGCTGGTGGAGTTCTCCCTCAAGAACGACGCCCTGGGCGACCCTTTGATCTACGACGAGGCCGCGCTGGCGCTGGGCCTGCTGAGCGAGGGGGAGCTGGCCCGCATCCGGGAACTGGCCCTGCGCGTCAACGAGGCGCTCAAGGCCTTCTTCCTCGAGCGCGGTCTCGAGCTCATCGACTTCAAGCTCGAGTTCGGGCGGCTCCCCGATGGAACCATCGTCCTGGCCGACGAGATCAGCCCCGACACCATGCGGCTGTGGGAGGTGGGCACGGGTGAGAAGATGGACAAAGACCGCTTCCGCCGCGACTTAGGCGGGGTGGAGGAGGCCTACCAGGAGGTGCTGCGACGGGTGGTCGGGGGTGCTGGGTGAAGGTTGGACTTTTGGCGTTTAGCGCGCCGGAGGCGCAATGATGAAGTATCACGCGACGATCCTGATCGAACTCAAAGACGGCATCCTCGACCCCCAGGGCCGGGCGGTCGAGGGCGTGCTCAGGGGCCTGGGCTACCGTGTGGAGAACGTGCGGGTGGGGCGGGTGCTCGAGATGGAGCTCGAGGCCCCCTCCGAACCCGAGGCCCGCGAAAGCGCCCTCTCCGTCGCTAAGGCGCTGGCCAATCCGGTGATGGAAGTGTACGCGCTGGAAGCCCTGAAGCCGTTGCAGGAGGTTTTGTAATGCCAAACGCAAGACGCAAGACGCAAAACGCTGGGGGTAAAGACGCGTATGGCCTATGGCGTTTAGCGTTTCGCGTGCCGGAGGCGCCGTGAAAGTCGCCGTCATCGTCTTCCCTGGCTCCAATTGCGACCAGGACACCCGCTGGGCGCTCGAGCGGGTGGGGCTGAAAGCTGAGCTGGTCTGGCACACCGAAGGCAGCCTCGAGGGCTATGGCGCGGTGTTTTTGCCCGGAGGCTTCTCCTATGGCGACTACTTGCGGGCCGGGGCGCTGGCCAAGTTCTCCCCGGTCATGGGCGAGGTGCGTCGCCTGGCCCAGCGGGGCTACCCGGTGATGGGCATCTGCAACGGCTTCCAGGTCCTCACCGAGGCCGGGCTGCTGCCGGGAGCGCTGCTGGCCAACACCAACCTGCACTACACCTGCAAGGAGGTCTTCCTGCGAGTCGAGCGCACCGACCTGCCCTTTACCTCCGATTACCGCCAGGCTCAGGTGCTGCGCCTTCCCATCGCCCACGGCGAGGGCCGTTACTACGCCGACGAGGAAACGCTGGCGCGGCTGGAGCAAAACCGCCAGATCGTCTTCCGCTACGTCGAGCACCAGGGGCAAGGCGGCAACCCCAACGGCAGCTTGGGTGACATCGCAGGCATCGTCAACGAACGGGGCAACGTGCTGGGCATGATGCCCCACCCGGAGCGCGCGGTGGAGAGCGTGCTGGGGTCGGTGGACGGGGAGGGCATCTTCACCAGCCTGAGCAAGGCGCTGGCAACCCTGGCGTGAGTGTGGAGGAGATGCGATGAACACGCAAGGCATCGAAAACCTCAAGGCCATCACCTTCGATTTCTGGGGGACGCTGTTCACCGAGAGCGAGAGCTACGCTCACCAAGTGCTCTCGCTGCGCTACGAGATCCTGCTCGATGCGCTTTCGGAAGCCGGAACCCCCGCCGACGAAAGCCAGGTGCGCGAGGCTTACCGCCAGGCCGCCATGGCCTACGAGCAGGTCTGGCAGGCCGAGCAGATGATGACACCCTACGAGCGGGTCACGCTGATCTTCAAGCTGCTGGGTGCTCCGCCCGATGAGGGCCTGATCGCCCTCACGGCCCGCCGGCTCGAGGAAGCCTCCCTGCACGGCAGCCTGACCCCCCTCCCCGGCGTCAAGGAGAGCCTGCCCAAGCTGGCCCGGAAATACCGCCTGGGCGTGGTCTCCGACACGGGCATCACCGGCGGGCGCCTGCTGCGCGAGCACCTCGAGCGCCAGGGCCTGCTCGAGTACTTCAGTGGCTTCTCCTTCTCCGACGAGACCGGCACGGTCAAACCCCGCCGCGAGGCTTTCATGGTTGCCCTCGACGAGCTGGGTGTCGATCCGCAAAACGCTCTGCACATCGGCGATATCCCCCGCACCGACATCGGCGGGGCCTTTGGCGCGGGTTATAGCTGGGCGGTGCAGTACACCGGCCACCGCGCCATCAACGGCGGCCCCGAGCCCACCGCGCGCATGAGCGACCACCGCGAGTTGTTCAAGCTGCTGCCCAGCGCCTGAGTTCAATACGTCGATGTTCGATAACGCATTCTGCCTCCTGTCACCCCGTCACCCCTCACCCTGAGCTTTAACTATGGAAGAAACCCTAACCCCCCTCTCCGAGCAGGCCAAGGCGCTGCTCGAGGAAACCGGCATCCCCCAGAACGAATACCGGGAAATCGTGCGCCTGTTGGGGCGGGAGCCGGGTCGGCTCGAGCTCTACCTCTTCAAGGTGATGTGGAGCGAGCACTGCTCGTACAAAAACTCCCGTCCCCTGCTGCGCCTGCTGCCCAAGGAGGGCCCGGCGGTATTGCAGGGCCCCGGCGAGAACGCGGGGGTGGTGGAGATCGGCGATGGGTACGCGGTGGCCTTCAAGATCGAAAGCCACAACCACCCCTCGGCGGTGGAGCCGGTGCAGGGGGCCGCGACGGGCGTGGGGGGCATCATCCGCGACATCGTGGCGATGGGGGCCCGGCCCATCGCGCTGCTGAACTCGCTGCGCTTTGGCAAGCCCGACACGGGGGGGTCCGAGGGCGACCGCACCCGCTACCTGGTGCAGGGCGTGGTGGGGGGCATCGCCCACTACGGCAACGCCATCGGCATCCCCACGGTGGGGGGAGACATCTACTTCCACCCCGACTACCAGGACAACCCCCTGGTCAATGCGATGTGCGTAGGCCTGCTGCGGGTCGAGGAACTCAAGAAAAGCCGCGCCGGCCTGGGCCGCCCGGTCTATTACCTGGGATCGAAGACCGGGCGCGACGGCATCGGCGGGGCGGCCTTCGCCTCCGAAGAGCTCTCCGAGGAGAGCGAGTCCAAGCGCCCCAGCGTGCAGGTGGGCGACCCCTTCATGGGCAAGCTCACCATGGAGGCCACCCTCGAGGCCATCCGCCTCGACCTGGTGGAGGGCGTGCAGGACATGGGGGCCGCCGGGCTCACCTCCTCGCTCTCGGAAATGGCCCACAAGTCGGGGCTGGGCCTGGAGCTCGACCTCGACAAGGTGCCGCGCCGGGAGGTGGGGATGAGCCCGCTGGAGCTCATGCTCTCCGAGTCACAAGAGCGCATGGTGCTGGTGCCGCGCCCCGGCAAGGAGAAGGCGCTCGAGGCGCTCGCCGCGTGCTGGGGCCTGGACGCGGTCCCCGTGGCCGTGACCATCGAAGAGCCGGTGTTCCGCATCAAATCGGAGGGCCAGGTGGTGGCCGAGGTTCCCACCCACGCCCTGGCCGACTCCGTTACCTACGTGCGCGAGGGACAGGAGAGCCCGGAGATCCAAGCCCTGCGGGCCAAAGACCTCAGCGCCCTGCCGGTGCCGGGTGACCTGCACGGCGTGCTGCTGAAGCTGCTGGCCTCGCCCAACCTGTGCAGCCGCGCTCCGGTCTTCGAGCGCTACGACTACCAGGTGGGCACCAACACCGCGCTGGTGCCGGGCAAGGGCGACGCGGCCATCGTGCGCGTCAAGGGCACCCGGCGAGCCATCGCGCTCAAAGTGGACGCCAACCCACGCTACTCGCGCCTGCACCCGCGCCTGGGGGCCATGCACGCCCTGGCGGAGGCCGCGCGCAACGTCAGCGTGGTGGGAGGCAGGCCGCTGGCCTACACCGACGGCCTCAACTGCGGCAACCCCGAGACCCCCCACGGCTACTACGAACTCTCCGAGACCATCGCCGGGCTGGCCGAAGCCTCCAGAGCCCTGGGCATCCCGGTGGTCTCGGGCAACGTCTCCCTCTACAACGAAGGCCCCAGCTACCGCATCCCCCCCACCCCCATGGTGGGCGTGGTGGGCCTGCTGGAAAACGTGGAGCGCCGCGCCGAGATGGGTTTCAAGAAAGCCGGCGAGTTCGTGGTGCTCATCGGGGAGCCGCTGGGCGAGCTGGGGGCCAGCGAGTACCTGTGGGTGCTGGAGGGCCTCGAGGCTGGCCACCCCCCCCGCCTCGAGCTCCAGCGCGAGGCCAAAGCCCAAGCCGCCATCCGCGACCTCATCGAGATGGGCTGGGTCCGGACCGCGCACGACGTGGCCGAGGGCGGGCTGGCGGTGGCCCTGGCCGAGATGACCTTCCCCTATGGGCTGGGGGCGACGCTGGAAATCCGCGACGCAGGCCGCCCGGACGCCTTGCTCTTCGGCGAAGCACCCGGCCGTATCCTCTTCAGCGTGGACCAGGACCACCTGCAATCGGCCATCGCTCACCTGCAAAGCCTGGGCCTCCCCCACCGCATCCTGGGCCAAGTGGGCGGGGATGAACTCACAATCCTGCTGCCCAAAACGCAGCTAAAGTGGAGCGTGAGCGAGTTGAAGCAAGGCTGGGAAGCACCGCTGCGGGAGGTGCTGCCGTGAAGGGTCGTACGTCCTGCGTCGTACATCCCACGCCGGAAAAAACGTCGTATAACGTAGGGCGTACGACGTACGACCGCGATGACAAACCCCACGAAGAATGCGGCGTCATCGGCGTCTGGAGCCCGGAGCCCGTGGACGTGGCGGGGATGCTCCAACTCGGGCTCTTCGCCTTGCAGCACCGGGGGCAGGAGGCCGCCGGGATCTGCGTCTCCAACGGGCAGGATTTGGTGATCGAGAAGGACCTGGGCCTCGTCGCGCAGGTCTTCGACGAGGCCCGCATGGCCCGGCTGCGGATTCCGGGGGCCAACTTGGGCATCGGGCACACCCGCTACTCCACTACCGGCTCCAACCTGCGCTTCAACGCCCAGCCCTTGAACGTGCGAAGCTCCAAGGGCATCCTGGCCATCGCCCACAACGGCAACTTCGTCAACGCCAAGGCCATTCGGCAGGAGTTGCTCGAGCACGGCGCGGTCTTCCAAACCACCAACGACACCGAGGTGATGATCAACCTCATCGCCCGCTACGCCAAGCTCAACCTCATCGAGGCCACCGCCCGCTCCATGCGCGAGTTGCAGGGCGGCTTCGCGGTGGTGCTGATGGACCGCCACACCGTGCTGGCCCTGCGCGACGGCAACGGGGTGCGGCCTTTGGTGATCGGGCGCTTGCCTAATGGCGGCTGGGTCTTCGCCTCCGAGCCCCCGGCCCTGACGTTGGTGGGGGCCGAGTTCGTGCGCGACGTGCGCCCCGGGGAGCTGGTGTGGGTGGAGGCGGGCGAGCTCAAGAGCCAGCAGGTGCTCGAGCCCCGCCCCACCCCCTGCGCTTTCGAGTGGATCTACTTCGCCCGCGCCGACTCGGTGCTCGATTCCATCGGCACCCACGAGAGCCGGGTGCGCATGGGCGAGGTGCTGGCCGCCGAAGCCCCGGCGGAGGCCGACCTGGTGGTGCCCGTCCCCGACTCAGGCATCGGGGCGGCCATCGGCTACGCCCGCGCCTCGGGCATCCCCTTCGACTACGGCCTCTACAAGAACCCCTACGCCGGGCGCACTTTCATCCAGCCCACCCAGGAGCTGCGCGACCTCAAGACCAAGCTCAAGCTCGCCCCCACCCCCGCCGTGCGCGGCAAGCGGGTGGTGATGGTGGACGACTCCATCGTGCGCGGCACCACCTCGGGCCGCATCGTGCAGCTCTTGCGCGACGCCGGGGCCACCGAGGTCCACGTGCGCATCTCCTCCCCGCCCATCAAGTTCCCCTGCTACTACGGCATCGACACCGCCGCCCGCAAGGAACTGGTGGCCTCCACCCACTCCGTCGAGCAAATCCGAGCGCTCATCGGCGCCGACAGCCTGGCCTTCTTGAGCGAGGAGGGCGTCAAGCGCGCGGTGGGCGGGCCGGTGTGCCTGGCCTGCTTCAACGGGCGCTACCCGGCGGGCGTGCCTACGGAGGAAGTGCAGAAGGAAGCCTTAGAGCAGGCCTGACCGCGGGATTTCGTAAGACCACGGCGCGCAGTGAGAAGAGGTCCACACCTCGAGCCGCACAGTCCGCATCCTTCAGGCTGAAGACGTTCTACAGGAACCCGAACTGCTCCCTGGGTTTAGCTTGAAGATAGGGGAGCTTTTCGAGGAGCCTGTATAGAAGGCCGTCAGCAAAGTGCACCAAACCACGATCGAACGGCGTTTTGCGTCTTGCGTTCGACGTCCAGCCAACCCTACCCCTTTTTCCGCCGCGCAGCCTCGAGCTCATCGAGCAGTAGGTACAGCGGCATCTCGAAGTGCCGGGCCTCGAGCCCCATCCCGTAGCGCTCGTAGCAGGCCTCGGCGAGCTCGAGTTCGGTGCGAACGCCCTCGAAGTCCTGAAGCTGGGTGTAGTCGGAGACGAAAGCCCAGGGCAGGCGCAGCACCTCGCTCACGAACTCGTCCACCAAGGCTTGGCGCCGCTCGACCTGCTCGGTAGGGGCAAACTCGATCTCGCGCTCGTCCATCTCCCCCAGTCTACGGGCCGTGGACTCACCCCCCTCAGGAGCCACGGTGCATAATCGGGGGAGTTCTGCCCTCGAGGAACCCCCATGACCGCCACCACCCACCCCCCCAAAGTCGAGTTCCTCAACGCCCTCACGCACGGGCTCGGAGCCGTCGCGAGCCTGGCCGCCGGCGCGGTGCTGGTCGTCTTCAGCGCGCTCACCGGCGACGCCTGGCAGGTCGTCGGCGCCGCCGTCTTCTCGGCCACGCTGGTGCTGATGTACCTGACCTCGAGCCTCTACCACGCCATAGGGCACCCCAAAGCCAAGCGGGTGCTGGAGATCCTCGACCACAGCGCCATCTACCTGCTGATCGCCGGGACCTACACCCCCTTTTTGCTGGTGACCCTCAACGGCCCCTGGGGCTGGAGCCTCTTCGGGGTGGTGTGGGGCCTGGCGGTGCTGGGCGTGGTGTTCAAGTCCTTCGCCACCGGGCGTTTTGAACTGGTCTCGACGCTGCTCTACGTGGCGATGGGCTGGCTCATCGTGATCGCCTTCCCGGTGCTGCTCGCCAAAATTTCGGCCTGGGGCCTGCTTTGGCTGGTGCTGGGCGGGGTGTTCTACACGGCGGGAACCTACTTTTTCCTCAACAAGCGCCTGAAGTACGCCCACCCCATCTGGCACGTCTTCGTGTTGCTGGGCAGCGCGGCGCACGTCGTGGCGGTGTGGTCGCAGGTGGTGGGGTAAGCTCGCGGCATGCGCCTGGACATCCCCCTGCCCTCCACCCTCACCCTGATGGCGGTCTGGGCCGCGGTCGAGCAGGCTGCGCGCGAACTCGGCCTCACCGTTACCCTGCGCACCACCTCGGCTCAGTACCCCGGCTCGACCCACTGGCACTTCAAGCAGGGCCGCACACGGGGCATCGTGGAGGCCACCTACTGGCCCCAGCAGCACCGGCTCTGGCTCTCCATCAAGCCCAGGGCCCTCTCGGAACACACCCTCGAGCTTGCCGAGCGACTGCGTGCCGAGATCGAACGGAATTTGCTGCCGAAGGCGTGATGGGGGAAAGCTTGGGGGCAGACTCGCGTTCAGCGTTTTGCCTTTGGCCTTCGGCGCTTTAAATACGCTCCATCACCTGCACCAGCTTCAGGCTGGGCCACTCCACCTCGATCACCCCGCAAAAGCCCAGGGCTTTCCACAGCGGGAAAGGGCTCAGCCCGTTGGCCCGGCTCACCAGCAGGGCGATCACCGTGCCGTGGGCCACCAGGGCCACGTCGTCGATGAGGTATTCGTCCATCACCTTGTTCACCGCCTGGCTGAAGCGGCTGTGAGCTTGGTCGGCGGTTTCCTCGCCGAAGGTCAGGCGGCTGGGCTCAGCGAAGAAGTCGCGCACCTTGGCCTCGAACTGAGCCACGTCGGGGAAGTAGGGCTCGTTCTCGCGCTGGTGCTCGTGCAGGTTGGGGGCGGGGCTGAAGGGCAGCTTGAGGCGGCTGGCCAGCACCTTGCCGGTCTCGCGGGCCTTGGGCTCGAGGCTGCTGACGACCTGGGTGGGCAGGTGGGCCCTGAACCACTGGGCCAGCCGCTCGCTCTGGCGAAGGCCCTCGTCGGAGAGGGTCCACTGCCGCGCAGGCAGCTCGGGCACGACGTGGGGGCGACCGTGCTTGATGAGGAAAAGGCGGCGGCGGGCACTCACGGTGAGCCCATCTTATCAGCCCTCCAGCCGCAGAATGCCCCGCTCGAGCGCGGCGGTCACGGCGGCGGTACGGTCATCGACGCCCAGCTTGCCGAAGGTGTGCAGCAGATGGGTCTTGACCGTGGCCTCGCTGATGTGCAGGCGCTTGGCGATCTCCTTATTGGAGAAACCTTTGGCCACCAAACCCAGCACCTCGAGTTCACGGTTGGAAAGGTGTTCCTCGCTGGGTGAGCGCATGCGACCTAAGAGCCTGGCCGCCACGGGCGGGGAGAGCACCGCCTCGCCCCTGGCCGTCAGGCGCACGGCGCGGAAGAGTTCCTCGCGGGGCACGTCCTTGAGCAAGTAGCCCGTAGCCCCTGCCTCCACCGCCTGCACGATCTCGGCGTCGGTGTCGAAGGTGGTGAGCACGAGCACCTGGCTCTTGCTCTGAGAGCGCATGCGGCGGATGGCGGTCACCCCGTCCATGCCGGGCATGCGCAGGTCCATCAGCACCACGTCGGGGTCCAGGCGCTCGAGCATGTTCAGGGCCTCCTGGCCGTTGCCCGCCTCCCCCACCACCTCGAAATCGGGCTGGCTCGAGAGCAGCCCGGCCAGCCCGGCCCGAACCACCGGATGATCGTCGACGATCAGGATGCGAATACGACTCACGTAGAACCTCCTACTCTGTGCTTGGGGATGGGAAATTCGGGCAGGCTGACCGCCAAGATGGTACCCCGACCCGGCTCGCTTTCGAGCGTGAACTCTCCACCCAGCGCCTCCACCCGCTCCCGGATCGAGCGCAGCCCGAACCCCCCGCTGCTCGCGGCCCGCCGGTCGAGCCCGATCCCGTCGTCCTGGATGTCGAGCAGCACCAGGCCATCGAGGTAGGAGAGCGTGACGTTGACCAGGTTGGCCTGGGCGTGCTTGCGCACGTTGCTGAGGGCTTCCTGGGTGATGCGCAGCAGGCTCAGCTCGATCTCGGGGTGCAGCGGGCGAGGCTCGCCAGCCAAGGTGAAGCGGGCTTCCTGGCTGCTGACCGACTGCCAGCGCTGCAAGAGCTGCTGCAGGGCCTCGGGCAGGGGGATGCCCTCGAGGATCTCGGGCCGCAGGGCCCACACCAACCGCCTCGCCTCGGAAAGCCCTTCACGGGCGGTGTCGCGGGCCTGGCTAATATAGTTGACCACGGCAGGGCTGCCCAAGGCCCCCTCGGCGGCCTCGAGGTGTACGACCACACTAGCGAAGCTCTGGGCCAACGTGTCGTGGATCTCGCGGGCCAAGCGCTGCCGCTCGGCCAGCACTCCGGCCTGGCGGCTGGTCTCCTCTAGCTCGCGCTGGGTGGTCTCGAGGGCCTGGCGGGCCTTGGCCTCGCGCACCAAAAGCTCGAGGGCGAAGAGCGAATAGCCCGCGTAGAGCACGGTGATGAAGACCCAGAAGCTGGTCTGGGCGGTGGGGTTGGCGGGGATGGGGCGGGTGGAGAGGGTTTCCGAACGGGTGGGGATCTGGGTGAGCTTGACCTCGAGGGTCAGTTGCAGCGGCTGGCGCACGCTCCACCAGCCCGAAAGCCCGGCCAGCGCGACCACCAGGCTCAAGACCCAAGGCAGCGGCAGGAAATAACGCGCCACCACCGGCACGATGCCCAAGGCCAGAAAGGGCATGTAGTAGTTGGTCAGCCAGATCACCACTCCCGCACCGAAAACCGCCAGCACGACGGTCTCCCACCAGGACCGCCGACCAGGGCGCAGGGCCCACAGGATGACCAGATAGGTCAGCAGTGCCAAGCTCACCCGCCACAACACCTCCTGGGGGTTCTGCAGGGGGATGCTATCAGGCCTCAGCTGCGAGCGGCCCGGCACCAGCAGGGTGAATAGCAGCACCGTCAGCAGGTTCAGCGCCGCGAAGATGGCGACCGCCCTGGCCACAGGCCGCTGGGCGAAAATAGCCCACATCCTATCCATCTTAGCGGGGAATTCCGCTCTCAACCGTGAACGCCTTTCCCTCAAGAGCATCCCGATGCCCGCAGCCTTCTTCGCCTTGGACCGAGGGGTTTCCCTGTGGTAGGATTGCCTCAGAATCTATCCAGCCCTCTATGGAATGGACGCTCAGGGTCAGCCGATCCTCGAGGTGGTGGATCTGGTCAAGGACTTTGGTGGGCTGCGGGCGGTGGATGGTTGCCGCCTCGAGGTCCGCCGGGGGACCATTACCGGCCTGATCGGCCCCAACGGGGCCGGCAAGACCACGCTGTTCAACCTGGTCACTGGCTTCCTGCGCCCCGATGCCGGGCGGGTGCTGTTTCAGGGAGAGGACATCACCGGCCTGCCGCCGCACCAGGTCTTCCGCCGGGGCCTGGCCCGCACCTTCCAGATCCCCCGCGAGCACCGCCTGATGAGCGTGCTGGAGAACCTGATGCTGGTGCCGCCGGGCCAGCTGGGCGAGCGCTTCTGGAATACCTGGTTCCGCCCCGGCCTGGTGCGAGCCCAGGAGGAGGCCATTCGCCATCGGGCCCTGGAGGTCTTGGAGTTCGTCGAGCTCGCCCAGCTCCAGGATGAGTACGCGGGCAACCTCTCCGGAGGCCAGCGCAAGCTTCTGGAGCTGGCCCGCGTACTCATGGCCGACCCGCTGCTGGTGCTTTTGGACGAGCCGGGGGCCGGGGTCAACCCCACGCTGATGCGCAAGCTGGCCTCCAGGATCGAGGATCTCCAGGGGCGGGGAATCACTTTCCTGATCATCGAGCACGACATGGATCTGGTGATGCGCCTGTGCAACCCGGTCATTGTGATGAGCGAAGGGCGCAGGCTCGCCGAGGGTCCGCCGGAGGAGATCCGCCGCGACCCCAGGGTGCTCGAGGCTTATCTGGGAGGCCAGTATGTCGCTTTTGAAGGCTGAAGGGGTCAGTGGGGGTTACGGGGACCTCGAGGTCCTGCGGGATGTCTCCATCCGGGTGGAGCCGGGGGAGATCGTCTCGCTGATCGGCCCCAACGGCGCGGGCAAGTCCACCCTGCTCAAAACCCTCTTCGGCCTGCTGAGGTGCCGCCGGGGGGTGATCCGCTTCAAGGGGGAGGAAGTCACCCACGCTCTCCCGGAAGCGCTGGTGCGCAAGGGCATGGCCTACGTCCCCCAGGTGGATAACGTCTTCCCCTCGCTGAGCGCGGAGGAGAATCTGGAGATGGGGGCCTTCGTCCTCAGTGGAGACCTCAAGGAGCGCAAAGAGCGGGTGTTCCGGCTGTTCCCCAGGCTGCGTGAGCGCCGCCACCAGCGCGTGGGGCGGATGTCGGGGGGGGAGCGGCAGATGGTGGCCATCGGCCGGGCTTTGATGCTGGACCCCGAGTTGCTCATGCTCGACGAGCCCTCGGCCGGCCTGGCTCCGGTGCTAGTAGACCACATCTTCGAGCAGATCCTGGCCATCAACCGCACCGGGGTGGCCATTCTGATGGTCGAGCAGAACGCCAAGAAGTCGCTGGAGCTGGCCCACCGGGCTTACGTGCTGGCCGCAGGACAGAACCGCTTCGAAGGACCGGGACCCGAGCTGCTGACCAACCCGGAGATCGGCCGGCTTTACCTGGGAGGGTAGACGTGCTGGGTGCCAGGCGATGGCGTGAGCAGGTGGGGCGGCTTTGGGCCCGGCCCTGGGTTCCGCCGCTCTTCCTGCTTTTCCTAGTCCTGTTGCCCATCCTCCTGGCAGCCCAGCAAGGGGTAAGCCCAGACCGGCTACTTTCCCTGGTGATCTGGGGAACCATGCTGGGTAGCATCCTGGCTTTGGGAGCCATAGGTCTCACGCTGGTCTATGGGATCCTGCGCTTCGCCAACTTCGCCCACGGAGACCTGATGACCCTGGGGGCCTACCTGGCCCTGTTCATGCTGACCCTCCTCCCCCAGGGCCCACCCCTGAGGCCCTTCTCCTTCAGCCTCGAGTTCCTGGTAGCTTTGGGGCTCGTTTTTCCCCTCACCGGCCTGGCGGCTTTGCTCGTCGACCGCTTCCTCTACCGGCCCCTGCGCTTTAGACGAGCCCAGCCGGTGGTCCTGGCCATGGCCGCCTTTGCCGCCGCCTTCTTCGTGCGCAGCCTGATCTACCTCTTCTGGGGGCCGGACTTCCTCTTCTACTACGTGGGGCGGCCCCGCCCGGCCATGGAGGTCTTCGGCGTGCTGTTGCGACCGGACCAGCTCTTCATCCTGGGCCTGGCCCTCCTCCTGGTCTTCTTGCTCTATCTGCTCCTGGAGAAGACCAAGTTGGGCAAGGCCATGCGGGCCACCGCCGACAACCCCGACCTTGCCCGGACCTGCGGCATCCCCACCGAGCGGGTAGCCTTGTGGACCTGGCTGCTGGGCGGGGGGCTGGCGGGGATCAGCGGGGTCATGCTGGGCCTGGATGCCCAGTTGCGGCCGGAGATGGGCTGGTTCATGCTGCTGCCGCTCTTCGCCGCCGTGATCCTGGGGGGCATCGGCAATCCCTACGGGGCTCTGGCAGGCGCCATGGTGATCGGCATCGCCCAGCAGGTCTCCGCCTCCTTTCTCAACCCGGCCTACGCTCCTGGGGTGGCCTTCGTGCTGATGATCCTGGTGCTTCTGGTGCGTCCCCAGGGGATTTTTGGACGCCCAGGGGGTTAAAGGTCGCTGTGGAAGCCCGCCACCTGATCAAGCTCACTGCGAGGTGACTTAAACATGGAAGCAGATACCCTCATCAAATCCGCGCTGCTGGCCCTGCCCCTGGCCTTCCTGCTTCTAAGCTTCTGGCCGGGAAGGCGGGCTTTAGCCTGGCTGGCCCCGGCCTTGCTCCTGGCTTTGCTGCTCCACTGGGTGCTGCCCACAGGGCTCCTGGCCTACCTAGTCTCCTTCGCAGTCTTCGCCTCGGTCTTTGCTCTGCTCTCCCTGGGCCTCAACGTGCACTGGGGTTACACTGGGCTTTTCAACATCGGCATCGCCGGTTTCTTCGCTCTGGGGGCCTTTACCTCGGCCCTGTTCACTACGGCTATGCCCAGCGGGGCCCTGGCCCTCTATAGCCAGCAGGCCTTCGGGCTGGGAATGCCTTTCCTGGTGGGGGTGCTGTCTGCGGCCATCCTCAGCGGGGTGGTGGCCTTTTTGGTGGGCCTGCCCACGCTGCGCCTGCGCGAGGACTACCTGGCGATTGCCACCATCGGCGTCGCCGAGTTGATCCGCCTGGTCTTCCAGAACGAGCGCTGGTTGGCCAACGGCCCGCAACCCCTGAGGGGCATCCCCAGACCCCTGTACTGCCTGACTGATGGTCCCTCCTGCGACTGGCTCCCGACCTTTTTGCACCCTCTCTTCGCTGGCCTCGAGCCCCGGGACTATCCTTACCTCTACCTGGTCCTAGTGAGCGCGGCGGTGGTGCTGGTCTACCTGGCCCTCGAAAAGGCCCTGCGCTCGCCCTGGGGACGGGTGCTCCGGGCCATCCGCGAGGATGAGGTCTCAGCCGCGATGGTAGGCAAGAACGTCTTTGCCTTCAAGCTCGAGGCCTTCGTGGTAGGAGCCATGATCATGGGTATCGGCGGGGCTTTTTACGCTCATTTCCTGGTCTCGATCGACTACGGCCATTTCATCCCCCTCTTCGGCACCTTCCTGATCTGGGTAATGCTGATGCTGGGAGGCAGCGGCAACAACAAGGGGGCCATCCTGGGGGCTTTCGTCATCTGGGGGGTCTGGACGGGCACGGCCTTCCTGACCGATACCCTCACCCCCTTCCTGGCAGCCATCTCCGAAGATCTCCCCGCCCGCAGCCCTTACCTTCGCTATCTATTCATCTCGCTTGTCTTCATGGCAATCCTGCTCTACCGGCCCAGGGGCCTCCTGGGCGAGGAAAAGACTGTTTCGCAGTTTATGGAAAACGCAAAATAGCAGTGGTGATTTATACCAAACCTATGTAGATAATAATGCATGCCGAGCAAAGCCATACCCCTACACCCCCACCTGAGCCTGGAGGAACTCGAACAGCGCTACCGTAGCTGCAAGGATGCCAAGGAGAAGACCCGCTGGC